>NZ_CACVBO010000001.1:1552500-1852500 GCF_902728235.1 Lentimonas sp. CC4
GAGAGATGGCCTTGTTAGTCTGGGGCATTTGCTTCAGTTGCTGCTGAACCTGGATAAAACGCGGGTATTGTTCAGGGAGCGATATCGCTTTGTGTGCATGTGGTGTCTGGTGGGTGCGCGGTTGTCGGCAAGCAACCCCCCTACGGATTTAGACTGAGGCCGGAAAGCGCTTCTACTGTATCGCACAAAAAATCCCGCAGCCTGGCGGCGTGCGGGATTTCGAAAGTGTTCGATGTCAGTTCGACTTAACCGTCGATCTGCTCTTCGAGGAAGGCGATCAGTTCGTCTTCGCTCACGCGGCGTTGTTCGCAGGTGTCGCGGTCGCGTAGGGTGACGGTGCCGTCTTTCTCGATGGTGTCGAAGTCGATGGTGATGCCGAACGGTGTGCCGATCTCATCTTGGCGACGGTAGCGGCGGCCGATGGCTCCGGATGCATCGTAGAAGACGTTCCAGCGGCGTTGGAGTTTCTTGTAGAGTGCTTGTGCGCGTTCAACCAGTTCAGGCTTGTTCTTGAGCAGAGGGAAGATCGCGGCTTTGACCGGTGCGATCTTCGGGCTGAATTTGAGCAGTGTGCGCTTCTCGACTTTGCCCTTGTCGTTGGGCACTTCGTCTTCGGTGTAAGCGGCGCTGAGCACGGCGAGGATGGTGCGGTCCACACCGAGCGATGGCTCGATGACGTGTGGCACGTATTTCTCTTTCGCGGCTTCGTCGAAGATGGTCATCGACTTGCCAGAGTGCTCTTGGTGCTGCTTTAGATCGTAGTCGCCGCGGCATGCAATACCCCATAGTTCTTGTTCACCATGCGGGAACTGAAACATAAGGTCGGTGGTGGCTTGCGAGTAGAATGCGAGCTTATCCTCCGGGTGAATGTCTTCGGTGATGCCTTCACGAGGTAGGCCGATGGATACGAGCCAGTCAATGCAGGTATCGATCCATTCGCGGTGGAGCGTCTTCCAGTCGGCGTTGGGTGAGATGAAGTATTCGATCTCCATTTGCTCGAACTCACGTGAGCGGAAGATGAAGTTGCGCGGTGTGATCTCGTTGCGGAACGCTTTACCGATTTGGGCGATGCCGAAAGGGATTTTTACGCGACCAGTATCGACGATGTTCTTGTAGTTGGCGAAGATGCCTTGTGCGGTTTCTGGGCGGAGGTAAGCAACTGCAGAGTCGTCAGCGAGTGGGCCGACCTTGGTTTCGAACATGAGCTTGAACTCACGTGGCGCGGTCAATGAGCCTGGCTTGCCTGTGGCAGGGGAAGGGATGAGGTCATACTCTTCTGGCTTCGATTCGGTGTAATCCTTGAGGACGATCGCTTCGAGTTCACCTTGCTTGCCGGCCTTACGCTTGAGCGTGGCTGCGGCTTTCTCGGCAACTTCCTGTTGCTCTGGGCATTCGACGACGGAGACGTAGCCAATGGTTTCGCTTTCGACGATAACGGGTGCGAAGAAGAGTTGGTCTGCGCGGTAGCGGAGCTTGGACTCTTTACAGTCGACCATCGGATCCGAGAACCCATCGACGTGGCCGGAGGCTTTCCAGATGTCCGGATGCATGATGATCGTCGAGTCGAGGCCTTCGATGTCGTCGCGGCGTTGCACCATGTCGCGCCACCAGGCTTGCTTGATGTTGTTGCGCAGTTCGACGCCGAGCGGGCCGTAATCGTAAAAACCATTATAGCCGCCGTAAATTTCGGAGGAGGGAAAGATGAAGCCGCGGCGCTTACAGAGGCCGACGATTTCTTCCATGAGACTATCACTGGATGCTTTTGCTGTCATAAGTCGCCAAAAGATGGAGTTTTGAATTATTGGGTCAAGGTTGGAAAGTGCGCTGCGCTAGGCGAATACTGGCATTGCAACGGGCGCAGAATATGCATTTATCATTTGCATAATGGATGAAGCACAGACAACTGAGACGAAGGCACCCACATCGAACGAGACAAAGGCACCTAGAGAGTTAGAAGGGGCGTCGCGTATTGCGATGGGGATCTTCGGATTTTTTTTGCGAATGTGGACGCGGAGCTTGCGCTTTCATTTCGGTGACGATGTGCGGGCATTTTTGGATAAGCCGGCGCAGCCTGCTGTGGTGATTTTATGGCACAATCGCATCTTGTTGGCGCCTGAGCTATATCGGCGCTACTTGCCCGATCGTAAGATGGCTGGCTTGATTAGTGCTAGTAGTGACGGCGCGTGGTTGGCTGGTTTTTTCGAGCAACTTGGGATTAAGCCAGTTCGCGGTTCACGTCATGGTCGTGGAATGCAGGCGTTTCGTGAATTGCTGAAGGTGAGCCGTGCTGGGTATGACATCGGGATTACGCCGGATGGTTCACGTGGCCCGATTTATGATATGAAGGCAGGTGCGGCGACACTCGCTGTGCGTGGTGGGGCACCGATTCTATTGCTGTCTTATAATTACACACGCGCCTGGCGTTTGAAGAGCTGGGATCGTTTTTATATCCCAGTGCCGTTTAGCCGAATCAATGTCCGCGTGGACGATGTCGGTTCAGGTAAAGAGTTGGCAGGGGGGGATCCTAAGAAAGCAGCTGTGCTGTTAAGAGAACGAATGATGGCGATCACTGAGGACGATGAGTATTTCAATGCTCAGCAGGATTAGGTCCTTCGGAGCGTTTGGGAGATGCGATAAGGTGGCGTAGTAAAGACCCGAGTATTAAATGTATTTGGACACAAAAAAGCCCTCGTCGGAAGTCGAGGGCTTTTGTTTAGAATGATGTCGAGTCGACAGTAATTACCAAACGAATGTTGGTGAGCTAATGGATTCGCTACCAGCTTCGAGAGTGATGTTTTCACCTTCGGCCCAAAGTTCGTCGTTGATGAGGAACTTGAAGGTAACGTTGCCCTTCTTCGTGCTCTTGAGTGCCCACTCGTATGGAGTGGTGTTTTCAAGTGCAGTGCCTTTTGTCCAGCTGAGGCCAGCGCCTTCGCCGCGAACGTAGAGTGCGTTGCCGAAACCAACATCGACACGTGCGATGATGCTGGTTGTCGCTGCTTTCTTTTGGGAAGCAGGTGCCTTTTTCGCAGGAGCAGCTTTTTTAGGAGCTGCCGCTTTTTTTGCGGGTGCCTTTTTCGCCGCTACTTTTTTTACAGGTGCCTTTTTCGCCGCTACTTTTTTCGCCGCTACTTTTTTTACAGGTGCCTTTTTCGCCGCTACTTTTTTAGCAGGTGCTTTTTTAGTTGTTGTTTTTTTAGCCATAAGACTGATCTTTTCGAATTTAACTGAGTTTAGGTAGTCGGAAGTTACAGCGTTATTAAAATACGCTATTAATTTCAACGCGACCTACATAGCAGAATGAAGGCCAAAAAGATACAGAAATATTCATTTAGTCCCAAAACCTGCAAAAAACAGTCAAAATTCGATGCCTATACGTATTGTTGACTTAGGAACCGTGGAGTAAGTAGATCGTTTCTTCGGCTAAGTTTTTAGCGTGATCGGCTATGCGTTCGATCGATTTCGAAATGAAGATCGTCTCGAAGCGTGTGGATGCTTCAGTGGTGTCACCTTCGCTGCCTGTTGCGAGTGCTTTGAAGTTTTTCTTGTTGAGGCGATCGACTTCTTTGTCCCGACTTATGACGTCTTGGGCTAAGTCGACATCTTCTTCGATGAATGCAGTGATTGCGTCTTGTAGCATTTTACAAGTTAGGTCGCTCATTTCTTCGATGCTGACTGCGTTCTCGACTTGGCCATCACGCACTAGAATGTTGCGAGCACGTTTAGCAATACTGTGTGCTTCGTCGCCAGCGCGTTCAAGGTCATGGCTAGCTTTAATCGCGACAAGGATGAAGCGCACGTCACTAGATACAGGTGAACGTAGTGTGATGTAGCGGACGGAAGCTTGGTCAATCGTGGCTTCCATCTTATCGATCTCATCATCTAGTGTGAGTGCGTGCTCTACTTTTTGTAGGTCATTGGTCAGGAAGCCGTCGATCGCAAGCTTTGCTGCGTTATTTGCTTTTTCTCCGATGAGGATGAGTTTGGATCGAAGGTCTTCGAGTTCGTGGTGGAAGTAGCGTTTCATGGTATATGTATCTGGTAAGTTTTGTAATTTATGCGTTCTGCTTGGGTTAACCAAAACGTCCTGAAATATAGGCTTCGGTCTGTGTGTCGCGGGGGTTCATGAAGATTTGGTCGGTTTGTCCGTATTCGATGAGTTTACCGAGATAGAAGAATGCGGTGCGGTCGGAGACACGTGCGGCTTGTTGCATGCTGTGTGTTACGATGACGATAGTGTAGTCTTTCTTGAGTTCGTGGATCAGTTCTTCGACTTTTGCGGTTGCGATGGGGTCGAGCGCTGAGCAGGGCTCATCCATGAGCAAAATCTTAGGCTGCACGGCGAGGGCTCGGGCTATGCAGAGGCGTTGCTGCTGGCCGCCTGACATGCCGAGCGCACTTTCACTTAGGCGGTCTTTGACTTCGTCCCATAGCGCAGCGCTGCGTAGGCAGCGTTCGACGACTTCATCTAAGGTGCTTTTCTTTTTCACGCCTTGGATGCGTAGGCCGTAGGCGATGTTATCGTAGATCGACTTCGGGAACGGGTTTGACTTTTGGAAGACCATGCCGACGTGTTTGCGCAGTTCGATAACGTCGACCTCTTTATCGTATATGTTAACGTCACTGATTTGAATTTCGCCAGTTTTGATTCGGGCGATGTCGATCAGATCGTTCATGCGATTGAAGCAGCGTAGGAAGGTCGATTTTCCGCAGCCGGAGGGGCCGATGAATGCGGTGACTTCCTTCTCGTTAATATCCATGTTGATATTGAAAAGTGCCTGTGAGTCTCCGTATGCGAAATCGAAATTACGGATCTTAATGATGGGCGTGCCTGTGCCTTCGCCTGCGATTGTGCTGTTAGATGCTGTGCTCATTATTGTTTATGCAAATTGGAAAATAGAAACTAAAGGGGAATGTGCAGGGACTACCACTTGTATTTTTTACGGACTTGGATACGTAGGATGATACTACTGAGTGCAAAGAAGCCAACGATCAGTAGAAATACGAATGCGGCGCCATACTGCATGTTGCGGGTATATTCGTTTTGTGGGATCTTAGAGCTGACGACATAGATGTGGTAGGGGAGAGCCATTACGCCTTGGAAGAAGAAGTCGGTTGGCTTTGCCAGGCCTTCCCATGGGAGTTGGTCGCGTAGTGCGAATGCGGCAGTAAACATGATGGGGGCGGTTTCGCCTGCGACACGGGCAACACCCATAATGGAGGAGGTTAAGATGCCGGGCAGCGCGTAGGGCAGCACGTTGGTGCGGACGCTTGTCCACTTCGATGCGCCGAGTGCGAGTGAGCCTTCACGGAAGCCTTTGGGGATGGCGCGCATGGATTCTTCGCTGGCAGCGATGATCACGGGGAGTGCCATAATAGCGAGAGTGAACCAGCCTGCGAGGAGCGAGACACCCCAGCCGAAGAAGAGCACGAACATGCCGAAGCCGAATAAGCCGAAGACAATGGATGGCACGCCGGAGAGGTTGAGCACCGAGAGGCGAATGAGCTGTAGCGTTTTTCCAGGGCGGCTGTATTCGCTCAGAAAGATGGCGCAGAGGATCCCGAGGATGAGTGCGATGGTGATAGAGCCGGCGACGAGTAGGCAGGTGCCGACGATCGCGGGGCCAATGCCGCCGCCGCTGTAGGCGTAATTACTGTATACATATTGATCACTTGATGGTTCTTCGGTGAGTGCGCGGTAGTCGTTGTCTCCATACATCAAACGATTGGCTTTGCGTTCTATATCGAGCGCAGTGATTTTCTCTTCCAATGCTTTGATTTGTGCTTCGAGTTCACTGGAGGCTCCTGTTTCGCCTGAACCAAGGTTGCGGCTTTCGGCTTGGAGCGAGAGGATTTTGGCTTTGGAGGTCTTTAGCTCTGCATCGATTTCTTTGGGTTCGAAGACGTGTAGGGTCTGTGGCTTTTCAGTTAGAAATGCGACGTTGATGAAGGGAGCCTTGGTGGTGAAGACCGCCTTGGAGCCGTTGATCGTAATGTCTAAGAACAGATAGCCTGCGCAGAGAATGACGAAATACGTGGCGAGGCGAAACGACCATGAGGTGATCGTTTCGATCGTCGACGTCATCGATGGGCGTTTAGAGAAAATGTGAGAATTCTTGGGTGTGCTCATGGCAAAGTGCAGTTGAGTAGTCGCAGTGATTAACTTTCGAGCTTACTATATTTTTTGACGATCCATTGGGCGCCATAGTTGATCAGTAGCGATGCAAAGAATAAGACGATGCCGACCATAAAGAGTGCACGGTAGTGGAGACTGCCGTGCACGACTTCGCCCATTTCTTGAGCGATGATGCCGGTCATGGTGTGGACGGGTTCGAAGAAGACGCCGGGGCCAGAGGTGAAGTCTGGGATCTTGATACGATTACCTGCGCAGAGTAGCACGACCATGGTTTCGCCGATCACACGACCGAAGCCCAGCATGATGGCGGAAATGATGCCGGAGAGTGCAGTGGGCACGATCACACGCATGGTGGTTTGCAAGCGGGTCGCTCCCATTGCAAAGGACGCTTCTTTGAAGTGACGTGGGACGTTGTTGATCGCGTCTTCTGCGAGTGTGAAGATCGTGGGGATTGCCATTAGGGCGAGCAGGCAACCTGCAGTGAATGCGTTGAGGCGCTCTTGCACTGGGAAGAAGGGCACCCATGAGAGGGCATCCACTTGAGAGAGTAGGCGGATGGCCTCGCCAAACACCACGACCCCGAAAAAGCCGATGACGACGGAGGGAATCGCTGAGATGAACTCAATGTAAGGCTTGATGAAGTTACGCTCTGTCGGGCCTGCAATTTGATTGACGTAGATGGCTGCTCCGACGCCGAAGGGCACTGCGAAGAAGAGTGCGATTGATGAAATGAGCAGGGAGCCTGTAATTAGGGGCAGGAGACCATACCAGTCTTGTTGGTCACTGGCCGTGACCCAGTTTTTCCCCGTGAGGAATGCGCCGAGTGCGCGCGAATTGGAGATGGGTTCGTGCGGGTTCCAGCTTGCTAGCTTGTTGAGGTGTGAGGGGACTTGGCTGATGTATAGTGCGTTTAGCTCTGTGAATGTTTCGATACGTTTATCAAGGGCTGCGCTGTTGAAGTCGATCGCGTCTGCACTTGCGAGCAGTTCTTGGATTTTAACATCTAGTTCGTTGAGTATCTCTGTGTATTTTTCTTGGTCGCCTGTGACTTCGGCAATTGCGCTTTCATAGTCAACGGGGGTGATGCTTTGGGCGAGCGTCCGGTATTCGGCACCTAGTAGCTCAAGGTAAAGTGTGCGGTCATCTTGTGAGAGAGGTGCTGTGTCGCTCAACCCTTCTGCGCGTTCTGTTCGTCCCGATTCGCGTAGTAGGTGGGAGAATTTAGCAATGTCTTCAGCTTTTAAGCTGTAGGCGGCATCCTTGATGTTTGAGATTCGGGTGCTGTAGTTCTTAAGGGTATCGTTTAGATTTTGGTTGGTTGTGTTCTGATCGCGGACTTCGATCGCGATGTCCATTTTTTGTTTTACGAAACTGCGTAGGTTGGACCCGGCTCGTATATAACCCATAAAGAGTGCCTTCGCTTCAGGGCTGAAAACTTTTTTCGAAATTTCTGATTGAGAGAGGCCGTCTGCTTTGAGGTCGTTGATCCACTCTGTTTTGATGTCGTTTAAGTAGCGGTTGAGTTCTGTATAGTCGTCGCGCGACTCTTTGAGTATGTCGACGTATTCGAGCCCGGATTGGCGATACTCTTGCAGGCTCTTATGGTAGAGTCCCACGAATCCTGCGCCTTCCTTGAAGAGGAAAATAGTGATGAGGGCGAGCACGAGTATCGCGACCATGGCATTACTGCCGAAGAAGGTCTTGATGATGCTGTCGGAATCTTTGCCCATGAACAGGGCGCGTCGCTTGCTGAATGCGGGGGGCGAATTCTTGTTGTTTTGTGTGGGAGAAGCCATTGTGGGACGAAGATAGAAGTAGTAGCTAGTATGCCAAGTTTACAAAGACGGTGCTTCGTTACAATTGTGTGACGGCGTGTGAGCCAAAAACGGGTCGTTGCGGTGAGGCAACGACCCGTCGACTACATTGAAATGTGAAGTTGGCTTATTTAACAGGAAGGAAGTGCACGCGCTTCACGATCTCCTGGCCTTCTTTGCTGAGGCTGAAGTCGATGAACTGCTGAGTGATTGGGCTCAATGGCTTACTGCTGTTTGTCAGATAGTAAAGCGGGCGAGCGAGTGGATACTCCTTGGAGTCTGGTTCCGCTCCGTTGACTGGGAGGACTTTTACGCCTGGCGTTTGGATGTATGCGAGGCCGACATAGCCGATGCCGTTCGGGTTACTTGCGACTTCAGAGGCGATTTGCTCGTTGCCGGCCATCTTCTGTGTGTCGCTGCCATAGTTGCGGGAGTTCATTGCCATCTTTTGGAAGACGGCGTAGGTGCCGGACGATGTATTGCGAGTGTAGGCAGAGATGGTGCCAGTGTTGGTGCTGAGTGCAGACCAGTCGGTGACGTCACCAGAGAAGATCATTTCGATGTCTTCGAGGCTGATCTCGCTGAGTGGGCTGGCTTCGTTGACGATCAGTGCGATGCCGTCTTTAGCAACTGTGATGGTGTTCATTCCGACGCCCTTGGACTTCGCCTTTGCGATCTCCTTTTCCTTCGGGTCGCGAGATGACATGCCGATTTCAGCTGTGCCGTCGATTACGGAAGCGACGCCAGTTGAGGAGCCTTCAGCTGCAATTTCGAAAGCAACGTTGACGCCTTCTTTGGCCATCTTAGCTTTGAATGCTTCTGCGATTTGTGGCACCATTTTTGCGCCGAGTGTGTCGGAGCCCTTGATGACGATTGTTTCAGTCGCGCTGAGCGTTGTGCCGATTGTGAGTGCTGCTGCGATTGATGCGAGTTTGAGAAGTGATTGTGTTTTCATGTTATATAATTCGCTCTTATGAGCTATGTAAATGATAGCAGTAGTTTGTTACAAAGTGACGCCGCTGTCGTGACAACGGCGTCACAAAACAAACAACTACCAGGAAATGCGGATGCCAGACGTGAAGGTGACGCCTTCGTATGTATCCTTGTCTGTGAGTGTGTAGCTGACGCCGTTCTGCCACTTGAGCTTGTGGCCGTAGAAATACGTGTTGAGTCCGAGGTAAAACTCGTCAGCAGACTTTGTTTTGCCGGTTTGGACGTTTTTTGCGTATCTTGTAACGTTGAGGGTTTTTCCTCCAGATGAGTTCTCGATGTGCGTGTAGCTGGTTGCGATTTGGAATGTGTCGTTTAGATCGTAGAACGGCATGATTTGCAGTGCATAGACATCGTCGCCATCGTATCGCTGCGCATATGCGAGGTCAGTGTGGATGTGCTTTTTGCCATTGTCGTATTGGAAGGAGAGGGATGCTACGTGCTCATAAGCTGCTGTGCCGACGACATCGAGAGCATCGTTTTTGCTCGGCTCGTCTTGGTAGACGTAGTCGAGGCGAAGTAGGGCTTTGTCGACGTCGAGTTGCTCGGCGAAGTCGTAGCCAAGTGAAGTCAGGATGAAGTAGGAGTTGTCGAATGTTTGGTCGAACTCTTCGGTTTGCGTGTTGGAGAATACTCCAGCCTTCCACTGCCATTGGTCGACATCGCCGGAAGCGCCGACGCCTACGAAATACTCTTTACTGAACCAGATGTTGTCGCCGATGAGGCTGCGCTCGGTGCGGTAGAGTTTCTTCGAGGATGTGGCGCCGTCGAGTGTGAAGCCTGCGGATTGCTTGCCGAATTTTATTTTCCAGTCGTCGGTTGGGTGCCAAGCGATGTAGGCGTCGGTGAGTCCGTTGTAGAGTGGTTGTGGGTTGCGGAGGTTGAGGTCGGCTTCACTGTGGACGGTGAAGTCGTTGAAGACGTTGGCCTTAAAGCCTGCACGAGCGCGGCGCCAGGCGGTATTGCTGTCTGAGTCGTTGGTTTCATCATTCTCGGTCGTGAAGTAGTCCCCCTGGAGGCGTCCAGTGAAAGCAATTTTTTGGATGACGCTATTGTCCGAGTTCTTATAGAGTGTCGCGTGGCTCCAGATTGGATCAAGGTCATCCTTGAGGTCCGTGTTGAAGTCTGGGAGTGCGAACGCGCTGTTCGCGGCGAAGATGGCCGTAGTGAGGCCAAGGAGTTTTGTTGTTTTGTTCATATTGTGTTTGTTGTTTGGAAAAAAAAATCCCACGCCAAGTGGCGCATTTGTTTGAGCGGCGGAAGATACCCCGTGTCTGTGACGGAATTGTGGCTATATTGTTACAGTTGCGTGAACTGTGACGAAATTGCCGGAAATCGTAATTTCTGCCACGCGTCTTTACCTGTCTACTGAGGAGTTCCTGCTGTATTGGCTCGACTGAGATCGGGTATTGTCAGCTAGTCGTGGTCAGGGCAGGATTGATTGTTCCTGCGTTCTGGTTCGGGCGCTGCGAAGGCTTTACCTGCGTTGTGTGCGGGTGCATTCGTGTCTTTCGTGCTGCGCATTTGGCAGCTCGAGGTAAGTGCTGCTCTTCTATCTTTTAGAAGAGCTGCGGGACGATGATTTCGTCTGGGATCGGCGTGCGCGCATAGTCGTCATGGTGGACGCGTGTTGGTAGCTCTATTGGGTCACGGTCGACTTGTTGATAAGGCACTTGGCTGAGTAGGTGGGAGATGCAGTTTAGGCGAGCTCGCTTTTTATCGTCGGCTGGCACGATTCGCCATTGTGCTTCGGGGATGTGGGTCTTTTTGAGCATCACTTCCTTTGCTTTGGTATAATCCTCCCAGCGCTTACGTGCTTCGAGGTCCATTGGGCTGAGTTTCCACTGCTTGAGTGGGTCGTGGTTGCGGCAACTGAAGCGAAACTCTTGCTCTTCATCGCTGATGGAGAACCAGTATTTGATAATCTGTATACCAGAGCGGGTGAGCATTTTCTCAAACTCGGGGACGGAGCGGAAGAACTCTTGGTATTCTTCTTCGGTGCAGAACCCCATGACGCGTTCGACGCCGGCTCTGTTATACCAGCTGCGGTCGAAGAGCACGATTTCGCCTGCGGCAGGCAGGTGCTTGGCGTATCGTTGGAAATACCATTGAGTGCGCTCGCGCTTATTGGGAGTCGTGAGGGCTGCGACACGGCAGACGCGTGGATTGAGGCGCTGAGTGATACGCTTGATGACGCCGCCTTTACCCGCGGAGTCGCGCCCTTCAAAGAGGACAACGAGCTTGTGTCCTGATTCGACGACCCAGTCTTGTAGTCTGACGAGCTCGACTTGTAGTCGGTAGAGCTCTTTGAAGTAGCGTCGGCGAAACTCTGGGGAATGTGATTCACCCATTTCGTCTGCTTCACCAAATTCCATTTCAAGTTCCTCGTCGAATTGATCTACATATTCTTCGCGGATTCGGTTGAAGTGAGCGTTCAGCTGTTTGGTGTCCATGTTTGGTGAGAGTGGAGGAAAAAGGGGAGGCTGTCGACATAGGAGCCACTCTGTTACGAAATTGTCACAGTAGTGTGTCTGTCTGAATTTATCTACCATACGGCCGTATCGTATGGATATCCAGTGTTGTGAGATGTTTTTGCGTGTAAAAGAATCGTGTTTGAAATTCCCGCTTGCTGTTACGGTTTGGTTCGGCACTGTGCCGTGCGTCGACTTCGGCGTGTGGGCGTTCGCTTGTTCTTTCGGGGATGAGAGGAAAGTCCGGACACCGTAGGGCAGGAATCCCTGTGAAAGCGGGGGCGCGTGAGGGCAACCGAGCGTGACGGACAGTGTCACAGAAAATAACCGCCTCGGGCTTGCTTGAGGTAAGGGTGAAAAGGGGAGGTAAGAGCTCACCGCTCCAAAGGTAACAATGGAGGCTAGATAAACCCATTCCGGTGCAAGGCAAAATAGGGAATCTGGCGGCCCGTCTATGATTCCGGGTATGTCGCATCTCGCTTCGGCGGGAACTTCGCTTCGGCGGGGTAGATAAATGAACGCACAGCCAAACGCTTCGGCGGGCGGCGGACAAAATCCGGCTTACAGCACGTCGAGGTCGACACCTCTTTGAACTTCGAACGTTCAACATTGAACGCTGAATGTTGAATTTCATTGTTGTGCGATGGCTAGAGGCCCGTCACTGGCCTTCGACGTTTTTCGTCCTTTTCTCGCTTGACAGTTGTTTTTTGAGAATCCACTTTCCCGCCTCTTAACTTTTTTATAGACATGGCTAATACTAAATCAGCACTTAAATATATCCGTAAAACGGAGACTCGCACTCTACGTAACCGTCAGGTGAAGACTCGTCTCAAGACGCTTGCCAAGAAGGTTGAAATCGCTGTCGAAGCAAAGGACAAGGATGCACTTATTGCTGCGTCTAAGGACTACATCTCCGCCCTTGATAAGGCTGGCAAGATTGGCTTGGTGCATCATAATAAGATTGCTCGTCACAAAGCACGTTGTGCTGCGTTGATTGCTGCGTAAATTTTTATACCCCCACAAGTATGCCCTCGAATCGCTAGTCGGTTCGGGGGCATTTTGTATCAGGAGGCAATTATTGATTATGAGCCAAGCACGTAAGAAGAACTCAATTGGATTTCCTCCAGGCATGTTAGGTGATGCGCCTTTGCGCATGCCTGTGATTGGCGAGGCGGAGGGCTGGATTGCGGTCGAGAAGCCGACTGGTGTTGGAGTGCGTGAGTATCCATGGGATGCGGGAATTCCTGATATGGATGCTGCGTTAAATAAGCAATTGCAGGCGGAAAAGCCTGAATTGGTAAAGCGTGGCGCGACATTGTTCGGTTCGGCGTATTATCTCGATCCCGCGATTTCGGGTGTGGCGCTGTTCGCGAAAAATCGCGAAAGTTTGTCTGAATTGCGTAATTTGGTAGGTTCGGCTGAGTTGCAGTATCGCTTTTTGTTTGTGGCGAAGGCGGGCGTGTCGGGGCGTGCCCGTGAGGTTGTGGCGGATGCGCCGCTGTTGCCGCATAATACTAAGCCAAAGATGATTCCTTCCACTGCGAAGGGGAAGAAGGCTCGGACTGAATTTCGTTTATTGTCAGAGTCGAAGGCAGGGTGGGCTTTATGGGAGGCGACGACCTCTTTCATGCGCCCGCATCAGGTGCGTGTTCATGCTGCGGTGCACGAATTGGCAGTTTTGGGAGATGTGCTCTACGATGGCCCAGAGGCGCCTTTATTGAGTGAGCTTTTGCCGAATAAGCGCACTTCTGGGATTCGTTTCCCAGTGTTAGATGGGTTGGCTCTGCATTTGCGTGACGTAGTGTTACCCTCTGCTGCTGGCGAGATTTTGCTTCGTGCAGAGTTGCCGCGGCATCTTCGAGTCATGCTGCAGCGGATGCAATTGTCGCTTCCCGAGGGGGAGTCGTCTTAGGTGTAATTCTAGGAATGTCAGAAAACGCTTTACACCGTCGCATTTATTTGGCTCTTTAGAACTTTTCTCGATTAACACAGTATAAATATTTCCATGGGTAACCTTAAAAAGAAACGTCGTCTCAAGATGAACAACCACAAGCGTCGTAAGCGTTTGAAGTCCAATCGCCATAAGAAGCGCACTTGGTAATTTGTTTTACGATCTTCGAGTAATTGAACTCGTTTAGTATTTTTCAAAGCGACTCTCTGTTTCAGAGAGTCGCTTTTTTTGTTTGTGTGTCTTGCTCGTCGTTTTTCCGGTTTTTTGCTTACGGTTGTGGCTTTGCTGGTTGGTATTCGCGCGTTGGTGTTGTGTTGAGATGAAAGCGTAGGATGAGTGTTTGCTCGTTTGAGGGATTGATACGTGTATTCGCGTAGTGCGCCCTCTGAGGGGCTTCGTTTACTCGTGTCGGGCTACTACTCACTGACTTGTAAATATCCTTCTATTCGGCGTGTTTAAGGGCTTTGGTGGTTTTTTTATACTTGCTCGATGATTCTCAGAATGCCTAATTTAATACTTAGTTATTATGCCAGCCGATTTATTTAACCCCAAGCATGCTTAAACCTAAGACTAAAGGTCTCTATATTGATGTTTCTGAGTTCTCGATCCTCGCGGTGAGGACGTCCGGCTACAAGTTACCTATCGTTGTTGAAGAGGTTGCGGAGTTGCCGATTGCTGCGGATTGTCATCCTGACGATGTGCGTGCATTTTTGGAGCAGCTTGTTGATTTTAAAGGCGCTAGCTATTATGTCGCGCGTTGTGGTGTGTATCCAAAGGGCCGCTTCTTGCGTTATTATGAGGCCGAGTCGGCCGCTAAGGTGAAGAAGCCTGAGTTTTTGTCAGGGATATTGCAGTCGGAGTTTAATGTCGATCCAGTGACAAGTAGTGTGTCGATCTTGGATGCACGGGATGGTTCGGATTTAGAGATTGAAAAGGGCTTGGCCAAGGCTCTGGTTTTTTGCGGTGCGCCAGCGGCCGCGTTTCAAGAGGTTCAAGATCAGATGTTGTCCTATGGGGTATACCCTGATCGGTTAGAGTTGTCTTCTGCAGCCACTCTAGGTGGTGTGTGTGATTATGCTCGGTTTAATCGGCTGGATGCTCCGATTATGTGTGTTGAGCTCACTTCTGAAGTTGCGAATGTATTTATTATCAATCGCGGTCAAGTTGACGTGGCTCGCCCTGTTCCTTTTGGTCTGGATAGTATTTATCCCCTCTTGCAACGTGAACTGGGGCTTAAGGATGAGGCATCCGCGCGAAAGCTTTTTTATTCAAATACCTTTGATTTTGCTGAGATGGGGCCGAAGTTGCTGCGGCGCATGGTTAAGGAGTTACAGGCGACCGCTGGTTTTTACGAGGTGCAGACTGGTCAGACGATTGACCGTGTGTTCCTAGGAGTGCTTCCGCAGAATTTGAGTTGGATCGCTAAAACCGTATCCGACTCGTTGGGGATTGAGATTTTGCAGCCGAATCTCGAAGCATGGTTAGAGGGGCTCAATGTGAAATTGGGCGATGGAGTGGAGATCGCGAATTTTGGGTCTAGGTGGCTCGGCGTATTTAGTCTTATGTGTGAATTTCATTTGAGGGAGGAGGTTGCGGGTGAGTAAGCGAGATATACAACCATACTGGCGACCGGATTTTAAAATTCAGTCGACTCTTCCTGACATTAAGGTCATCCGAACTGATTTTATCATTAATTCTGTTGCTGTGGCGTTGGCAATGCTCGCGGTGTTTACGTTATTGAAGGGAGAGTATCGGGCTCATGTTTTACGCGGATCGATCACTGCTATGGAAGAGCGGATTGAGGCTGCGCAAGCCGCTGATAGTCAGAGCCTGAAGGAGAGTGCGCACTTTCGTCAATCAGCTCAAAGTGTGGTGGAGTTGCAGCGCTTTTTTCGTGCGCCGTTCATTGCTCATGAGTTGTTGGCCGAGTTGTCGGTATTGAAGCCAGATAGTTCGGCAGTTTTATCTCGAATGACGTTATCTGAGTCGGTCAATAAGCAGAAGGATGGGGCTAAGATGGGATATGAAATTGCGATAGTCGGAGAAGTTGAAGATCTGGCGGTGTTGACTGAGTTCAAAGGTGCGCTGCAATCATCCCCGTCGTTAAATCCCGAGGGTTTTATTGTTGTTGTTGATGAGAGCCTGGGCCGGCGTGATACTAATACAGGTATTATCCCATTCAAAGTATCGATTTCATTGACTGCTAAGGCTTCGACAAAAGGAGGTAAGGGATGAATCAAATAATGGAGAAGCTAAAGCAGTATCCCATCGCGATTTTTGGTGCCGTGGTCCTTCTGGTGTGCGCAGTAGTTATCTTTTTGCGGGGTAGTGTTGTTGATGAATTGACGGCCAAAGAGGATGAGTTGTTTGGTCGCCTTCGGACTATCAGTAGTAATGCAAAAAATTCGAAAGACCTAGAGCAGCACGTTGAGTTGATCGATCGTTATGTTGCTTCAATCGATGAGCGGCTGTTTAGCAGAGCGCAGCGTTCCATTAATACTGATTACTTTTACTCTTTTGAGGATGATTTGGATATTCTAATTTCGGATGTGAGCCAGACGTCTGCAGTGGCCCCATCGCTAATCAAAGGCGGGCCGAATGCGTTGAAGCTGTATTCGGCGATTTCCTATGATGTGAGGGTGGATGGTCGCTTTCAGGATATTCTCGAATTCCTATATGAGATTCATAAGGCGGATGCGCTCATGCGTGTCACAGACTTTGATGTTAGTGCGGCTATGGGGGCAGCTGACTCAGTCGTAGATCTTACCGCGAAGTTGCGTATCGTGGTCCTCGCAGAAAAGGAATAAAATAAGGAACGTTATGAAAAAAACATACTTTTTGTTACTTTGCGCTAACCTCTTTCTCGGAGCCTCTCTTTGCGCTGAAACTCCTGAGATTAAATTATCTGGTTCCAAGGATCGTGTCTTGGCACATCCCGTGCGTATTTCTGTTTTGGATGTCGCTGAAACTTATCTGAGCCAAGGTGATTCAGACTTCGCTGCATTGCTGAAGACGCTTGATAGTCCCTACGGCGCTGAAGCGCCGGAAGTGGTTGTTGCTGTAGAGGAGCAGGCTCCAGTGGCTGAAGCTGTTGCCTACGATGATGCTTCTGTTCTTGAAGCCATTGGCCTTAAATTTGCGATTCAAGTGCGTGGCACCCTAGAAAAAGGTGGCCAGAATTATTTACAACTTCAAGGAGGCGGCTTGTTGAAGTCTGGAACTAGTTTTCCTGCGAACATTCCTGAGATCAAGGATCAGACTTTTACTATAACCGTGTCAGATATTTCATCTCGCGGATATACTCTCAGTATGGGGACGAGCACTTTTCCTGTGTCATTCTATGGATCGACTGGCGCAACCAAGGACTCCGGTCAGTAGTTAACCTTTTTTTAGTATATAACGAATCATCATTTATTCTGTTCTCATTCAATCAACCAACAACCGTATGAAAAAATACCATCAAATTACCTTATTACTCTTTGCCCCAGTTGCTTTGTGGGCACAGGAGTATTCCGCTAGCGACATTGATTTATCAGATGCTGCTATTGTCAAAAGTGATGAACTCCCATCAGAGAGTCTCGTTCCTCTCACTGAGGTTGCAGATCAGGACGTCGATCTCGTTCCTCTAGCTGAGGATGCAGATATTGCCGATGCTCCCGAAGGTCCTGTTTTTGGGAAAATCGAGGCGACTCGCGCTGATGCAGAACCTGCAGTCGTGGATGCTACCGTCGATGAAGTGGCCTCTGTTAATGAAGTGCCCGCGGTAGAGCCAGTTCAAGCGTATGCTCCAGAGACAGTTGATATCCCAGATGCTACAATTGATGGAGTTGCCCTGGATGTCGTAGAGCCAGTTATCCAAGAAGAGGCGATCAGCGAGCTTCCGAGTGGTAGCGAAGTGGTCCTTCAATTGCCTGGGCAAGAAGTCCCGGCAGGAACAGCTACAATGGCAGAGGAGGAGACCATCTCTGTGGACTTTCCTGATGAAGACGTGCGCACGATACTACGCAATGTTGCGGATCTGTTTGACTTGAATGTTGTCATTCCTGATGCGCTCCAAGGTCGCACATCTATTAAGCTTCGCAATATTACTTGGAACCAAGTGTATGAAGTTGTGTTGGAGCCACTCGGCTTCACATACGTAGAGGATCGTAATATTATCCGAATCAAGAGCATCGAGGACTTGGTCACCGAGCCTGTTGATACACGTGTTTTTATTCTTAACTACGCTCAATCATCAGAAATTCAGGGATCAATTGCACCTTTGATTGATCCTGCGGCTGGTGGACGTATTCAGGTTGATGCTCGTAGCAATGCATTGGTGATTACTGAACGCCCGTCACGTATGAATAAGATCCAAGAGATTATTGATACATTGGATCGTGTGACGGATCAGGTCATGATTGAGTCTAAATTCATCGAAGTCTCTAATGGAGATCTGACAGATATCGGAGTTGATTGGGCTTACTTAAATGAGAATGAAGGTGATCTCCTCGGTGGTAATGGTGCTGGTTCCGGTAATCCTGGCTTTTCTCCTTCTCCTAATACACCTCCAGCGTCTGGCGGCAGTGGTCAGGTGATTGGCGGCCAAGATACAATTAGTGATGGCTTAGCTAATATTGCGGGAACTGGTGCTTCAGGTGGTTTAGTTGCGGTTTTCTCTAGTTCTCAGTTCGCTGCGACGTTGACTGCGATTCAGACTGAAAACCGCTCTAAATTAGTCTCCAATCCGACGGTCGTTGTGATGAATAACCAGCAAGCCGTCTTTCAGGTGGGCGAAGATTACCCGATCCGTGAGTTCTCGGTCAATGACCAGACTGGACAGCTAGAGACAGGAGAAATTGAGTATCGCTTTGTTGGTATCGAGTTGGATGTGACGCCTACGGTCAATGCGGCTGGTATGATTACACTGGATGTGCATCCGGTCGTGAGCGCACTTGGCGACACCGTGTCAACCAATGTGAATGGCTCAATCCTTGAAGATCAGATCTTCAAAAAGCGTGATGCGAAGACTCAAGTGACGATCAAGGATGGTTATACGATTGCTTTGGGCGGTTTAACTGCTGAAACAGAGGTGGAAGATGAATCTAAGGTGCCGTTATTGGGGGACCTACCTTATCTGGGACAATTGTTCCGTCATGATATATCGGACGTTGCGTCAACGAATCTAATCATTTTCCTGACCGCTAAAACACTGAATCCAGATGGCAGCACCTATGCGGATGTGATAGATCCACGCCAGATGGAAGTCATGGAATTAACACCTTCACAGATCCCTGGTTACGAAATTCCAGCGGCCGAATTAGAGTTGATTAATTCCATTGAAGCTAAGCGTGCAGCCGAGGCATCAAGCGAATATAAGGCTAGAATAAATGCCGACCTCGATGGAACAGAGGAAGAAGAAGATGCGAAGGCGACATGGATTCGTTAAGCGCTTAACTAGCTCATTTGGTTGTGCCGTCGCACTAGACAAATAACTGTATGAACACTGAGGCACGGGACCATCCCGTGCCTCTTTTTTTGCTCTTGTGGTCAAGCTAGAACGCTAGGTCCGCTCAGGGCAGGGTGACATGACACATTGTGACAGGCTGACCTCTCGGCGAAGGCAGGCGCTCTGGAAAGAGGTCTGCCAATTACTTTTGCCCCTCGATCGATGGCACCGGTCTGTGGCAGGGAGTTTTCCGATTCATCGTGTGTTACGTAAAAAAAACGGCTTAGGAGTGTGATATTATAAATGGCTTCCTCTCGCTGACTATACGTTTAGGTGAGGTGATATCAGTGCTTATATCGGTTGGGAATCTCAAGGAACTCGATTATGCGAACCGTTTCTTGAGTAAGGTCACTTTAGATTAATTCTATATAAGAATAGGTATTACGCCACTACGCGATGTGACGTGAAATTCAGAGTTGGGGCCAGTCTGATACCCTTACCTAATAGGTTTGAGCTGGTAGCGCAGGTCGGTCTCGAAGGCGCTACTGTCGAATATCCAAATTCGAGGCGGACGTCCCGGCCGCCACAGGCCTGAGTATGCAATGGCGCGCGGGACGCACACCGCTACCTTTAATTTGAATGGCTCAAACCTTTCGTGACACGGTCTTAGTTTCGGCGCTATGGGCTACGCGCGCTTTGGTGCTCAATGTGCTTGAGTCTCAACGCGAGCGATACCGTGAGTTGGGGCATGAAAAAAGCGCGGTCTCCGAAGAGCCGCGCTTTTATTGTTAAAATAATGAATGGGGATCGTGCCTATTTGCCGAATAGACCCTTGATGCTGTCTGTAGCTTTATTAATCACGCCTTCACCGTCACCTGACTCTGCAATGGCTGGGCCGATTGATTTCAGCACTTCGTTGAGGACGAGATCGATGACTTCTGCCATACTCTTCTTGTTGCCAGTCTCGCCGATGTCATTCATCTCGATGCGAGGTAGTGGCACGGTGGTGCTGTTCCCCATTAGACCAACGAAAATTGTGCCGTCTTCGATGATTAGCTGTTTAATGACGACTTGCTTGGAGGGGCCGCTCTCTGCGGGTGTTCCAGCCTCTGGCTCTGGCGTGGTTTTGTCTGAGCTACCAGAGAACTCTTCGATGTTATTCAGAAGTGCTTTGATGTTGGAGCTCAACAGTGTTTTTTCATAACTAATTTCAGGTTTTTTGATGTGGATTTTGTTGATGATGATTTTATCGCTGAAGACTGAGCCGGTATCGATGTCGACGTCGATTTCGCCGAGGGCGAAGATGTTTTCGTTCTCATAGCCGTCTGGGTTTCCGACATAGAGGCCTGTGAGCGTGCCGTTGCCAGAGAGGACGGAAATATTTACATCATCAAGGCGGACGGCAGTCTGTGTGACTTCGGGGCCGAACTTTTCAACAGCTGTTTTGATGCCTTTGTTTAGGGCGCTCGAGCCGAAAAAGTAAACTGCGGCTGCTCCAGCAATTGCCAGAATAAGTAGGAATAGGAATATCTTTTTTATCATATACGTGATGGGTTTATTGGTTGATTGCGAGTTGAAGACTAGCGCATGATGGCAATATGGCGAGCTTGAAAGCGATAGAGGGTAGGCATGGGCCGATTGACTTGGTTGATTTTGAGCCGGAAGAGGGGCTCATCGCAGTCGCTGTGCTTGATGATTATGTTAAAGCTGGCGAGGCGGGCTTAGCCATTCTGGCGATGGGCAATGCGTATTGGATGGAGCTGCACGAGGAGCGCTATGTGATTTGCGTGCAGGAGGATCGAGTCGTTGAGGTCTGTGCCGAGCTGGATGCTATCGCGGCGCTGGAGTCGAGGCGTGGCCGTCGTGATGGGCGCTTTGAATATGAGGAGTTTGATTTTGGGTGGTGGTCGTTCGTGCTCTATACTGCGGTGTTGATCGGCTGTTTTGTTTGGCAGGGGCGCTCGGATATTGTGACGAGTGGTCAGGCGGATGCTGTGGCGATGATGGGGGCCGGGCAGTGGTGGCGAGCTGTTACGGCTCTGACGCTACATGCGGATGTGGTGCACTTGGTCTCGAATTTGATTTCAGGCTTGGGCTTTACGTTTTTTGTCTGCCGATTTTTCGGCGCGGCGGCTGGCTGGTTCTTGGTGCTGCTGAGTGGGATTGCCGGTAATGTGCTTAACGCGGTGGTCTATTATCCAGAGCCGCA
Source organism: Lentimonas sp. CC4 (assembly GCF_902728235.1). Lineage (NCBI taxonomy): Bacteria > Pseudomonadati > Verrucomicrobiota > Lentimonas > Lentimonas sp. CC4. Next base: position 1,573,500 of record NZ_CACVBO010000001.1, read on the forward strand.
TTATTCAATTGGTGCTTCGACTGCGGTGTTTGGGGCGTTGGGTGTGTTGACGGGGGTTGGCATTTGGGCTGCGGTTTCTGCGCCAGACCGTCGCTTATCGCTACCGCGGTGGTTGGTTCCTTTGTTTGGTGGGCTGACGTTGTTGGGCTTGTTTGGGGTGGGCGATGGCGAAGGCAATGTGGATGTCGCTGCACATATTAGTGGGTTTCTATGCGGTGCCGTGCTGGGCGCGCTCGGGGCATGTGCGCAGCGTTGGTTCGTGCTGTTGCAGCGTTGGTCAGTCCTTGTCGGTGGGCTGGCACTATTTTTGATCGTCGTGGCGTGGCGCGTTGCGGTGGCGTCGTAATGTGCTGGCAAATTGCTTTACCTTATCGAGGGAGCTGATTAGGTCTGTGGTATGAGTAATTCAGGTCTCAATCGACTCGAGGTAGGGCGTCAATCAATGCAAGCAGAGGCTGCGGCAATTCAAATTGCTGCGGATCGTTTGGGGGCATCGTTTGAGCGCGCGTTGGATGTGATCTTGGAGTCTAATAGCAAGTTAGTCATCTGTGGGATTGGTAAATCCGGTCACATCGGCACTAAACTGGCAGCGACCTTGTCTAGCTGTGGTATTCCTTCTGTATTTTTGCATGCGGCTGAGGCAATTCACGGTGACCTCGGCGTTTATCAGCCTGGGGATCCGACAATTGTTCTGTCGAAGAGTGGTAGCACTTCTGAAGTGCTGCGTTTGATGCCGATGTTTAAGAAGTTTAAGTCTCCAGTGATTGCGATCGTGGGCAATATGGACTCGCCGATAGCGAAGGGGGCAGACGTTGTGCTGGATGGCAGTGTTGAGCGCGAGGCTGATCCGTTGAATTTGATGCCGACGTCGAGCTCGACGGTGAGCTTAGCGATAGGTGATGCCTTGGCGGCTGCGCTGGTGCAGGCACGTGATTTTACCAAAGAGGAGTTTGCGACTTTCCATCCCGGTGGTCAGTTGGGGCGGAATTTATTGATGACGGTGGGCGATGTGATGCACGCTGCGGAGCAAGTAGCATGTGCGCAGGCTGAAGAGACCCTGCGTGAGGTGGTGATCCGAATGACGAAGTATCCGCTTGGCGGGGCTTGTGTCGTCGATGGGGATGGTTGTTTGACTGGGATAATCACAGACGGTGATATTCGGCGTATACTTTCGCAGGAGGGCGACATTTTGAGCATGCGGGTTGGAGATTGCATGACGAAGTCTCCTATTTTCACACAGCTAAGTATGTCTCTAGGGGATGCGGTGCGGATTATGGAGGATCGTAGTTCTCAGATCTCAGTGTTGCCAGTGGTTGCGAATGAAGGAGGTAAATTGATTGGCCTACTTCGTTTGCACGATGCGTATCAACCGAGTTTTTCTTAAGTTCGATTATGGGATCTCCTTCTGTTGCGCGCCGTGAATGGGCGGTGGTGTTGGTCGGAGGACTGACATTGGCTTTTACTGCATGGGGACTCGCGGGCGTTCGTCTCTGGTCGTTGCATACTTTGTTGGCTGGGGGGCTGCTGACTTTTTTGTTTTCGATCGTGCCGCTTCCGCAGGGTTGGAATGGCTCGGATGGGGAGCATGGGAATCGAAAGAATTTTAAGCGCCTGCTACGATTCCCTGTCTTTTGGTTTGGTTTGGCCTTTCTGGTCTATGTTTGCATCCAAGGGCTGAATCCAGCGTGGGTGCAGATTTGGGGAGAGAACGGTTGGCGGGTTGAAGAAGTGAAGCCCATTAGCTGGCTGCCGAGCAGTGTTGATGCCAGTTATGAGCCGATGGATGCCTTTCGGGTGCTCTCCTGTTTTACTGCGGCGTTTACCTTGGTCTGGGGACTTTGGGTCGGCGTGCGTCGACGCAGTAGCGCGGTTCTGTTGTTGTGGACGCTTGTGATCAGTGGAGTTGGTATGGCAATTGTCGCGATCTTGCAGGATTTTAGCGGCACCAAGCTAGTGCTGTGGTCGGTGAAATCACCGAATCATAGCTTTTGGGGCACCTTCTTTTACCGAAATCAGGGGGCGGCGTATCTGAATTTAATCATCTTCGCTTGTGCGGTGCTCTATTTCTACCATTTCAATCGAGCGGAGCGACGTGCGCAGAGCGGCGGGCCTCATTTGTTACTGTTTGTATTTGTATCGGTGCTGATGACTTCGATTGGTTTGGCGCTTTCGCGGGGTGGCATTTTGTTTGGCGGTGTGATGACGGCGTGCTTTTTTGTCGCAGCTGCTGCACGGTGGCTGTTTTCGACCTCAATACGTAATTCGATCGTGCTGACGTTGGTGATCGGCTCATTACTCGGGGCAGGGGGTTATATGGCGTTTCAATACGTCGATGTGCAGAATATTGAGAAGCGTTTTGGAGATATAGAGAAGACGATTGAAACTGCGGACAAGGATTCGCGAGCGATTACTACGAAAGTGACGTGGAAAATGGCACAGGAAGAACTGTGGTTCGGATGGGGCGCGGGCTCATGGCGCTATGTCTTCCCGATGTATCAGAAAAGCTATCCAGAGATTTTTTACAAACGCTACCACCCTAGCCGAGGGTGGATCGGGCGTAAATTCTATCGCTATGCACACAATGATGTCGTGCAGTTTCTGTGTGAATACGGGGTCGTCGGTTGCAGCTTCTTATTGCTGATTTTGGGCTACTGGGTGTGGTGCCTACTGTTTCGAGCCTCGGGCAATGCCATGAGCGCAGTGATGCTATTAATTGGCCTCGCGATGGTATTTGGACATGCCTTTGTGGACTTTATTTTCCAGAGCCCGGTTTATTGGGTCGCATTGAACGGTTTGCTCTGTGTCAGCGTGAAACTGCTCTCACTACATAGTGAGAGAGTCTATCGCTAGGAGACGTGCCTGATGGGCGGCTACGAAAGGTAGCGCTCGGTCAATTGCTTGATAATACTGTCGCGTGCTTCTTCTACGGTGTCGACGATGGTAAACAGATCGAGATCTTCAGGCGAGATCGTGCCCCATTCGACTAAGGACTCGAAGTTGACGACACTATTCCAGAATTCGCTACCAAAGAGGACGATCACCGGATTTTCGGCGGTTTTACCAGTTTGCACGAGTGTGAGTGTTTCAAATAGCTCGTCCATCGTGCCAAAGCCGCCTGGAAAGGCGACTAGAGCTTTTGCCATTGTGACAAACCAGTATTTGCGGACAAAGAAATAGTGGAATTCGAATTGTAGGTTTTTAGGGACGTATTCGTTGACGCCTTGTTCAAAAGGGAGGCTGATGCCCAGACCGATGGATTTGCCACCCGCATTATGAGCGCCACGGTTTGCAGCTTCCATGATCCCCGGGCCGCCACCTGAGCAGATCATGAAGCGGTGTTGTTCTTCTGGTGGGAGGCTCATTGTCCACTTTGTCAGCTCTTCTGCGAGTTCGACAGCCATGTTGTAGTAGGGTGCTGCTTTGACCGCGCTCTTGGCCAAACGCAGGGCATCTTTTTCGCCGGCGGTAAGGTTCGAAGAATCGACAATCGTTGCCTGGAGCTCTTTCAATTTTGCTTCTGCAACGTCGACAGGCATGATGCGTGCGGAGCCAAATAGCACGATGGTGTCTTTGACCTGTTCTTCGGCGAAGCGAATGCCGGGTTCGGTCATTTCCGCGAGCACTCGGATATTACGAGCGCCATCGCTGTTTAGGAAATTGAGGTCTTTATAGGCTTTGATCGGCCATTCATCGCGGGAGCATTGTGTAGAATCGGACATAAGTAGTGAGGCTGGTTTAACGTTTTCGTTAATGTTAGCACCTCTGAGCTCTCTCGCAACCATTTCCCTACTATCTTTTAGGATTGCGAGTGCTGCTTTGGGCGATTCTTCTAGTTTTTTCTACCCATCTTTCGTAGTCCAAATCAGTATCCATGTATCTCAAAGAGATCGTCATCAGTGGTTTTAAGAGTTTTGCCGATCGCACGCGCCTTGACTTGCGCCGCGGGGTGACGGCCGTGGTCGGACCGAATGGTTGCGGTAAGAGTAATATCGTCGATGCGATTCGCTGGGTGCTGGGCGAGCAGAGCGCCAAGGCGCTGCGTGGTGCGTCCATGCAAGACGTCATTTTTGAGGGCACAGATAAACGCAAGGGCCTGCCCACCTGTGAGGTGTCACTGACCTTTACAGACTGCGAGGCCGAGTTAGGGACTGCGTTTAACGAGGTCGAGATTTCTCGGCGTGTTACAAGGGACGGTGGCAGTGATTACTATATCAATGGCAAGGTTTCGCGGCTGAAAGATATCCAGCGTTTATTTGCGAATACTGGGGTGGGGCGCGTGTCTTACTCCTTCATGCTACAGGGGCAGATTGACCAGATCTTATCGACCAATCCATCTGAGCGGCGCACTATTTTTGAGGAAGCAGCCGGTATTACCCTTTACAAAGCGCAGCGTAAAGAGGCGCTCAACAAGCTCTCGCTCGTCGATGCCAACCTTGCCCGTGTGACGGACGTGATCGAAGAAGTGAGTCGGCAGATCGGTTCGTTGAAACGTCAAGCCAGCAAGGCACTCCGTTATCAGCGGATTAAGCACCGTCTGACGCATTTGGATTTGGCGTTCAGTGCGTATCGCTTTACGTCGTTAAAAGGTTCAATCGATACACTCGCAACGCGAGCCGACGAGTTGCGTAAGAAGCTAGAAGCACACACCGAATCGATGGCTGCCGACGAAGAGGCTCTGGCAGTCCAAAAGGCCGCGCGTGCCGACCTCAACGAGAAGATGCAGGAGCTGCAGCAGCGCGTGTTTAACCTGCGCTCTGAGAAGGAGAATTCTGAGAACCAGGCTGAGTTCTCAGGCATCCGCATGAAGGACCTCGAAGCACGCATCGCGGAATATCAAAAAGAGATTCAAGGCCTGGAAGCGCAGCAGAACGAGTTGGCTGAGCGTGCTCGTAATGAATCTGAAAATAAGCAGCTACAGCTCGACGTCGTCGATGATTCGGATCGTATTTTTCGTGACCGCAGTGATGAACTCGTTCGAGCGCAGGAGCAGCTCGGCGAGATGGAAGCGCAACTGCAGCAACGCCGACAGACGGTGCTGCATGCGGAGAACCGAATCAACCGCTCCCGCTCGCGTTGCACGACTCTCGAAGTCGATCTCAAGACCTATCAGGTCAAGCACGCTGCGTTGACCGAGACCCTTTTAACGCTCAAAGAAGAGGTGGTCGTGCTGGAAAAAGGCCATGCCGATATTCAGCGCTTGCTGGCACGACGTCGTGAGGAGCAGCAACTCAGTGAATCTGCGTTGGAGCAGGCCCGTGTTGATTCGAAGGAAATTCTACAACAGTCCCGCACGATGCAGGAGCAGATCCAAGAGCAGGATCGTGGGATCGCACGTAAAACTGCTCAGCTGAATGTGCTTGAGAATCTACAGGCGAAATTTGAAGGATTTGGCGAAGGTGCGAAAGCGATCCTAGGCGATAAACTCGGCGAGGTGGTTTCGAAGAACAGTGTCTCGATTATCTCGAAAGAGCTGAAGGTGCAGCCCGCATACACGAGTGCTCTGGAGACGCTGCTTGGTCAAGCTGCGGAAGCACTGTTTATTGGCGATACGAAGCAGGCGCTCATGGTCATTGATCGGCTGGATGCCGATCAGCTGGGTCGTGCTTGTTTGCAAGTGAACTTAGAGGCTGGGCATAGTAAGATACCTGGGGTGAAGTTGCCTGACGATATCGTGGCGGCAGTTTCGGTCGTGCTAGCACGCGATTCTAGCTTGAGCGAAGCCGTGGCGCGTTTGCTTACAAATTGCTACTTTGCAGAAAGCTTAGAGAGCTTTGTTAAGTTTTGGAAAGCGCATCCGGAGTTTAACTTCTTACTCGTTGCAACTAAGAACGGTGAGATCATCGACTGCCGTGGTTTGATTCACGGCGGGCGGACTTCGGGTAAAAAGTCCTCCAGTGTGATCGAGCGCGAATCTGAGATTCGTAAACTTCGTAGTGAGATCGAGACTGAGCGTAAGGCGCTCAATACATTACGTGAGCAATCCACCACCTTGGAAGATCAGCGTCTCGTTGCAGAAGCGACCGTCGAAGAGCAACGTCAACGTCTGAGCGAACTCGCGAGTGAGGTGTCTGGGCTCGTCGCCGAAGAGCGTAACCAAGGGCAGAAGGTCGAGCACAATGCTCGGTCGCATCACAAAAGTGAGGATGATCTGGAGCGACTGGATGCGAAGCATGGTGACTCGGTGCAAGAGCTTGAAGAAGCGCAGCAGGAACTCGTCGCTGCTGAGAAAGCATTGCTCGAAGAGCGCCAAAGCGGCACTGATCTAGAGGATGCCATTGCTGAAGCCCGTGAGACCCGCGATCAAAAGCGTGAAGCACTTGCGGACGTTCGTCTCGAATTGGCGGAGAAGAAGCAACGTCTTGAATCAGTCGATCGCGTGCTGGGTGAAGTGCAGCGTGAGACAGCGAGTTTGCAGAACCGAATCATTCGCCGTAACCAAGAAATTGATACGATCAATGAACAGATCGGCCAGCTCAAGGGCAGCGGGGCTCGCGAGCGTGAGAAGAGTCTCGAACTTGAGAAGACTTTACAGGTCGCCTCGGCTTCATTGTCCGAAGATCGTGCGGGCATCAAAGAGATGGACGCCGTGATTACTGGTATTGATGGTAGTTTGGGCGGGCGTCGCAATGAAGGGCGCACGTATGATCAAGAGATGACGCGCCTAGAAATCCGTCTTGCTGAAGAGCGATCACAGATCGGATTTATTCACAGCGCTGCGCACGACGACTATCAGGTCGAGCTGGAGCGAGTCGATTGGAAGGCCGAACTTTGGGAAGGCAATGTTGAGTTTGATAAGCGTGTGAATCTCGATGATTTAGATGATCCTGATAAGCTTTCCGCCCAACCGAAGCATGAGCGTCGCGATCCGACGGAAGAGGAGCTTGCTGAGATGGAGTCGACTAATTGGGCGATCATCGAAGACGAAGTGTCCGAGTTGAAGAGCCGTATCTCGAATATGGGGCCAGTGAATCTCGATGCCATTAGCGAGTATACTGACTTGAAGGAGCGCCACGATTTCTTGAAGAATCAGAGCGAGGACCTGTGGAAGGCTAAAAATGCGTTGGTTAAGACGATCGATGAAATTAACGAGACTTCGCAGAAACTGTTTCGAGATACCTTCGAGCAAGTGCGTAAGAACTTTGCGTTCACCTATGAGAAAATTTCCGGTGGAGGTGAGTCGGATCTCATCTTAGTGGACTCTGAGGATGTGCTTGAGTCGGGGATCGATATTATCGCTCGCCCTCCGGGGACGCGTCTAAAAAGTGTCACACTGCTTTCTGGTGGGCAACGCACGATGGCCGCGGTGGCACTGCTGTTTGCGATCTATCTGGTGAAGCCTAGTCCGTTTTGTGTGCTCGACGAAATTGATGCGGCACTCGACGATGCGAACATTGGCCGCTTCTGTGAAACACTGCATGGCTTTACCGAGAAGTCGCAGTTTTTAATCGTGACGCACAATAAGCGCACGATCTCTAACGCAGACACCGTATTCGGTGTGACAATGCCGGAGAAGGGCGTATCTAAGCTGCTCTCCATGCGCTTTAACCAAGATACAAATCGCCCTGAGCTTGCTGGTGCGGATAACTCGCAACCGTTCTAAGCAAGCTAGCTGCACCCACCTTCGCCTGTTTTTTGCGTGGTCGTTTGCAATCACTGCTCAGCTCATGTAGATCTATGGTTTCCATCTCCAATTGTAACCATTATGAATGAATTCGATCTTTTTAGTCCCTATACAATGGGCGAACTCAAACTGAGTAACCGCTTCGTAATGGCGCCGATGACTCGATCGCGCTCATCGCAGCCAGGCGATGTTCCAAATGCATTGATGGCTAAATACTATGCTCAGCGTGCCTCCGCAGGCTTGATCATTACTGAAGCGACTCAAGTTTCACTTCAAGCCATGGGTTATGCGAAGACGCCTGGGGTCTATTCTGCCGAACAAGTGGAAGGCTGGAAACTCACTACCGAAGCAGTCCACGCCAAGGACAGTCAAATTTTTCTGCAGCTCTGGCATGTTGGTCGAGTCTCTAGCGCTCAAGTTAATGGGCTACAACCCATCGCGCCGTCCGCGATTCCGGCCAAAGACACTAAGGTGTATATTTTTGATGGTGCCCCGAATGGTGATGCTACGATGATTGCGGTCGATGAGCCACGTGCAATGACCCTCGATGATATTGATGCAGTTATTGGCGAATTTCGAGTGGGTGCTCGTCATGCCATCGACGCTGGATTTGACGGCGTAGAGATTCATGGAGCGAATGGATATCTGATCGATCAATTTTTGCGGAGTAATAGTAATCATCGCACTGATGATTACGGTGGCAGCCTAGAGAACCGCATTCGCTTGTTAGTTGAGATTACTCGAGCTGTCGTCGACGAGATCGGAGCAGACAAGACGGGCGTCCGGCTCTCGCCATTTATTAGTTTTAAAGATATGAGCGACCCCGATATTTTGGAGACGATCATGCTTGCCGCACAGGCCTTAGATCAACTTGGCGTGACCTACATTCACTTGTGCGAAGCAGACTGGGACGATGCACCAGCGATTCCCGAGAACTTTCGCATTCAGTTGCGCGAGTGTTTCACAAAGACAATTATTGTCACAGGCAATAAGACCCCTGAACAAGCAAATGCACTGATCGCCTCAGGATATGTCGACCTTGTCGGTTTTGGTAGGAATTTCCTAACGAATCCAGACTATCCCGCGCGTGTTAAGTTGGGAGCTCCCCTTAACGAAATCAGCGATACTCATACACTCTTCGGAGGTGGAGAGGCTCGCGGGTATACAGATTACCCGGCACTAGCGGATTCGTGATATATCATTGAGTCGTCCCCTTTGGGTGTAACTCATGAGTGGTGTGGCTTACGAACTAGTTCGTATTCACTGTGCCTGTTACATTCTGCATTATGCTACCTGAGCGTTGGGTTGGTAGCCAGCTGTTGTTGTTGTTCTTCTTCTTGTCCCAGTTCGACCAGTTTAGCTTGTCTTGGTTGTAGTGTGTCTTTTTGTGCATGCTTGGGTTAATTATAACTGTGGGACGGCGATAGTAGTAGTTATAAGGGGTGGTGTAATAGTCTCGTATGCGGATCTCAGAGTTGCTGACGGACTCCGTTTCTTTGCGGATTTTTTCGGTTTCGAGGCGGGCGCTTGCGGCTTCTTTTTCGGCAAGTGCGACGCGTGTTTCGAGCTCGGCGATTTTTTCCCGGTTCTTCAGTTCGGCTAGTTCAGTTTGGTAGCTTTCCAGCGCACGCCCGATTTCAGGAGAGACATCGACTTGTGGGAATTTGATTTGAAAACTACGCCAGTAATCTACGCGATCTTTGGCAGGGAGTGCTGCAAAGGTGCTGCTTTGTAATTTGAAGGCTTTTAGTTTTTCGCCAGCTTCGATGTGATCCGCGGCCAGTTTTTCTTGTTGAATCACCCATTCGGCATGTTCCTGCTTCGCTCGTTCTTGGTCTTTCGCGAACTGTTTGTCGCTCATGAGCTCGATCTCGGCAATGACTCCATCGCGAATGCTTACCTCGCCTTCGGGGTAGAGGAGCAGTGTTTTATCGCCTAGGTGAATGGTGCCTTGTGGCTTTCCTAAGGCTTCAATGGCTTGCTCCTGTGTCTGGCCGATTTCGACTTTTGAGTTAGCGGCTGACGATGCGAGGGGTAGCAGTAGGGCGATGGCGACGAGGTATGCTTTCATGATGCCAACACTATGTGTCAAAAATGCTGAAATGGCAAATCCGAGTTTAGGCCTCCGTTTGAGTCGGACCTTTGAGCAGAATCCACGTCAAAATTAAGCAGCCCCAGTAGGTGATGGTGCCAACGATTTCGTGCATTAAATGGTAGTGCTCCATCATCGACGGAGCCAGTAGCACGATAATCAGGATACGGAGCGTATTGAAAATGAAGCCGAGTGTGATGCCTGCTAGTATGTTGAGGCATGCCTCGATTGTTCCCTTTCTACGGTAGATGGTTAGCAGCACCGAAAGCAGTAGGCTGGTTAGAATGACGCCAAATCCGTTACATTCAGATGCGACATGGAAGGGGTGCTCGTTGACTAGGAGGATGAGCTGCGGCGGTTCTGTTGCTGTGTTGCCCACCACTCCGAGTTCGACGGTTTTACCGATGGCAGAGAGGGCTGCCCCGCTCCATTTGCCTGCGAGTGTGCGTAACGGCCAGTCTAGTGGTGCCATTAATATGCTGAGCAGCATGAAAGCACAGAAGGTCCCGGTCGCTGTGTAGGTGATGCGGCGTAGATCACGCCCGAAGACGAAGAGCACTGTTGAGGCGAGTCCGCAGCAGTAGGCGGGAATCACTAACAGCGAGCCGATCACGTTCAGGTATACAGACGAAGGTGGAATGACGTAAGGCGAGATGGCGCTTAGAAGCAGCAGGCCATACGAAGCGAACAGTGTTTTGCGGGCACTCTTGTTGAGTGTGAGTGGTTCTGTGATGTCGATCCGAGTGTAGAGGACGAGCGTGAAGATCGCCATGACGAGCACGATGAGTGCGTGCAAGATACGGCTTTGTTCATTGGCGCTGGATGCTACCCAGAGTGTGATCGGTAGAAATGCCAGCCCGAGACAGCCATATAGCAAGCAGTTGAGCCAAAAGTCGGCTTGTGAACGCTTTACTTTAAAGCTGTCAAGGATCTGGTGGCGTTTGGACATGTTAAAATCACTCTGATGAGCGTCTGGTGAAAGACAAGGCTGCGACGGATTTGTTCAGTCTTCGTTTTAGAAGAATAACTGAAAGGAGCAGCGCAACTCGTTCCACGTTTGCTCGAACTCGTGACTACGGCTAAAGCTGACCTGTAGGGCGGTGGTGTCCCCTAGGCTATAGGCGGCTTTGGCTTTGAATTCCGTCAAGTTGTTGTCCTCGCCTAGGAAGTAGTAGCGCTGGCGTATCTCGAATTGACTGCGCCACTTCGGAGTCCATTTGCTGAGCAGGCCGACAACGCCTCCGCCGCCAGCCATGTGATTGGAGGCTAGGCTTTTGTTCAGATAAATCGCGGGTTCAATCAGCGCATAGCCGATAGAGTTATCAAAGAGCGAAACACTCACGCCGACACCGGCATCGAAGTAGATCGCCGTGTGGCGATCATGGCTGTCTTTCTCTTTGATGGTCGTAAGCCCTGTATTCAGCGTCCACGATTTGGATTTAAAGAAGGTATCAATAGGGGAGAGTGATTGAATACTAATGGCGTCGAGTTGTCGCACCTCTAGCTTTTGTTCATCGGTGTAATAGTAGAACTCGCCGCTGAGAAATTCGATGGCGCTGCCGAGCGTGTAGCCCGCGCTGGGATCCATTAAATCATGATACGCGGGGCGCAGACTAAAGGAAATGAAGTCGCGACTGTCGTAGCTACCAAAACCAGTAGTGATACGACTGGAGTCGTGTCCCATGTGTGGCGGCGGCGGTGTGGTGTTTGGGTAGAAATCGTCGTCTACTTTGCCGAGAGGGGCACGTTGCTTCAAGATCGTGAGAAACCGGTCTGCGTAGGTCTTCTGATCGATCTTACCGTCCGCGTGATACATCTGCAGCAGTTCTGCGGAGAGGTCTAGGCTGCGGATTTTGTCTTCCCGATTGTCGAGGCTTTTGGTCAGTTCAATTGATGCAGCATCGCTTTTGGTTGCCTTAACGCTGCGCTCTTGTAGCTCCTTAGGCAGAGTGGACGCGATACGTTTGATCGTGGTGGAGCGCGAGGGGCGGTAGTGCTCGCTCGCAATGAAATTGTTTTTGCGGACTTCTTTGATCGTATCAACGGGGATCACCCAATGTTTGAATTGGTCAACCATGTTGCTGGCAGGACGTGCGGCATCGAGTAGGAACAGTAAATTATAAGAGCAATTCTCTTTGAAGAAAAAGTAGTTACTGTAGGCATCTTTCAATTCCCATAGGTGAAGTATCAGGTTGCGGACTTCGTCTTGGTTTAGGTTGAGATTATATTCCCAAATGTCGCGCATGCTTAGGTCGCTGTATTGCTGAACTTTCTGATAATATGGATCGATGGAGAAACGCCCAGGATAATACCCAAAGATGCCTTTGACTGCGAAGATGAGCCCATTGCTCTCTTCGGTGATGGCGCTGTAGTTGATAGAATACGCGAGTATTTTTTCGTTACGCTTGCCTTCGATATTGATCAGCGTGTGACCAAACAACGAGGCAGGGTTGTTCATATATTGAGTCGGGAATATAACGCTTGCCGCAGTTGGTTCCATCGTGTCCCAAACTTCTTCGAAGGTGCTGCTTTGAGCCGCGACGAAACGCGCGGTGTGTTCGGGCGCTAGATTTTTCTGCAGCCAGTTCAAGCGCGCGGGGAAGCGGTTGATTGGATGCGCTTCATCGGATGGATCTCCCGTTGAAAAGGCTGCAACGGTGGCTTCGAGTTCGGCTGTTGGGTTGGTCGCCCCCTCAGGACTTAAAAAGAATTTGGGATCATCAATCGTGCTTTTTTGCGAGAAGATTGTCCGCTTGTAGTGCAATAGCGTATGCCAGTAATCGTCCTCGGCAAGTGCTCCGATTGAGTTCGCTGGAGCGGCCGTGCAGATCGTCGCAAGGGACGAAGTCATGCACAGCAGAATACAAAAAAAGGGCGCAGCAATTCTGCTGCGCCCTGAAGATTGTAAATCCATATTATCCAACGAAGACTGACTTCATGTTGCCAATGACTTCGTCATGGCTGATCGCACCGGAAGTGTAGATGGTGCCGAAGTTTTCCTGCAAAGTTGCATTGAATGCATCTTTGTCTTCGATTTGAAGGATACTGCAGATGGCGTCGAGTGACTCACCTTGACCTTGTGCCATGTCTTGTGCGAGACCGTCCATGTTTTCTTCAACGAACTTTTGTAGCTGTTGGCTCGCCCAGAGTTCGTCTGGCTTGTCTGCCCCGCAAGTTCCAGAGGAAATTGCAAATGTTTGGTTACCGAAACTGCCGTTGGTGGTCGCAGCACACACTTGAGAGACGAGACCGTCGTGGCCTTCGAAGACTTGAGTGCCGAGGCCGATGCCGACGTTGTCTTGCTTGTCCGCGTAAGCGAAAGGAGCCGCAAGGATTAATAAGGTAGCAATGGTTTTTTTCATATTTTATCTTCTTTTTTGGGTTATGTGTGGCGTAACAGTTATTACTCCAAGAGTGGATTTTGTGCAGTAAACACAGAGCGCATCGGAAATGTAAATAGTGGGGTGGAATCCTTACGCTTAAGTTTATAATGGGGCGTCACTTAATGTATCGATCTATACAATCCTACTTCCGTTATGTAAAGTGGAAACCTGAGATGTGCTTCATGTTCTGTATTTGGCTCCAAATTTAGGAAGTTACTAGACTGAAAAAGACTCCTACTTGTGTTCGGCTGGTCTGCGCTAGAGATCTGAAATAGTTGCCAGTCCACTGATCTTTGAATGGTAGTTCGTCATCAAGAACGATTCTTTTCGCCTGTAACCTTGCCTATGTGTTTACATTTTTACTGCCTTTATGACGATCATTTACGTCAGAACGAACAGGCCGATTGAGAGCGGGAGGGATACGATTAGGGCGCTAGTAATGATCAGGTGGCATGTATTACGAATGTCCGATACTGAGGCTGTGATATCTTCGCCGATCCACTTTTTGTTGACGACTCGCCCTGGATATTGGGTGGGTCCGCCTAGTTTAATTCCGAGTGCTCCAGCGACAGCTGCTTCGGGGTGCGCTGAATTCGGGGAAGGGTGCTTCAAGCGATCGCGCCAACCAATACGCCAAGCGCCCATGCCAGACAGCCCTGGTAGTAATGCGGCTGCGAGGGTTAGGATTAGAATCGACAGGCGAGCCGGGATAAAATTCATGCAGTCATCCATGCGTGCGGAGATACAGCCGAGCTGAAGGTAGCGCTCGTTACGGTAGCCGACCATGGCGTCGAGGGTGTTGGTCGTCCGATACCAGAGCACGCAGAGCGATGCCGTGCTGAGGGGGTCGGTTGGCAGGTAATGGCTCAAATAGAGGCCGAAAATAAACCAACACAGGGGGGCTAGAAAGGCGTCGACGAAATTTTCTGCGAGACTTTCGATGCAGGCGCGGGCGATGCCGCTGGCGTCCAGCTGGCTGACGTCGCGTCCGACGATCCATGCGACGCGGTCACGGGCGGCTTGGAGTTGTTCGTTCTCTAGAGCGGCAATGATTGGGCGGGCATGTGCGATGAGGTCACCTAAGCCTAGGCAGGAATAGAGAATGAAGAGCGCGAGCAACACTTGCAGTGTGGGGGACGCCGCGCATAGGCAGAACAGACCGCCGACTAAGGCAAGCGGGAGCGTGCAGGCCAGTAGATAGAGCAGAGTGGACCCCAGGCGGTTGTCGAGCTTGCATCGGCGTATCCTGATTTCAACGACTCCGATCCAATGGCCGATCAGGCGGACTGGATGCAAGGCGTAGCGAGGATCGCCGATCAGAAGATCGAGGAAAACCGCGAGTAATAGCACTGCAGCGAGAGTGGGCATTTGTTAGAGGGCAGTGGGACTCGTTAGCTGACGGACTTCTGGAGTGCAGCGACGAGCGCTTGGTTGGCGTCGTGTGCTTGAAAGCCTATACGGAAACAGCCTGCTGGTAGGCCTGGGAAATTTTTGCAACAGCGCACGTGCTGTCCTTGCTGCAATAGTTCAGTTAACACCTGGTCATACTGGCTGGGATCGTTGAGGCGCAGCAGGCGAAAGTTAGTTGCGGATGGGTAGAGCTGAATGCCAGGTATCTTGCTGAGCGCGGCATCGAAGTGTTGCGACTCGGTGGCGAGCCAAGCGCGCAGTGCCGTGTCGTATGTGCTGCAGGTCGCTAGTTCGGTGGCGATGGTTTCCGCGACGGAGTTGACTGACCATGGTTCGCGCACTTGTGACAAGGCGCGAATGCTCTCGGGGTCTGCGATGAGGCTGCCAATGCGCAGACCTGCGATCGCGTAGTATTTGGTGAGTGAGTGAAAGACAAACAGGTTGGGGCGCAGGTGCTGAGGGTTGAGCAGCGAAGCGCGTCCCGGGATTGGCAGGAATTGGATAAATGCCTGATCGATTAAGAAGTGCGTGTTCGGGTATTGTGCACAGAGATCTAGGATGCAGTCGGCCGAGGCCGTCGCGCCATCGGGGTTGTTCGGGCTGCCCAGAAAGACGGCATCGACTTTGGCGAGTGCTTCGCGGAAAGGTGCACTGCACAAAAATGCGTCGTAGTCTTGGCCTAAGGGCCGCTGGCAGCTGTGGACTTGGGCACCCCCCGCACACGCCGAGCGCTGGTAATCATGAAAGGCAGGCTGGGGGACGAGCACGTGTTGATACCGTTGCACGCGCTGCAGAAAATACATCAGCTCCAGTGAGCCATTGCCGGCGATCACGCAGTCTGCGTCGAGCCCGAAGCGTTGGGCGTAGTAAGCCTTTACTCCTGCACCGTCGGTGCTGGGGTAGTGTGCGATACGCTGTGGCAATTGATTCCAGAGCGCGAGAATGCTTTCGGGGAGCTCCAATGGACTGAGGTTCACACTAAAGTCGATCACCGAGCGCGGCTCGATGCCATAGCGTTGAAACAACACACTCGGCGTGCCACCATGGGCGTCTTTTTGATCTTCGACGGTTTGGCTCATAGGGAAATATCTTTTCGTCTTATCGGCAGGCGATGATTAGTAGCGCGATCAGTTCCGTGAGTTCGCAGCTTGCGCCGAGGACGTCGCCAGTGACGCCACCGATCCGGTTACGACTGAAGTAGCCGATACCGAGGGCGACGAGGGCGGCCGTTGCCAAAATAATGAGTCCTGTGACGGGAGAGTAGATGATCAGTAGTAGCGAGAGGATCAATGCACCTATGAAGTGTGCGGGCTTTGCTTCGTTGACGATGGCAGCGGCGGTGCCGGTTTGGCGTGGATATTGAAAGCGGTAGGCGAGCAGCACGATGCTCATGCGCGAGGCGCTAAAGGCGAGGGGAATGAGGAGCACGTTTTGATTCGCCATGATTTCTTGGTAGGCGGCGAATTTGCCAATCAAGAGCAGCACCAAGGCCAGCACCCCGAAGGCTCCGATGTGGGAATCTTTCATGATCTCTAGGCGGCGCTCTGCGGTAAAGCCTCCCCAGAATCCGTCTGCGCAGTCAGCTACGCCATCGAGATGAAAGCCACGCGTTAAGGCGACGCCTGCGATCAGCGCACCCAGCGCGGGGAGGGCTGGCCAGTCGGGTGCGAGCAATTGTAGCAGGCAAGCGATGCCAACCACCAACCAGCCAAGGATTCCGCCCACAAGCGGAAACCATGTGATGCCGTCAGAAAACCGCTTGGCTTCACGCCCTGGAATAGGCAGCACGCTGAGCAGGCGAAGGGCAGTGGTTAGAGCGGGAAGCAACGGTTGTCCTCCGATGAGTGGTTTATATTGAGCGCACTGAAGGTTGCCATTTCGCCATATAGTTTAATGGCGGCATCTATAATAGTCATTGCCAATACGGCACCAGTGCCTTCACCCAGTCGCATTTGTAAATCGAGGAGCGGGGTCGTGTTCAGTTCTTGCATGAAGCGGTCGTGTCCAGGCTCTGCGGAACGATGTGAGAAAAACATATAATCAGCCGCGGCGGGGCACATCCGAACCGCAACCAGTGCGGCTGCCGAAGCAATAAAACCATCCACAACAACGGGAACGCGTCGAGCCGCGGCTCCTAGGTAGAGTCCGCACATCGCAGCGATCTCCAGCCCGCCGACTGCGCACAGTGCTGAAAAGGGATCCTGTAGTGCTGCTTGATTCGCCGCCAGTGAGCGTTCAATGATGTCGATCTTGGACTTGAGTGCTGCATCGCTTTTGAGGCCCGCGCCCGGGCCGGTCACATCTTGGACGGGGCAGGGCAATAGTGCTGCCAACAGCGCTGAGGAGGGTGTGGTGTTGCCGATGCCCATCTCTCCGGCTGCCAGTAAAACGACGCCATCGTCGGCTGCTTGATTGGCGCGTTCGATCCCGACGCAGAGTGCTTGTTCGCATTCGTCGGCAGACATGGCCGCGCCCTGGGTCATATTACGCGTGCCTTGAGCGATCTTTCGGTGGAGCAAGTCGGGCTCCGCGCTTAGATCGGTCCAGACGCCGACATCGATAAATTCAGATTCTGCATCGACATGCCGACTGAGCACATTGATGCCAGCCCCACCGCGCAACATCCCCTGTAGCACCTGCGCGGTCACCTCTTTGCCCGAAAAGGTATGCCCTTCTTCGACCACCCCGTGATCGGCTGCGAACACGCAAACACGTTTCTTGCCGACTTTTGGTGAGTGTCGTCCGCTGGCCAATACATAGCGCATGGCAATATCTTCCAGCCGCCCTAAGCTGCCTTGTGGTTTGAGTAGGTCGTCTAGATGGTGCTGGATCGCACCGATCTGGGAGCGGTCAATCGATTGGATTTTTTCAAGCGTTTGAGTGATCATGACGTCGATTTATTTTAATTTTAACGGTAGCCCACTTACGATGAAGAATGCTTCATTCGCGAGTGCAGCTACCTGCTGATTTAAGCGTCCCGCAACATCTCGGAAACGCCGTCCCATTGAGGTCTCGGGAACGAGCCCCATGCCGAGCTCATTGGTGACAAATACGATTGGGCAAGGCGGGGCTTTGAGCACTTCAAGGAGTGCTTGGACTTCAGCGCAGTGCTCAGAAAAGTCTTCTTTGTGGTGCATCAGATTGCCTAGCCAGACCGTGAGGCAATCCACGAGGATCACCTGTGTCGCTTCGGGCACCGCAGTAATCGCACCGGCGAGGTCGATCGGTGCTTCGACAGTCTCATAGGCCTCACCACGTTGAGCGCGGTGTAAATCCACCCGTGCACGCATTTCTTCGTCAAAGATTTCTGCGGTCGCAATATAGCAACGCGGCGTTTGAGCCTGGCAGGCCAACTCTTCGGCGAAGCGGCTTTTCCCGCTTCGGCAGCCGCCGGTCACTAAGGTCACAGTATTGGAGGTGGATCGAGTCATTATTGGGATTTAAGCCGTTCGCGTAAATGTTGTAAAGAATCCTCCCATCGGTCTCGCCTAAAGAGTTCAAGCGTGAGCACGCGCCATTCCGGGCCAGTGTGGGCATAGGCTTGTAGGGCCTCATCAAATAGTGTGTCTGGCAAATAGCGTGTGGAATGGTGATCTTTGCCGTGCTGCACCCCATGCATGTGAAACACGCCACAACGCGGTAGCCAACGCGCTAATTCGGCGGCCACGTCTTGCTCGTGTTGCAGCGCGTGCCCGATGTCGTAGCAAATCGATGCGCCCGACGCGTCGATGGCGGGCGCAAGTTCTGCGTGCGGCGTATGTGTATTTTCAATACAAATACGTTCAGGTGCTCCACAGATTTCCCCGAGCTCGCGCAGTGAATGCGTCAATGCATCGATGTCGGGTGGCGCACCGTCATCGCCGTCGCCATGACAGACATAGGCGCGAGGCGTGAGCGGAGCCAATGCCTGTATCACATCAGCACAGGCTTGCACCGCTGCTTCACGAATGGCTGCTTGCTTGGAGGCGAGCTGCACGTCCGCGGGTAGGTGCACTGTCACACTGAGATTTGCTTCGGCTTGGATACGAACAGCCTCAGCTAGCCAGGAAAGGTCCGTTTCGGGCGTAATCGATTCGAAAAACAACAAGGCGATGTCTTCGACTTTATCTGCGAGGAATCGAATGTTGTTTAGATAATCATCAGCGAGGATGAACGAAGTCGTGCCTAGTCGATATCCCGTGTGTGCGTTTGCACTTTGATGCTTTGATGCGCGTAATGATGGATGCGTGTCAGCCATGCTTGGATAATTGGGAGAGCCATGCCTTTACTGTGCCTGGGTTTGAGGCGAAGTGCGGGTGAAAATAGGAGGCATAGACCTTTCCTGACTGTATGCCAATGCATTCGTTGCGTTGTCCGCTTGCATCCGTCACGGCGAAGAGAGGCTGCGCATCCTTTCCCGCGACGACTTCCGACCAGTGGAATTCATGTCCACGTAGTCGGGTTCCAGCTGGGCCGAAGAGTCCGTCGTTCAAGGTGGTGGCCTCTGTGTAGCCCAGACGTTGGCGTTTGTCGCGCATCTGGCAGGTCGCTTGCAGCACGCCGCTCATCGGAAAGACCCGTCCGTCTGAAAACGTGATTTCTTCGCAGAGATACATGAAGCCGCCGCACTCCGCATAAATGCTCCCTCCTTCGGCGGCATAACGGCTAAGACTTTCGCGCATCGAGTGATTCTCGGCCAGCTGTGCGGCAAATTCCTCTGGAAATCCGCCACCAATATATACGCCGTCCAATCCGTCGGGGAGTTGTGCATCGTGCAGAGGCGAAAACTCGATGAGTTCTGCGCCCTCTGAACGGAGCAGATCGAGATTGTCTTCGTAATAAAAATAAAACGCTTCGTCGCGCGCTAGCCCCAGACGCACACGTGTCGGCTGTTGCGCTTGCGAGGGAATGGCTGCCGCCGCAGTCATTGGCCGTGTAGTCAACTTCAGCAGACGATCGATATCGACTTGTGCCTCCACAGCAGCACCCAATGCTTCTAAACGTTCGGCTTGTTGCTCCAGTTCCGTGTGCGCCTGCAGCCCTAGGTGGCGCTCCGGCATGGTAAAGCTGGCGTCGCGCGGGAGTGTGCCGATCAACGGAGGCAGCCCTGCCGCATCGAGCGCATCGCGGATGAGCTGCGCGTGTCGCTCGCTGCCCACTCGGTTCGCAATCACCGCGCAGATGGACACACCTGCTTCGAAGTTAGCAAATCCACTCACTAACGCCGCGACTGAGCGCGCCATCGCCCGAGCATCGACGACTAACACCACGGGCATCTCGGTCAGCTGGGCAATCTCAGCGGTGCTGCCAGTGAGTTCGGACGCGCTGGCTCCATCGAAGAGCCCCATCACGCCTTCGCAGATAGCAACATCGGCACCGTTACAAGCATTGTTAAAATACGTCGAAATTGATGCAGCCGGCATCATCCATGAGTCTAGGTTGCGCGAGCGTCGGCCAGCAGCCTGATGATGAAAGCCCGCATCGATATAGTCTGGGCCGCATTTGAAAGGCTGCACGGTCAGTCCGCGCTTTTTGAGCGCCGCCATCAGCCCGAGACTGAGCGTCGTTTTACCAGAGCCAGACTGTGTGCCTGCGATACAAAAACTATGGGTGAGTGCACTCATTCAGCGACGGCGTAGCTTGGCTTTTTCTCGTAGCCACGCTTGGTGACCATGTAGCCGTCTAACGTGATGGTGGACTCGTTGCCGATGATGAGCATGGTCGTCATGCCGATCTCTTCGATTGGGATATCTTTGAGCGCACCGACCCACTTCCATTCCTTCGGGCGTCCTGCATCCCGCACCAGTGCCACTGGGACGGTATCCCCGCGATGCTCGACAAAGGTCTCTAATACCCAATCCAGCAGTGCTTTGCGTTTACGGCTGCGGGGGTTATATAGGCAGCAAACGAGTCCTGCTTCGGCGACGGCTTGGATGCGTTTCTTAATCCATTCACGTGGTGTGAGTAGGTCGGAAAGACTAATTGTTGCAAAGTCATTCATCAGCGGCGCACCGATCGCGGCTGCTGCACTGCTGGAGGAGGTGACGCCTGCGATCACTTTGACAGTGACATTGTTCTGCCCAAGAGCGGCGACGCGCTCAAAGATCAACCCTGACATGCCGTAGATGCCTGCATCGCCCGAGCAAACCAGTGCGACCTTGTTGCCCTCTGCGGCGAGACGAACAGCCTCGTCACACCGTTCGATTTCAGAGCGCATACCTGTGCTATACACGCGGTTGCCGTGCGTGAGCCATTCGAGTTGTTTGCAATAGCTGGTATAGCCGACGACCCAATCCGCTTGGCGGATCGCAGTCTCGGCCTCGTTGGTGAGCGAGGCCTGAGTGCCCGGTCCAATGCCGATTGCATAAATGACGGCTTCTTTAGCCTCTGGCTCAGCGATCGATTGCACAATCGAGCCCATCGTTGCGACTGCGACGGTCACGCCGTCGTCCTTTTGTTTCGGTGCGAGGAGGCGCCCTTGACCAAAGACACGTGCGCCTGCTTCTGCGACCGAAGGTGTGCCGACTTGGCTGGCAACAAACTCAGATGGATTCGTCACGGCTTGCTGGTTCAGGCTTTCGGCTGACAAGAAATGACACTGCCAATGATTGCGCGCAGCGAGCTCTAGAATGCCAGCTTCATCGTGCTTTATTTCTGCAGAGACCAGATGGTCGATACGGCTGCGGTCAATTCCATAGCGCAGGCAGGTGCGCTCGATCGCGGCATCGATTTGATCGGCGGGCGTGCCGCGCTTGCAACCGATCCCGAGCACCAGGCTCAGGCGGCTGAGTGCGAGCCGTGGCCGCTCATTGATTTCCAGTTCGGTATCGAGGCTAACGATGGCGTCAAAATCGTCCAGTGCGTCAGTCACCGCGCACGTCCTCACGTGTGGCAAGTCTGCAAAGGCCGCGGCTTCGTCGGCAGTGAATCCGATCAGAGCGATGCGTTGCTGCTCAAGCAGTGCTTTGTTGAGTAACACGATGCTATCTCGGTTTTCAATTCGTAGGCCACGTGTGGCGGCAAACTCGTCAAAGGCGAGCATGCCTTGCGTATCAGAAGCGGTCGAAATAACGGCCTGCGCGCCGCATAGTTTTTGGATGTCTTGGGCGAGACGGTTGCCACCTCCGAGATGGCCACCGGTGAGGCTTTGCACAAAGTTGGCTTTTTCATCCATGACCAAGGTGGCTGGATCGACTTCCTTTGATTCCAGCAGCTGAGCCACTTTACGCACGACGATGCCAGAAGCCATGATGAACACATGCGCGTCATAGTGCGCCCATGTGTTCTGCAGGCATACTTCGAATGCATCGGGCGCAAAGGTCTGCACCGTATCACCGTTTGCTTGGCAGGTCTCAATTTGTGTTTCGCTGACATAGGCAGTGCCATCGAGTAATGAGGCTAATTGTAGCGCTTGCTGACTGCCCGCTTGTGTGAGTCCGTAAACCGCGATGCGTCCACCAAAACGTAAGAAGGGGGCGCATTCTGTTTCTGCCACTGGCAAACTCTCGGTCTTTTGTGGGCCGTTGGCTTTGCGGTATCCGTGGCTAAAGCCGCGATCGTAGAGGAGCGATGCCTCGCCTTCGCCCGAGAGCACGTCGCCAACCATAATGATCGCTTGGCGTGTGATGCCTGCCTCGCGCACGCGTGCCGCAATCGTGCTGAGCGTGCCACGCACCGATTTTTCGTCGGGCCAGCTGGCGCGATAGACGACGGCTGCGGGCGTTTGTTCGGTGTAGCCACCGCTGGCGAGCAGTTCTTCGACAAGTCCTTCAATATCGCCGATGCTTAGGTAAAGTGTGAGTGTCGCACCGATTGCCCCAATGTGTGGTAGTGCCTCGCGCTCGGGCACGGGTGTGCGTCCTGCACGGCGACTAATGATGACACTCTGCGAGAGTCCCGGCTGTGTGAGTTCGGCATTCAGTGTGGCGGCTGCGGCAAAGGCTGCGGTGATTCCCGGGATCGATTGGTAAGAAATGTCGGCCGCGTCGAGGAGGCGCATTTGCTCCTTCGTGGCACCATAGATTGAGGGGTCGCCCGTGTGGAGGCGGAGCACGGTCTGTTGCGCGCGGGCGGCGTCGATCATGATTTGCACGAATTCGTCGAGGTTGAGCCCCGCGCTGTCGTGGAGTTGGCACTCGGGCTTGTGGTGTGCGATCACTTCAGGGCTGACGAGTGAGCCCGCATAGACGATGACGTCTGCTTCGGCGATGGCTCGGTGAGCACGTAGCGTTAATAAATCAGGTGCGCCGGGGCCAGCTCCGCAAAAAGTTACTGTTCCTTTTTTCATAGTCTATCGTTTTTTAAAAACAAAAATATTGATGGGGGTGTCACTGTCGAAGAGTGAACTGTGCGCGAGTGTTCGTGCGCGGCGCACGCCGATTTCCAGCCATTCTGTGCGATGCTCAGTGGCACTGTGATTGAGTTGTTCGATGGTGTCAGCCAGCACCGCGGTGGCCACGATGTGACCGCCTGGTGTTAAGCGTTGCAGGGCTGCTTCGATTAGAGCGCCGACTTGCTTGCCGCCTCCACCGATGAATACCGCGTCGGGATCAGGCAATTGCGGTATGCTCGTGAGCGCGTCACCTTCGATGACAGTCAGGTGGTTGAGTCCTTCGGCTGTGCGATTTTGCTCGATCATGGCGACCCGTTCAGCGCTTTTCTCGACGCTATACACCTGCACGTTTGCGCAGAGGCCTGCGGCTTCGATGCCGACGGAGCCACTGCCTGCACCCAAGTCCCAGAGCACGCCAGCTTTGAGGCGCAGCTTTGAGAGTGCGATGGCGCGCACTTCGGGGTGTGTGATGAGGCCTTTGACGTGGGCATAGTGGTCGTCTGCTAAACCAAGGCTGAGGGCGGGGCTTTCGATTGCCTTGCCTACCGTATGCAAGATGAGCATTGATAGGCCGCCGCAATCGCTTTGTGTCAGTGCTTCCAGTGTCGCTGTTTCAATATGTGCCTGATCGCTGCCGAGGTTTTCGGCGATGCTGGCTTGGCGTGTGGCAGCTTCGGGATGTTGACGGATCAACTCGGCAGCGATCCATGCCGGTGTGCGTTGATGGTCGCCGTAAACGACAGCGCTGGGCTGCTGTAAGATGACTCGCCAAGGTAAGACCGTGGAGTCGCGGCCATGAATCGAATAAAAACGTGCACCTGACCAATCGATGCCGAGGTGAGCGAAGGCGGCCTGCATTGCGCTGATGCCCGGCACTATGTTGAGCGCGTCGGCAGGCACGCGCCGTGCAAGCTTGGCTGCGATGCCAAAGAACAGGGAGTCGCCCGATGCGAGCACCGCGATCTCCATCTGCTGTGACTCTTTGATCAACACGTCGAGTTCTTGATCCAATGCTTTTGTGAGTGGACGCAGTTTTGCACGCGTGTCTTGAAACCACTCAAGCAGACGCGTTCCCCCGTAGAGTAGGTCGCAGTTTTCGACGACTTGCCGCGCACGTTGGCTCAAGTCTTCGTAGCAGGTGCCACAACTGATTACGTGAATCATGCGAGGCAGGCCTCCTTGGTGGGTAGCTGTTGCTTGATGGCTGCGATCGCTTGCGAGAAGTCCTCAGGTTGTAAGTTCTCGGAGTCGCGCCAGTTGGGCCAATGCGTGTCGGCACCATGGCCGACGTAGAGTAGTCCAGTGCGTGGCGGCATTTGCTCGACGATGTCTGCGAGCGTGGCGACGGTGCCGCAGACGATGCTTTGCTGGGGGCAACCCGCGTCGTAAATGATCGCGGCGGGCGTGTCGGTGGTGATGCCATGCTGATTTAAATCCTCGAGTGATTGACGCACGATGTGGGAGGCCATGAACAGAATGACGGGCATGTCTCGTGCGGTAGGATCGAGCGATCGGGTCTCACCACCTGCGCAGCGTGGCGTCATGACTGTGAAGCCTCGGTGTGAGCCGCGGCGTGTTAGCAGGATGCCGGTCGCAGTCGTGGCCACCGATAGGCTGCTCACTGCTGCCTGCACTTTGAAGGGCAGTTCGTGGGCAGAGAGAGTGTCGGTCTCCTCGCAGAGGCGGCCAAAAATACCTGGATCGCCTGCTTTGAGGCGCACCACACGTTTGCCTTGGCGCGCATAATCGAGCAGTAGCTGATTGATCTCAGGCTGGCGAATTGCATGTGCGCCACAGCGTTTGCCCACGTGGATGACGGTCGCGTCTTCGGGCACCTCGTTGAGGATCGTATCATCAAACAGCACATCATGCAGGCAGACTTCGGCTTGGTTCAAGGCTTCGAGCGCCTCCACGGTGCACATGCCGCGGCTGGGCGCTGCACCTGCAAAAATGACGCGTTGAACGAATAGGCGGCGTAGCTCCATTGCTGCTGAAAATCCTTTTCGGAAGAAGACTCGATGGCCGTTCGCATCAAAGTAATCGAACTCCTGGTTCTCGTTGATTGTGTCTGCGTTTGATTTAGGAATCAGGGCAAGGTCAAGTTCTTCAGTGCGGATCGCTGTTGCGATATCGGAGCAGAGCGTCTCGGCGGTGCTTGTGCGTAATTCTGGAAGCGCTTGAATGAGGTCGTGGATGTTCATGATAGTTCCTTGTTGCCTGATGTATCTAAAATATGAATACACACTGCATCGCTACCAAACCACTTTGTGAGATGAGCGTGGGCATGGCGTGTAAGAATCGTGCGAGCCACTGATTGTTCGGGCTCTGTTAGCTGTAGCATCAGTTCTCGGATGCTGCGGCACTGGTCGGCGCTCGCGAACCGTTCCGCGGACATGCCGCCGTCGATCAATAGCGCGGCTGCTTTTTCGGGTGATTGCGTGTTCTCGCGCGCATGTGTGTAAGGCACGCCTAGCGCGTATTTGGCCAGCTTGCCCATCATGCATACGACGTGCACAGTCTGGATTTTGTGACGTTGGCAAATCTCCAGAGACTCGCGAATGAAGTCGCCAAAGCGAATGATCGCATGCTCTGGAATCTGTGGGATGTGTTGGCAGAGCCAGCGGTGACTGCGACCACCAGTGACGAGTGCGACTTCTGGGCAGGCTTCGCGTGCAGCGCCACGAGCCAGAATTTCAATCGTGGCGGTGTAGGCTGCGTGCGAACAAGGGATCACGATGCCGCTGGTGCCGAGAATCGAGAGTCCGCCAGTGACTCCGAGTTTTGGGTTCAGTGTGCGTTGTGCGACTTCCTCGCCCCGCTCGATAGAGATTTCAATCAGCAGGTCGTCGTAGTCCTCTGCGCCATTCGCGGCCAGGTTCGCCGCGAGCATTGTTTGCGGAGTGGGATTGATTGCCCATTTGCCCACAGGTGCATCGAGGCCTGGGCGTGTGACTTTTCCGACGCCTGAACCGCCTCGAAGGCGCACGCGGCAGCGGCCGACTTGTAGTTCGTAGTCTGCGGGGTTTGTGGGTGATTCAGACTGTCCGTGCCAAACCTCTGTGGTGATGCGCAGACCGTTGGTCACGTCGATATCTTCGCCTGCGTCTTTGATCGCCCATGCGCGAGCGTTCTGAGATGAAATCAGCTCTGAACCCTGAAGCGCTATCGCTCGCTCTTTGCCGTCCGGAAACTTTAACCTCAGTGGCTCCGTGTGTGTGTGTCCACGTAACAAACGCAACGCCGCCACTGCAGTCGCACTCAGGTAAGCACCTGTGCTAAACCCTGTGCGGAGTTTGGTAAATTCGGTTGTTGGCGGTGTGAGCATGTAGTCGTTTGTAGATCCTAATCCTCTTCTCTACTTTCCATAATCGCGTGCAATGTCGTGACCGCCAACGGGCTGCCACCGCGTCGGCCGGTTAGCACAACTTGAGGCACTTTCAAGCGCATCAACCATTGCTTCGACTCGATGACGTTGACGAATCCGACGGGCATGCCGATTACTAGGCGTGGGCGTAGTTCACCTGCTTCGATGAGTTGGCAAATGCGGGCGAGTGCCAGCGGAGCGTTGCCGATCAGGACGATTCCATCGTCTATGATTTCCTTGCCTTTCGCCACTGCGGCTAAGGCTCGGGTCGTATTGTTTTTCTTGGCCGCTTGAGCCACGTCAGCATCTGCAACAAAGCAGTGCAAGCTGTCGCGGGTGTAGTTCCTGTTGAAACTTTGTAGTTTCGGTATGGATACGCCGGACCGAATCATGTTGGAGTCGCAGTAGATGGGGCGCCCTTCTTTGAGCGCCTGCAGGCCTGTGGCTACGGGGGCATCGGCAAAGTGAAGTTCATCCATGATCGCGAACTCGGTCGTCGTATGAATCATACGTCGAGCGATGCGCCAGTGCTCTAGGGAGAGCTCGTGCGGGCCAACTTCGGCTTCGATACGGCGAAAACTTTCGGCTTCGACTTCGGCACCTGACCAATTCCAAGTGATGCTGCTAGCGAGTGTGTTCATTTAGGCGATGATGAAGATGTAGGTGGTGACGAAGCTCAGTGCGAGTGCGAGCCGTAGTCCTTGTGTGGCACCGATGATCCAGAAACCCGTGGACTCTGGAAAGATGCTCAATGCGGAGGGTAGGTTGCGGCGTAGCACTTTGATAGGGAGCGCTAGACTATAGCCTGCGACGAGTGTGAAGAAGAGTTGCACTTCGGTGATGCCGCCGTTTTCGAGTAAACTTTTAGCAGAGGAGACAGCTGCGGTGGTGCCGGACAGTTGAGCGATGATAATAGTCATGCTTTCAACTGGGAAGACTGCTTCGAATGAAGCGGGTAAATGGCCAGCCAACCATTTGAAGCCACCTTCAGCTTTGATCCAAGCCACTGCAGTATAGACGGGGATCGCTACGGCCAAGACGCGGAGCGTCATGTGCGACCAACGCTGCCATAACATTTTTAAGAAGCGCTTGTGGATCTTTTCACTCTTGGTCTCTGCGACGTCGACGGCTTCTTCGTTCCTCGGTTGCACCAGTATCCGCGAGAGCAATACAGCTGCTAGAAATACGAGCACTGCACCGCCTACGATGAATCCGACATAGGCAGCGCCGACGCCACCGAGCACGCTAATCATCATAGGTGCAAAAAATTTCAGGTGCATCAGAGTGACGGGCAATGAATTGGCCACTGCTCCTAGTATCAACTCACGGCGA
Organism: Lentimonas sp. CC4; assembly: GCF_902728235.1. NCBI lineage: Bacteria > Pseudomonadati > Verrucomicrobiota > Lentimonas > Lentimonas sp. CC4. The sequence continues at coordinate 1,601,013 of NZ_CACVBO010000001.1, forward strand.
TTGATTTGCTGTCCACGGTAGGCGGAGGCAAGCATACTATGCGCGGTCTTCGCTGAGCTGAATGCGGTCACAAATGCTGCGGCGCATACAGCTGGGAAATTGCCGAGCGCTAGGATGGGGCGCGCAATTTTTGCCAGACCTTTTATCGCTCCTGTTATTTCCAGAAGCACACCAATCAACACACCAAGACTGATATACAGACTTAGGGTGAAGACGTAGGGGAGGACTTTGTTTAAGAATAGGTCGAGGCTCACAATTGAATCAGTTGCAGTGTGTTATTGGGTGCTCACCGGAGCATCATGATTGCGACGGCGTGAAATAAATAGAGACAGGTAAGTGTCGGGCAGCGCTGCTGCGGCTTCAGGGCAGTCGCTTACGGCTTCGCCTGCTTGGTCGAGCTTACTTGCGTAGAGAAAGGACTCTGCTTCGAGTGGGGCGTTGATCTCCTCAAAGAGTTGCGCTTTGTTTTTGGAAGCCTTGAGCACGACGACTGTATCGGCTGCTGCTGCGAGCGCGTGGCGTGTTTCGAGGCTAGCGCTTGCAGGCATGAGCACGAGGCTCTCGTCGTTTTCGAGGAGTGTTTCTCCTGTTTTTGCGGCTGCTGCCTGGAAGGAGGTGATCCCTGGGATCACGCGAACGTCGGCCTCGGGATTGAGCGTCAGCGTGGCGCGACGTAGGTAGCCGAAGGTGCTATAGATGAGTGGATCGCCCAAGGTGACGAAGGCAATTTTCTTACCTGCGCCGAGCCAGTCGATGACTTTCTCGGCTTGTTCTGACCAGTAAGTTTGGCGGCGGTCTTTGTCCAACGACATGGGCGTGGTCAAGTGCACGCGTTCACCCTCGCAACCGCCGAGGTCGTCGATGACGCGCGCGGAGATACTCTCCGAACTACGTGGACTGGCGATATCGAGTAAGATGTCGGCTTCGCGTAAGGCATCGACAGCCTCTAGTGTTAGGTAACGCTTCGCGCCTGGGCCAATGCCCAAGCCGGTTAGTTTGCCTTGTGTGGGTGTTGCGGAATTATGACTCATGTTCTGTAGCGTCCAATGCTTCAACCGCATTCGCGAGGTGCTCGATCCAGATGTCGATGATGCCATCAAATTCTCCCATACCACGTAGGAGCACATCACACTCGATGCCTGCGGCTTCGAGTTGTGATTTCCATGAGTCGGGCTCATCGCCAGCAAGATCGTTTTTGGCATGGTCGCCCGCGACAGACATGAAGGGCACTAGGGTGACGGATTTGGTTTGGTCGGCTTTAAATTGATTGAGGATTTTTTCAAATCCAGCAGGGCTTTCGACTGTCGCTAGATATGCCTGTGGGTCTAAGTCGCGAAGCACTGCTGCGGTTGCGGTATAGGTAAGGTCGGCCGGGTGGTGTTTTGAGCCGTGCCCCATAAAGAGGAGGGCGCTGCCGGTTTTGCGGATCGTGTCGGCTTCGGTGATCATTAGTTGCGAGCAGGCCAGCACGTCTGCATTGGACGCGAGGAGTGGCATGCCGATTTCGACTGAATCGAACGCACGATGTGAGCCTTGATATGCGTGAATCGCGTAAGTGATTTCTTCATATTCCTGCCCAGCAATGATGTGTAAGGATTGAACCACGACGCGCTTAATACCCGCGTCACTCATCTTCGAGAGCGCCACGCTCGGCGAGTCTAGTTCAACTCCATTGCGGAGCGATTTTGCCCGGATAAAGTCAGACGTGTAGGCCCAATAGATCGGAGAGTTTGGCCAGCGCTCACGCACCGTATCCTCAATTTTTGCATACGCTGCACGACCCGCTGGGTCACTCGTTCCGAAGCTGGCGAGAAGAATACCAAACTCTTGTGGTGGCGTTGTTTTGTGCGGAGTAGCTGCTAGGCACTGCACCAGCAGTATTAGAAGCGGTATAAGTATAGCTGATTTCATGTCGGACTGATATACGAACTGTTAATCCTTTGCGTCAACCCTTATTGGCACACTAATGCCAATAAGGGGGATAAGGAATCTTTTTGGGGCGTGTGAGATTAAATCCGCTTTACATACATAAGCCGTTGTTGAATGTGGTATTATGAAATTTACTGTGGTCAGGAATACCAGGCAACGAGAGGCGATTCTCAAGGCATTGCGCGCTGCTGGTCGGCCTTTGACAGCACAGGAGATTTGTGACCTAGGCCAAGCATACGCACCCCGTTTGGGCCTGCGCACTGTGTATCGAAACTTACGTTCCCTCAGTGAACAGAGCCAGGTTGCTGGGGTGGACTACCCTGGTCAGCCTCCACGTTATGAACTTGTGCAGCCGCATGGAGACCGCGTGCACTTCATTTGTCGAAGCTGTAACCGACTCTATGATTTGGATATGGCACAGCCAATTGTGCGCGCAACACCGCCCGAAGGCTTTAAAGTTACCGGTGAAGAGGTCGTTTTATATGGCGAATGCCCTCAGTGTCATGGCAAAGACCAGCCATAGCACAAGGCTAGTGTCTGCCCCAATCGGTTGAGCTTAACTTGGCGGGTAGTGCCTGTGTCGCTTCATCAGTTGCTGCTTGGGGTGAAACTTCGAGGCGCTTGACTGTGCGCTTTAAAACTTCTTCTTACGCTTTTCCCATGGTTTACGGTCGTCGATTGGTTGCACGGGGATCGCTTGAATGCGCACGCCTGCCAGTGCGGGGTGGCGGCGAAGCTCCTTGTAGTTGGTGCCAGTAATCGTGAAGGTCAGCGATTGCGCGGTCTCGGTTTCGACGATTTGTTCATCGACCAGAAAGCTCAGGTTCACGCGGGTGGAGCCGTATTCGACGTCAATCATATCGCGGAATTTGGCGATGAAGTCGGTAGCGTTGTTCTCGTGCGGGTGCAGGATGAAGTTGATACGTTGAATGATGCGCGGGATCGATTGCTCCAGATCGAATACTTCGTGCGCGGTGAGACTCATCTCGCCGTTACGGCGGCCAATCTGTCCGTGGATGAGTGCCAACTTGCCGTCTTCTAAGCGTGAGCCGTTTTTTTCATAAGGATCGGGGAACATGATCATCTCGTAACTATGCGTGGCTGTTGCGAGATTGAAGACCGCCATCTGGCGACTGTCTTTACGGGTGTATTTGATCTGTAAATTGCTGATGATGCCGCCGAGACGGAAGGTGGTGCGGTCGTCGAAGTTGACGAGATCCTCGGGTTTGAAGAAGGTGTCGATCACGGTATCGAGCCCTTCGTAGGCATCCATTGGGTGACCAGAAATGTAGAACCCGAGCAGCTCTTTCTCGTAGCGTAGCTTTTCCGTCATCGGCATTTCAGGCACTGTCTTGCGTGACGGGCCTTTTTTCTGCTGATCGTCTGCGTCGTCGTCTCCGCCCATCATATCGAAGAGCGAGCTTTGGCCTGCTTCGCGGTCACGCCGAGTGCTTTCGGCTTCGGCGAGTTCGGAGTCGAGGCAATCGAGCAGTGTGGCGCGGTCTTCGCCGAAGGAGTCGAAGCCGCCGGTTTTGATCAGTGCTTCAATCACGCGGCGGTTGACCGCTTTGTCAGCCGAACGAACGATGAAGTCGTTGAAGTCTTCGTAGGGGCCGTTGGCGTTGCGTTCGTTGATGATGACGATGGAGGCACCTTCGCCGACGCCCTTCATCGCGGCCATTCCGAAGCGAATGCTGCCCCAGTCTCCTTGAATGATCGGGGTGAAGTCGCTGCCCGAGTCGTTGATGTCGGGGCTGAGAACGGGCACGTTCATCGCATTACACTCCGCGAGCATGTTTGAGATCTTGTCAGAGTTGCCTTGCTCGGAGGTGAGCACGGCGGCCATGAACTCGATCGGGTAATTCGCCTTTAGGTAGGCTGTGCGATAGCTGAGCATCGCATAGGCAGCCGAGTGTGATTTATTGAAGCCGTATTGGGCGAACTTTTCCAGCAAGGCGAAGATTGCCGTGGCGGTTTTTGCATCGATCTTGTTGGTCTTGCGCGCGCCGTCGATGAACACCTGCTTCTGGGCGTCCATCACGGACTTAATCTTCTTACCCATCGCACGGCGGAGAATATCCGCGCCACCGAGCGTGTAGCCCGCGATGATTTGCGCGGATTGCATCACCTGTTCCTGATAAACCAAGACGCCGTAAGTTTCTTCTACAAGATCCTTCAGTAGTGGATGCGGGATCTGAACGGTAGACGGATCTTTCTTACCCTCAATGAACTGAGGGATGAACTGCATCGGCCCTGGACGGTAGAGGGCGATCAACGCGATGATCTCCTCAAAGGAGCTCAGGCCAATCTGTCGGCAGAGCTGCTGCATGCCGCCGGACTCTAGCTGGAAAACCGCGGTGGTGCGACCACTGTTGAGTAGGTCGAAGGTTGCTTGGTCTGTCAGCGAAACTTTCTCGATGTCGAAGTCGGGCTCATTACGAGTGTTACGCACATTGGTCTGCGCATCATCGATCACGGTGAGGGTCTTGAGACCCAAGAAGTCCATCTTCAGCAGGCCAAGGTCTTCACTGGGGCCTTTCGGATACTGAGTGGTGAGGTCGCCTTCTTGCAAGGTGACGGGGATCAGATTCGTGATGTCTTGGTCGGCGATGATGACGCCACAGGCGTGCTTGCCCGTATTACGAATCATGCCCTCGATCACGCGGCCTTGCTCAATAATGATTCGGGCGACGGGATTGTGTGTGAGTTCCTGTGCGAGCTCCGGGGATTTTTTGACTGAGTCGTCGAGCGTGATATTCAGCTCGTCGGGGATCATCTTTGCGATCTTGTTGGCCTCGGAAAACTCGAGCTCATTCACGCGGGCAAGGTCACGCACGATCATCTTTGCCCCGAAGGTGCCGAAGGTGATGATGTTGGCCACACGGTCTTTGCCGTATTTGTCGCGCACGTAGTTCACGACTTGGTCGCGACGGCGCATACAGAAGTCGACGTCGAAGTCGGGCGGCGACACACGCTCCAAGTTGAGCATACGTTCAAACAGTAGGCCGAAACTGAGTGGGTCGATGTCGGTGATCTTTAGCACGTAGGCGACGATACAGCCCGCACCCGAACCACGGCCTGGGCCGACGGGGATACTGCGTTCACGCGCCCATGCGATGAAGTCCCAAACAATGAGGAAGTAATCGACGAAGCCCGTGCCTGCGATAATCGCCAGCTCGTATTCGAGCTGATCGCAGTAGCGTTTATCGTCGTCGGAGGCGTTCTCCCAGTCGGCGCGGCAGGCATCGTAGTCGGTGCCGTAGCGTTCTTTGAGGCCTTCCTTGCAGAGTTCAAACAGGTAAAGTCCGTTGGACTTATGTTTATTGCGTTCGGCTTCTCTCAGAGTGATCGGATCATATCCATCACGGACAAGGATGGTGTTTTTCTGCACCTCATAAATATCGAGCACGCGGTCGAAATTTGTGTGGTCATTGCCAGAATTGATTTCGATCGGGCGCTCGTAGACAGGGTAGTGGTCATCGCCAAAGGGCAGCTTGACTTCGCACATTTCGGCGATGCCGGAGGTGTTGGTGATCGATTCCGGCACCTCTTTGAACACGAGCTCCATTTCCTCGCGTGACTTGAGGTAGAACTGGTGCGAATCGTAGCGCATGCGCTTCTCGTCTTTGACCTTCGCGCCAGTCTGAATGCAGAGTAGGGCGTCGTGCGGTTCCCAGTCGGTGTCTTTGACGTAGTGCACGTCATTGGTGGCGACGACTTTCAGGTCAAATTCTTCGGCAAGTTTGAGTAGGCCTGGGATGATGCGGCGCTGTTCTTCGATGCCGTGATCCATGATCTCGATAATGAAGAAATCTTTACCGAAAATATCGACAAACTTTGCGCAGGCGTCGCGTGCGTTGTCGTATTCGTCTTTGAGTAGATACTGTGGGATGACGCCTGCGAGGCAGCCTGAGAACCCGATCAGACCTTCGCTGTATTTCGCCAGTGTCTCAAGGTCGGTTCGCGGGTTGCGGTAAAAGCCCTCAGTGTGGGCCTGCGATACGATCTTACAGAGATTCTGGTAGCCTTTGAAGTTGCGCGCGAGCAGACCCATGTGGCGGGATTTCTGCTTGGCGCGTAGTTCGTTGACTGTCGCGAGTTTTTCTTCGTAAACAAGGTAAACTTCGCAGCCGAGCAGCGGCTTGATGCCGTGTTTTTCTGCCTGTTTGAAGAAGCTGGTCAGCCCGTAAAGCACACCGTGGTCGGTGATGGAGAGTGCTTTCATCCCCAGCTCTGCCGCACGTGAGCAGAGTTTGTCTGTCCGTGAGCAACCATCCAGCAAACTGTGGTCAGTGTGGACGTGTAGGTGAACGAATTCGCGGTCTTTTTCGGGCATGAACGCGTCAGATTGTGCTGCCTCGCCAATGATGCAAGGCCAAGCTATTCACAAATCAAACTTAACGTTTTTGAAGCCAAGCAGTGCTCTGGAAGCGCTCGCGCTCTTGCTGAATGCGTGGGCCGTCGAACAAGGTGCGCAGGTCTTCGGTGGTGCCGATGGGGATGGCGAGTTCGCGTGCGATGCCCTGTTGGAAAGTGGTGGCGAAAGTGTTGAAGTCGAAGTTTTCGGGGAGTGTGCCGCGGTCGATTGAGCCTTGGATGAGTAGGCCTTCGCGAGTGCGCTTCATTGCGGCACCAGCGATTTTAGTGCCGTCGGGGTGGAGCACATCGTCGGTTGTGGGGTGGACGAAGCATTGATCGGGCGCGTCCGATTTCGTTTGCGGTGTTTTCCCGCAAGCACGTGGGCAGGGCGCCAGCTGGCTTTGAATCAATTGCTCGTCGAGTGCTTGTTGGATGCAGCCATGGAGCGTGGCGTAGAGCTCGGTCGCTGGTGTGTTTGCAGCAGGGAGGTCGCTCTGAATGGCGAGCGCGTAGGTCCAGTCGTTGCGGTGGTCGACGATGCCTCCGCCGGTGAGTCGGCGGCAGAGGCGCAGGTCTGCTTCGGGGAATGTCGCCTTTACCTCGGCGATCCGTTGGGTGTAGCCGAAGGTGATTGCGGGCTCAGTCCACCCATAATGCCGGAACGCTGCGATGCCTTTGGGGAGTGTGTAGAGCAGGGAAGCGTCGACGGCCATGTTGGTGGCGGCGTCGCCAAAGGCGTTGGGCAGGATGATGAGTGGCACGGAAAAAGCGGGCTATGCGTCGGTTGAGCGCATTGGCTCGACGTGGGTGAGCTCTTCGAGTTGCTCTTCGAAGGTGGCTGGCTTTGTTTTTAGCTTACTGACGATTGGGTGCAGGTTGAAGGTCAGGTTGCTGGGGCGATCTGCAAATTCGGGATCGTCGCTCTTGCAGGCGGACTTTACGCTGTCGAGCGGTAGGTCAAAGTGTTTGAGGATACGTTGTGCCATTTCGAAGCGGCTCATGGTTTCCTCGCCCGCCCAATGGAAGATGCCGTGGAGGTCGCGGCGCTCGGTGAGCTCAAGCAGCACTTCGGCAACGTTGTTGGCTGAGCATGGTTGGCGGATTTCGTCGCAAAAGAGTTGTGGTGTCTCGCCGCGTGCGACAGCGGCGAGAAGTTTTTCGTGCACGCTTCGTTGTCTGCTGGGGCTGTTGCCCATGAGGATCGGTATGCGTAGAACAACAGGATCTTCGGGGTTGTGCTTCAGCACTTCGCGCTCGGCCATGAGTTTGGTCTGTCCGTAGAGACTGGTGGGGCATGGCATGTCGGTCGAGCGGTAGGGCTCGGCTGAGTGTCCGTCGAATACCATGTCGGTAGAGATGTGTAGGAAGCGTGAGCCGAGGTGGGTCGAGAGCTGTGAAAGGTGGCGTGGAAGTGCGACGTTGATCTTTTCGGCGAGTGTGGCGTCGGCATCGACGTCGGCGGGCGAAGAGATTGCAGCGCAGTTGACGATGGTGTCTGGCCACAGTTCGAGGGCGAGGGCGGTGATCTTTTCTAGGTCTTGTGCATCGATATGGATGCATTGCTCTAGGCCGCGGGTAGTGGGCTCTGTGCGATTGTAGAGTGCGATAACTGTGTGTCCGCGACGTATTGCGGCTTCGGCGTAGGCATTTCCGAGAAGGCCTGAGGCTCCTGTAAGTAGAATTTTCATAAGCTTGGGTTGCTGGTTTTTGTTGCAATCGGACTTTGGCAACGCAAGTTCAAAGCCGAATTATATCAATGAAATACGCTGAACTCGCGAATGCCGGAGTGCATGAACAACCGGTCTATGAGCCCGGGAAACCAATCGAGACTGTTGCCCGTGAATACGGGCTCGATCCTGCTAACATTGCTAAACTGGCTTCGAATGAGAATCCGTTTGGGGCTTCGCCGAAGGCAATTGTGGCGGCGGGAACTGCGTTGCAAAGTGCGCACTTGTATCCGGATGGGAATTGTCATGATCTTCGGCAAAAGCTGGCGGAGGCGCGTGGAGTTTCGCCAGAGTCGATTTTGATCGGCAATGGGTCGAACGAAATTATTGAGCTGCTGGGGCATGCGTTTCTGCGGCCTGGCGTGGAAGTGGTGATGGGGGCGCAGGCCTTTATTGTGTATAAGTTGGTAGCGAAATTGTTTGGTGCGACACCAGTTGAAGTGCCGATGGCGGACTTTGGGCATGATTTGGATGCGATGCTGGCGGCTGTTACGGAGCGGACACGTCTGTTATTTGTTGCGAGTCCGAATAATCCGACGGGCGTTGCGAACACGGAGGCTGATTTGTTGAAGTTGGCGCAGAATTTGCCTGAGCATGTGATTCTTTGTTTGGACGAGGCGTATGCGGAGTATTTAGAGCAGGCACCCGATTTGTCGGCTGCAATCCATGCGGGGCGTAAGGTGGTGTGCTTGCGCACATTTTCGAAGATTTACGGGCTCGGCGGTTTGCGGGTCGGCTATGCGTATGGTGATCCGGAGCTGATCGCTTTGCTGCATCGAGTGCGTCAGCCGTTTAATGTGAACTCGGTGGCGCAGGCTGCTGCGACTGCGGCCTTGGGCGATTTAGAATTTGTTGAAATGTGCCGAGCTGAGAATGAGGCCGGGCGTGCGGTGTTGTGCGACGGGCTAGCTGCGCTTGGTTTTGAGACGGTCGGTGGTGCTGCGAATTTTGTGTTGAGCCGAGTCGGAAATGGCGTGGCGGTTTTTCAGGCATTACAGCAGCGCGGGATTATTGTGCGGCCTTTGGCGCCTTATGGCATGCCTGAGTATGTGCGTATTACGATTGGGCGTAGCGATGAGAACGCACGGTTGTTAAGCACTTTGAGTGAGTTGCTTGAGCATGGTGAGGTTGCTGGAAATCAATGAGTGCGGCGTGGATTGATTTTCTCGTGTCGTTGAGCGCAGTGGCGCTAATGTTGGTGCTGCATGGGTTTCTTGTGATGTGCGAAATTAGCCTGGTTAAGTTTCGCTATGGCGATGTGGATGGGGAGGCATTGGAGATGGTCAAGCGTCGCCGTGGGATTGCTCGTTTGATCGAGAACGGCGACCGGACGGGGCGTGTGGTTCGTTTTAGTAAGACGCTTTGCACAGTGGCGGTTGGCTTGTTGTTGATGCCTGTCGTGAGTGTTTTTTTTGAGCTCTTTGGGTCGGTTCAGACGCCAGACCGTTGGTTGGTTGTGTTGCTCTCCTTTGTGTGTGCGACGTCCGTGCATTTCCTGTTCGCGGAGATTTTTCCGCGTGGTTTGGCGATGCGAGATCCAGTTCAAGCCATTCAGAGCTCATACCGAGTTCTATGGGTGTTCCAGATATTGACGCTCCCTGGTATGCTGTTTTTTCGTGGCTTAAAGCGCGTGTTGTTTCGCCGCCTTGGAGTGGACGTGGAGGATGAGTTGAACCCGTTGGATTTGGATGTGCAGATTCGGGCGATGGGTGAGGATAGTCACGAACTGTCGCCTGTGGTGCGAACAATTGTAAATCGAGCGCTGCAAATGCAGGAGCTCGTGGTTCAAGACGTGCTGCTGCCGCGCAGTCAGGTCGTTATTTACGATTTAGAAGAGGGTTTTGAGTCGAATCTTGAGGTGATGAAACAGGCGGGACATACGCGTTTCCCGCTGTGTCGTGGCAATTTAGATGACTGTGTCGGTATCCTTCATATTAAGGATATGTTTCGCTTTGGTGGTGCGTTGGAGGAGCTCGACCCGATGAAGCTCAAGCGCACTGTTGCGATGTTTGACTTGGAGACGCCGTTAGAGGAGGCCTTGGAGCGTATGCTACGTGCGAAGTTTCACATGGCACTGGCCGTGGATGAATTTGGCGGCATTGTGGGCGTTGTGACTTTCGAGAGTATTTTAGAAGAGCTCGTAGGCGATATTCAGGATGAATTCGACAGTGAAGAAGAGCAGGTTCGAGCGCTTCGAGCGCCGAATACGTATCGGATTTCCGGGCTGACTCCCATTCACGACCTAGAAGAGTCGTTGGGCTTGAAGATCGAGAATGAGGAAGTCTCGACCTTTGGTGGACTGATCACTGGAGAGCTCGGACGTATTCCTGCGCGTGGCGATACCTTAACGATTGCTGGTATGCAAATTACAGTCGATGAAGTCGATGAGCGACGGGTGATTGCTGCTCAAGTCGTTTATGCGCGGCCGTAAGTGAGCCGAGCGAGTTCCTTTGAGAACTACTTCTTTCTTATGAGTCGATCGCTTGTAGCTCCTGGGAGTTCTCACGCAGAATTGCGCTGAGTTGGAGCAGTAGGCTTTCGCGGTCCGGTGTGAAGATGAAGCGATCGCTGCCGAGCTTTTGGTAGGCTTCGAAGATGAGATCCATCTGAGGGCGACGCATCTGTAGCAGGCGAGTTAGCAAGCGATTGAGATTCTCAGTATTGCCTAGTTTCAGTTCGACTCGAATGAGTTCGGATAGAATCTTTTGGTTGGCTGGTGCCCGCTGGTAGGCTGTGGCTAAGATCTTGCGTGCCTGTTGGCTTCTATCTGTGTTCGAGAAGCGGCGTGCAACTGCGAGGTAGGTCTGCGGCGGATTATTTGTGTCGTCGATGAAGTGCTGTAGGTAAATTTCCCCTAAGTCTGGACGATTGATGCCATATGATGCGACAGCACGAAGGCTATTGAAAATCGCCCATCGTTTAGTCAGCCAGTCCGGGCGTTCCTTGAGTAGTTCTTCGGAGAAGCTTAGAGCTCCTTGGTAGTCTTTACTCACGAGGTGGGATTCGATCAAGAGGAGTGCGAAGGCATCTACTGCGAATTCATTTTCGAGTGCTTCTTCGTAGGTGCGGCGAGCGAGGTCGATATTTCCAGTGTCGGCTGCAAAGTTGGCGAGCGCTTGAAGGGCGCTTTCGTCGTCGTGGAATTGCTTCAGCATGCGCTGTGTTTCGCGTTGCTCACGTTCGGTGTCTCCAGACTTGTTATATATATATAGCAATTCTAGTCGTGGCGCTGCGCTGAGCGGATCCTTGACGTTTCTCAGGATTGCATAGCGACGAGCTTTGTCGATGTCGCCCATCTCGCGGTGATAGCGACTGAGCTGCATGAGGAGTGGCTCAGAATTAGGGAATCTGGCTAGCGAATGCTCCATCTTGGTGATTGCGGAGATTTGATTGCCGCGATCCCAGCTGATCTGAGAGGAGAGCAGCAGTCCTTCAAGTGATTCGATTAAGTTGTATGAGATGATATAGTCATCCGCTTGATCGTAATTGCCGCGCAAGTAGTTGGCGTTCGCTGCCCCAAAGGCAAGTGTGCGATTGATGTCGTCGAATTCGGGCTCGTCAGGTAGATACTCGTCGGCAAGCTCTTGGATTTGCTCGTCCATCTGGTGGCGAAGTAGGACGCGTAGAGTTTGTTTGATATAGTCGAGGTCCTCAATGCCGCCTTTATCAATCCCCTTGAGCATTAAGTCTGCGGCAATGTCAGGGCGCTTGATTGCGAGCTCGTAAAACTCAGATAGCACTCTTCGGCCTTCCAGGTTGGATGGGGATCGTGAGACGCCGAGTCGTAACAGGCGAAGGGCGTCCCGATAGTTGCCTTCTTTTATTTCTTCGAGCCCCTTTTTGATGTGATAATCACCCATCTCCTTGCGGTGTTCTTCCATTCGGAAGGGCAGTGTCATCATGCCGCTAAAGGTTACCTCATCAAAACTCTTCTTATATTTGAAGTATCCGTAAAGGGCTCCTGCGACTGCAATCCAGCCCGCAATCAATAAAATGACTAGGGTCGATAGGATACGGCCCCATCTGACTGCGATGTGTATACGGCCATCGGAGCCTTTGCGCTGCACGACAAATCCGAGCAAAATTGGCTTTTCGCGCAAGGTGGGATTGTTAGTTCGTCTTTCGTTTTTTGTGGGCATCTTGAATGGTTGGGGTATTTCTGTCCTTGTATAAGGACTAGGATTGATGGAATTTGTCTGCGCAGCCAAGCTCAAATAAGTGACTCTTTCGGGTTGCAGTCTGGGAAATAGTGTCCTAATTTTTTCAAGAATAGTATTCTACTTTATTATATTTAACACCTAGGGTCTTTCTGATCTTAACCCCCCACTTGTAATTCACATGAAAATTAAAGAGTCTCTCTTCCTCGTCACGCTCGCGCCACTTGCGGGCTTGTTTACCGCTGCTGAAGCTTCTCCTCTCGTTTCGATTGGTGACAATGTGGATGTTTTTTTTAACGGATCTTCTTCTTTGAAGTGGGAGTCTAATGTTTTTAACGATGAGGATGACGAGAAGAGTGACCTGAAGTGGACGGTCTCGCCTGGTTTTGAAGTGAATGTCGGCCGCGGGGTTTCCAACTTAGATCTAAGTATCATTACTCGTTATGATATTATCCGCTATGACGATTTGTCTCGTCTGGATTCAGAGCTTTTTCATATCAAAGCGATCAGCTCTTATCAGTCGAGTCGTTGGGATGTAAATGGTCTCGTGAGTTTTGATGAGAGCCAATCAACTAATAATGGTAACGATAATCGTAAGGGCAAGATTACCGAGTCTGACAACACTGCGGCGCGATTAAATGGTGAATATCGTTTGTCACCGAAGTTTAGTGTTGGTTCCGGGGTGAACTACTCGGATCGTGAATATACCGGCAATGACGATAGTTTGGCGGATCGCGAGTCATTTACGATTCCACTCGACGTATACTACGAGCTCACTCCAAAGGTCGACTTGAGTGTCGGTTATCAGTATACCACGACTGATGTCGGCAGCACGACCAATGGTAATACTTATATCGGAAGCTACGATTCTGATAGCCACTTCTTTAATGTCGGTGCGCGTGGCAACCTTTTGCCGAAGTTGACTGGTTTCTTTAAGGTCGGTTATACTACATATGATCCTGATGATTCAACGATTCGGGTCGGTGGAGTTCCATCAGGAAGCACAGATCGCGATTCGTCTGGCACTATGGGCTTTGATGCTGACTTTACCTACCTTGCGACACCTAAAGTGACGACGAAGCTTCACCTACATCGTGGGTTTGGTATCGGCGGCGAAGGTCAAAGCACTGAAAATACGACTGCAAACCTGAGTGCGAGCTATTCAATTAATACAAATTACTCAGCGAGTGCTAATTTCGGGTATACTTTCCGCGATTATACAGACCAAAATCGTGAAGATAATTACTATAATACCGGCGTTCGCTTGTCATATGTGCCAAATCAATACTGGCGCTTTAGCACTGGCTATCGTTACTCCGAAAATGATTCGGATCGTAAGGGGCAGAGCTATGAATCGCACACCATTGATCTGACTGCGTCGCTTCGCTACTAATCATTCAACCTTTCCCGTTTTTACGGTCGAAATGCCTCTCTATAGAGGCATTTTTTAATTTATGAAACGTCTAATTACCCTTTTTATCTCATCCCTTATCTTAGGCGCTCTTGCTCTTCTTGGGCAAGATGCTGCACCCAGTTCCGCTTCTTCATCTGATTCTTCGGGGGCAAGTAGTCGTGGTAGTTTTGGTGGTGGTAGCGCGATCGGTATGGTCGTTGGCAATAATTATGTGCTGAAGCCGTCTGATGTGATTCAGATTGAAGTGTATCAGGAGCCAGACCTCGATAAATCGGTTCGAATTGAGGGAGACGGCACTGTTGCTTTAGCGCTAGTTGGTAAGGTGAAAGTTGCGGGTATGACGATCGCGGAGAGTAAATCGCTGATCACTGATTTGTATAATCGTGATTATTTGGTCGATCCGCAGATTTCTGTGCTGGTTGTGTCTTTTTCGCCTAAGGTGATTCATATTCTTGGTTCGGTGAACCGTCCTGGCGTTGTAGAAATACCACCTGATCGTGATTTGACGTTGACTGAGGCGATGGCGATGGTGAATGGGGTCACTCGTTTGGGGAATCCTAAGGCCATTAAGATCAAGCGAGTGGATAAAGATGGGCATTCTAGGCAGATGGAGGTCAACTTTAGTAAAATCGTCACAGACCCTGATGTTCGGGATATTGTCCTCAAAGAGGGCGATACGATTTGGGTGCCTGAAAGAATTATCTAGTTTATAACTAATTTCTATGAAAAATGATTATGTAAGAGGCGCCCCTGACCTGAATTCTGGTGGTTATGGCGGCGGCGGTTATGGCGGCGGTAGCTATGGTTATGGCTATGGTAGCGGCTACGGTGATGGTGATTCTTATGGTGGTGGGGGCTATGGCAGTGGCGCACCGCAGCGTTCTTTTAAGGATTATTTCCTGATGTTTCGTGAGCGTATCTGGTATCTGATTGTCGCGTTTTTCATCATTTTCTCTGGTTCGATTCTTTATACGTTTAATAAGACTAAGGTGTATACTGCGGTCGCTATGGTTCAGTTGTTGCGAGACGATCCGACTGCAATGGCATCGATGGAGATAGAGCAGAATCAGATTCGAGGCGCTGAGGATTTGAATACTCAGATAAGCGTGCTGAATAGCGGTAAAATTATTCAAGGTGTAGAGCGTCGATTGCAAGATGATGAGCGCGAGCGCTTTATGGCTCCTTATGCAGATGCTCTCAGCTTATCTGGTCCGCTGTCTCCTGTTGAGATTTTAGGTAAATATCGTAAGGTGATGCCGCAGCGTATGAGTCTGATGATTGGCGTGGCCTACACGCATCCAGATCCTGTGATTGCGGCGCGTGTTGCGAATCTCTTTGCGGACGAGTTTATTAATTACAATCTGACGCTGAATATCGATGGTTCGATGAAAGCTGTTGAGGATTTGCGTATTCGTGCGGATCAGCAGAAGGAGCGGGTTGAAGAGCTCGAACTGAAGCTGGCTGAATATCGAGAAGACAATAATGCAGTGTCTCTGGACACTTCTGAGAATATTGCTGGTGCTCAACTTGCGAGTTTGAACGAAATGAAGCTGAGTAATAAGAATGTGTATGATAACTTGGAGACGCGGTGGAATCTGATCGAGAGTTATCGCCGAGAAGGGAAGGATTTGTGGGAGTTGTCCTTCATTGCTGAGCAGCCACGTGTTTCGAATCTTCTAGAGCGGATCTCTGGAACTAAGATTCAAATTTCTTCATTGTCGAAGCGTTACCGTGAGAAGCATCCAGTGATGATTCAGCAGCTACAGACACTGCAAGAGTCTGAGGCAGAGTTGGTGTTCGCGGTTCAGAATTCTGTGAATAAGATTGGTGCCGCATACGCCGAGTC
This sequence comes from Lentimonas sp. CC4, assembly GCF_902728235.1. Taxonomy (NCBI): domain Bacteria; kingdom Pseudomonadati; phylum Verrucomicrobiota; genus Lentimonas; species Lentimonas sp. CC4. The sequence continues at coordinate 1,616,445 of NZ_CACVBO010000001.1, forward strand.
AAAGAGCAATTTTGAGCTCGCGAGCCAGCGTCTTGCTGAAAAGGAAGCTGAGTTGATCGAGTTGAGTAAGACTCGTGTCGAGTATAGCTCGTTGTTGCGTGAGTTGGATGTGCAGCAAGGGTTCTTGCAGGCATTGGTGGCTCGCATGACGCAAGAAAAAGCTCAGGTGAATTTGAAGAATCCAAATTCTCGTGTGATCGATGAGGCGCTGCCTCCACTGCGTCACTCTTCGCCTAATATTGTGATGAATTTGGCCGCTGGTCTGTTTGGCGGCGTGGCGGCCGGGGTTGGCTTAATCTTCCTAGTCGCGTTCTTGGATGACCGTGTCAAAAGTGCATTTGATATTGAGGGCACTATTGGCCTGCCGATGTTGGGTGTGGTTCCGCGTATTAAGAAGTTGGATTCGAACTCAAAGGCTCAGGCCGTTGCTTCGAATGTTGACCGCCATGTGACAGAGACTTTCCGCTCAATTCACTCTGCCCTTAAGTTGAATGATGACAGCAAAAATGCGAAGGTCATCGTGACGACCAGCACGGTTCCTGGTGAAGGTAAGTCATTTATTAGCTCCAACTTGGCGCTGACATTCGCGAATCATGGTGAGAAAACCTTGCTGCTGGATGGTGACTTGCGCCTTCCGAATGTTGCTCGTTCATTACAGCTCGAGAATGAGTTTGGGGTGTTAGATCACATTGAAAAGGATGTGTCGCTGGATGAGGTGATTATCAAGGAGGTGTATCCTAATCTCGATGTGTTGCCTACTGGTGGTAAGTCGAAGAACCCCACTCAGGTGCTGAATAGTTCCAAGTTTGAGGCTATGTTGGCTGATTTGCGTGATCGTTATGATCGAATTGTGATCGACTCTCCGCCGCTTGCGGCTGTGAGTGATGCGCTTAACCTGCTGCCTTTGGCTGATGGTGTTATCTATGTGATCAAGTTCAATACCGTGAAGCGTAAGACTGCCGTGGTGAATGTTCGCCGCATGTGGGAGTCGAATACGCCTGTATTTGGTGCGATTCTAAATAACATTACTAGTTCGCTGTCGAATTACTACTACTCCAGCTATTCCGATAAGGCGTATCAGGACTATTATATCCATCAGGATGAGGAATTTGAAGAGGAGCTGGCAGGCTCGGTTGAGCCAGAGATGAGGCCGAAGGCTTAAGCGGCTTGAATCAGTTTAATTTGCAACAAGACCCGCCAAGTTTGGCGGGTCTTTTTTGTTGAGAATATTCAGGATTCTAGGCTCCAAATTTTGCGGCAGCTCTGCACAGGCGATCGTTAATGGCTTGCCCGAGCCCGATGTGATCGGCTTGTTCGATCCACATTTGCTCAAAATTCTGCTGATCGAGTCGTTGGATTAATTCGAATAGATTGTGGGCAATGTCGTTGAGGTCACCACTCTCGGAGAGCCAGAAGATATTCGGCTGACCTGTGTGCCACTCTGGCTTCTTGTTGGCGATGAGTGCAATTGAGCGGGAAGGGGCCGTGTTGCATGTGATCGCTTGGCCGTGTGGCAGTAGGGTCACTCTGGTGTTGGGGCTGTAGTGTTTGGTTAGAAGTCCTGGTGCGCTTTGAGCGCTGCCATCATCGCTTGTGGCTGTTTTTGTGGCGACTTGCACGTTGAGTGTCTCGTTGATTTGTGCCTCGGTGATTGGGCCGTGCCGGAGGATGATCGGTGCTTTGGGGGTGCGCAGGTCTATGATCGTTGATTCGAGGCCATAGGCGCATGAACCGCCATCGAGCACTGCTTGGATGCGGCTGCCTAGGGTATGTGCAACATGGTTTGCTAGTGTGGGGCTGACGTATCCGAATGGGTTAGCGCTCGGTGCCGCTAGTGGAAAGTCCAGTCGCTCTAGGATGCTGCGAAATGTGGGGTGCTGTGGCACGCGGATTGCGACACTGGGTAAGCCTGCGGTTACGATGTCGGGAATACTGCCTTTTTTCGGCACTACCATTGTTAGTGGTCCAGGCCAGAAGGCGGCTGCGAGTTCGCGAACGCTGTCGCTTGATTCGATGTGGATCTCTGCGTCCTCTAGGTTGCTGAAGTGCACTATGAGTGGATCGATGAGTGGGCGGCCTTTGACGTCAAAAATTTTTCGAACGCTGGCCTCGTTGAGTGCATTGCCTGCGAGGCCATAGACTGTTTCGGTGGGCATACCAACGACTTCGCCTGACCGTAGCAGTTCTGCGCAGAGGTCTAGGTTCGCTGTGTTCGTTTCGAGGACTTTGCTACTGTGATCCATTATTTTCGAGAGATGCGGATATAAAAAATCCTTCCCTGATTAGAGGAAGGATTGGAAATTCCTATATTCGTGACGCAGCTTACTGCATTGTCAGCATGTTACGACCCTGCTTGATGAGTTTCGTGACGCGACGCTGATGTTTTGCGGAAAGGCCTGTGTCTTTACGTGGAAGGATCTTGCCCGTTTCGGTGACGAAGCGGGAGAGTTGCTCTACATCGTTGAACGTGTAGTCCATCGGGTTGCGAGAGCGATTGAGTTTCTTGGTGTCTGTGCTCATGAAGCGAAGGAAAGTAGGTGTTCCTTCGGAGGGTGCAAGTAAAATTTTCGTTCTTTTGTGGTGGCTTTGTTTGAGTTTAACATGCTCTTAATGAGTTGTTTAGGTCTGAGATCTGATGACTTTAAGAAACTCGGGGAGGACTGATTTTAATTTAGCAGGGCCAATTCCTTTGATTTCGAGTGCTTCTGTCTCGTTTTTCGGTTTTTTATTGGCGAGTTCTACGAGCACTGAATTCGGAAAGACGGTAAAAGCGGGCTTGCCATTTTTGGCGGCCATTTTTGCGCGATGTCCGACGAGCAGGCCGTATAGGCGACGATCTAGTATGCCTCCAGGTTCCGCGCCTTTGCGCTTAGGCAGGGCGCTTGTTTTTTGGGTAATTGCGCCAGCGGTGCGCTCAGGAAGGTCAAGGTCGATCTTTTCTGCGCCTCGCATCACACGGGCTCCTTTTGGAGTCAATTGTAGGAGCGGGTAGTTGCTTTCAGTGATGACTTGGACGAGGCCGGCTCGTTCCAGGCATTGGAAGAGGGCATCGACATAGGCGCTGCCTTCTCTCTTTAGGATGCCATGCGTTGAGAGCTCGTCCAATCCGTTGTCTCGAATGGCAGCGCTTTGGCTGCCGAGGAGGCATTGTATGATTTTTCGTTTACCAAAACGTGGAGACCATTCGTCTGAGCTTAGTTTGTGGCTCATGCGGGCGACGCCGCTCAGTGCTTTTTGCACTAGCGTGAATTCATCTTTACTCGGCGCGCGGGCGGCTCGGTTTTTTGCTTGTTTGCAATTGTCGCAACGCTTGCAGTCTTCGCCGTTTCGTTCGCCAAAATAGTCTAAAATCCACTTCTGGCGGCAGCTTTGTGCGTAGGAGAAGTTGATGACTGTTTTTAGTCGCTCTTCATCGCGAGCGGCTTTCATTGCCAATGCTTCGCCGTCTATCGGTAGGCTGTTGCCGCTTTGCCCCAGTTGTTTGATTCGTGTGCCTTTTAGGCGTTTGCCGGGGATGTCGAAGCGCTCTATCCAGCCTTGGCGGGAGAGGACGGATATGGCGGTGCTGACTGCCATGGGGTTGACTTTGCGGCCGATTCGGTCGCATAGGTCGTCGACGGGAAGGCGCACTTCGTGGAGCTGGTCGCTTTCTGCGCAGAGTAAGTCGAAGACTTCGGCTATCAGAGCCTTGCCGGGATTCGCTCCGTCGATGAAGAAGTCTTGAACGCGTTTATCTGCATAGGAAAAGAGCATCTCGCAGACTGAGGGCTTGCCGTCGCGTCCTGCGCGGCCGCCTTCTTGGTAATAAGCTTCGACGCTGCCGGGCATTTCGTAGTGGCAGACGAAGCGGATATCGGAGCGGTCAATTCCCATGCCGAAGGCATTCGTGGCGACGACGATGTTGGCTCCGCCATTCATGAAGCGCTCTTGAGCTGCGGTGCGATCGCGATCGGACAGGCCGCCGTGATAGCGGATGACGGAATTACTTAAATGCTCAATTTTGCCAGCGACGGCATCGACGGATTTTCGTGTCGCGCAATATATGATACCGGTGGTGTGTTGTTTGATAAGTGCTTGTAGTGCTTGTAGTTTGTCATGGTCGGAGTTGGTTTGTCGCACTTTAAAGCTTAAGTTGTCTCGTGAAAACCCCGCGACGAACTCAGATGGCTCGTGCATCTCGAGGCTCTTTTTGATGTCAAGCTGCACGTCGGGTGTCGCTGTCGCTGTTAATGCGATGCAGGGCGGGTTGCCTATGGCTTTACGCGCTTCGCCCAAGCGCATGTAGTCTGGGCGGAAATCGTGTCCCCACTGCGATAGGCAGTGCGCCTCATCGATCGCGAAGAGGCTGATGGCGTCTTTGGGGAGCGCGTTGAGGAATGATTGTGAGCGAAAGCGCTCGGGGGCAACGTAAACGAGTTTTAGGGTGCGGTTGCGAATTGCGTCTAGGGTTTCTCGCTGCTGCTCCAGAGTTTGAGAGCTGTTGAGTAGGCCGGCAGGCAAGCCGCGGGCTTGGAGCGCATCGACCTGATCCTTCATCAGTGCGATCAGGGGTGATACGACGAGGGTCACTCCTGAGAGTAGGAGTGCAGGTAGTTGAAAGCAGAGACTCTTGCCGCCGCCTGTTGGCATGACGACGAGTGTGTCTTTCTTGTCTAGCACTGCGCGTATGATATCGCCTTGTGGTGCCCTGAATGCGGGCATTCCGAAATATTTCTGCAGTGCGTCTTCTGGAGTCATTGCTAGTTGACTGTGCGAATGTTCACTAGAATGCCAAGTCTAAGGTTTACTTATATCTGTGCTTGATCGTTTGCGCAGGGGACCTAGGTTTTTGCGCTTAGCTGGTCCCTGTAGTTCAATGGATAGAACAACTGTTTCCTAAATAGTCGATCTGGGTTCGATTCCCAGCGGGGATACTGGCATCTGCCTCGCTTAGCGCTGTGTCATATTACACTAGCGCGTGAGTTGGCTGAATTTCGCCCGGTTTCGTGTTTTTAAGCGACAACACTGGAGAGCTGGAAGATCGGTAGGAACATGGCCATGACGATGCCGCCGATGACTACCCCCAGGAAGCAGATCAATAGTGGCTCCATTAGCGATGTGAGGGCGGCGACTAGCGTATCGATTTCGTTGTCATAAAAGTCGGCGACTTTGACGAGCATGCCGTCGACGTTACCTGTTTGCTCGCCTGCGCGGGTCATGTGTTTGACGGTCGGCGGGAAGTAGGGGTCGATTGCGAGCACTTCAGAGACCTGGCCGCCTTGGCTGATGTGCTTCGAGATTTCCTTACAGGCGGCTTCGATATAGGTGTTGTCGGAGGCTCTGCTGACAATTTCTAGGGTGCGTAGAATTGGCACTCCTGCTCGCATTAGGATGGCGTAGGTGCGGCAAAAGCGCGAGAGGCTAACTTTGCGGACTAGCTCGCCAACGACTGGAAGCTTGAGGAGTGTTTGATCCTTGATTCGTCGCCCCTTCGGGGTCGCGACAAAGCGTTTGAGTCCCCAGATGAATCCAGCAATGCCTGCAATTAGGAAAATGATGTAGGACCTGAGGAATGCGCTCAGGTCGATGAGGATCTGGGTTGGTTTGGGAAGCTCTGCTCCGAAGTCGCTGAACATTTCAGCGAAGACGGGAATGACGAAGATGAGTAGGACGTTCACCAAACCAACTGCTAGGGCGATGACGGCGATCGGATAGGTCATTGCTCCTTTGATCTGCTTGACCAGTTTGACGGTCTCTTCGAAGTAAGCCGAAGTCTTGTCAAGGATCTCGGCCAGTCCGCCACTGGCTTCACCTGCCTCGACCATTGAAATGAAGAGATTAGGGAAGGCTTTAGGGTAGGCGGCGCACGACTCGGAAAAGGACTTGCCCGCAGAGACCTCTGTGCGGACGTTGCGGATGATGACTTGGAACACTGGATTTTCTGTCTGATCTTCGAGTGCCTCGAGTGCGGTGACGAGTGGCAAGCCTGCTTCTAGCATGGCTGCGAGTTGTTGGGTGAAGACCGTGAGCTCCTGTAGCTTGATCTTTTTACGTGGTGCTTGCTTCTCGTAGGCCTTGCGCTTGGCGATCCGTTGTCCTTCAGCAAAGCTGACTTTTTTTTTCTTTGTAGAGTTGAGTGCCGAGGGGGTGAGAGTAGCCATAGTGTTCAGTCTGAAAATGATTAGTTTGGGTATCTTTCTATGATATCTATGCTACTTGCAAGTATTCGGATTGGGAAAGTGCTTTTTTTTGATGTTTTTGACGGCGTCTCAGGTGTTTGCCTTAGTTTGTCTGAGAATAATTGTCATAAAAATCTACTAGATCATGCCTTGACAGCGGAGGGATCAGAGGTTTTTCTCCTCCGCTTTTCTCCAATTTTCACAGGATAATATCATGGGACCAACATACAGACCTTCAAAACTTAGACGCGCTCGCAAATTTGGCTTTCGCGCACGTAATGCAACTCGCGGTGGCCGTAAGGTTCTTGCCGCTCGCCGAGCTAAGGGGCGTCACAGCCTATCCGCTTCCGTCTAAGACGGAGCGCAATGAGGTCACGGAGCCATGGGCATCCCGACTTCTAAGCGTTTGCGCAAGCCGCGCGAATTTCAAGAGGTCCGCAATGAGGGTAAACGTATCCTTTGCGGACCTTTTATTTTTCAGTGCCGTCAACTCGACTCGGAGGAGAAATGCTCGCGCCGATTAGGCGTGATCGCCTCTCGCCGCGTGGGGAATGCGGTAAAGCGGAACTTGGGCAAGCGAACTTTTCGCGAGCTATTTCGTCAGCATGAATTAGCGCTTCCAGTTGGCAGTGATGTCGTGATCGTGCTTCGGTCGAGTTTTGATCGTCACAGTTTCAGTGATCTAGAGTCTCGTTATTTACGAGCGTGTGCGACTATGACGAAGGAGGCGCAGGCAAAATTGGCTGATCAATAAGATGACTGACGAACTGGAACACTCAGACCTGATGACACGTCAAAATGCTCACGCGCCTTCGATGTTGGCTCGTTTTGCAGCGGTGTTGGTTCGTCTCTATCAGTTAATACTTTCGCCGTTGAAGCAGGTCTTCTTCGGCTCTACCTGTAGCTGTCGCTTTCAGCCGACATGCTCTTGTTACGCGCGATCTGCGTTTCTCGAGTATGGCTTTTGGCGCGGCTTGTGGTATACCGTGCGGCGTATTCTGCGCTGCCACCCTTGGCACCCAGGCGGGTATGATCCGCTTCCGAGCTTGAACAACCAAGATAAAGAAGGCATGTCACCTCCCTTCAAATCATTTTTAGATGGATAAGAAAAATACAATTTTAGGTATCATCTGCATCGTAGCCGGCATCGGCTATATGTATAAGCAGACGAGCGATTTAAACGAACAGCAGCGTCAGCAAGCGCTTGAAGAGGCGAGTGTTGTGGAGCAGGCTGTTATTGAAGCTCCGGAGGCGGATGTTGTCAGTGCCGCTGTTGAGGTTGGGGAGAATGCGGAACCATCCGTTCAGTCTGTTGCGCCTGTGGTTGCACTCGAGCCTGTAGCGGATGAGCAGATTGTGACGCTCTCTAATGAATACATTGAAGTGGAGTTCACTACGCATGGTGGTGCGATCCGCACTGTGTCGTTCTTGCAGACGAAAAATGGTGAGCGTGATGAATATGTTTTTAATGCGCGCGGGCGTGTGCCTGCATTGAGCCTTAGTCTGGCTGCTCGTGGTGAGGATCTTCAGCAGTTTACGTTGCCTTATGCGATCGAGCAGCAAACTGCGGATTCGATCACTTTTGCGTATCAGTCTGCTGATGGTCTCGTGCTGCGCCGTCAGTATTCTTTGGCTACCGCGGATGCTGAGCACGATCCGTATGTGATTCGTCATAGCACTTCTTTTGGGAATTCGTCAGAGGCGCCTCGTTCTATTTCTGCGATTCTGAATCTGGGCACGGCATGGGCGGTCTCTGAAAAACAATTACCCGCCTTTCTCAATGTGGGGCACTTTGACGGTGAAGACGCCGAGTTTGTTGCGATCAATAAATTGACTGGCGGCAAGGGTTTTTTAGGTATGGGAGCGAGTGCCCCTGTTGAGGTGATTGAGGAGCCGGTTCGTAGTCAATGGGCATCGGTGAAGAATCAGTTTTTTGCGGCAGTGTTGAGTTCAGATCAAATTGCTCGCGATCTTTTCATTTATCCAGTCGAAGGTCCGCTTGCTGAGGGTGGCAGCACGCATGAGCGCCCTGGTATTTCTGGGAGCGTTGGTTACGAGGTAGGTTTGGTGCCAGCTGGTTCTGCTAAGTCGCTGGATTTTAATTATTATGTCGGCCCAAAGGAGTTTAAGCGCTTGCAAGCTTTGGGGAATCACGAGGATGAGGTGATGCAGTTCGGCTTCTTGAGCTTCATCAGTAAGTTGCTGCTTTCCTTTATGTATGCCATTCACTCGGTCGTTCCAAGTTGGGGCTGGTCGATTGTGATTATGACGGTCTGTATTAAAACACTGTTCTGGCCGCTTTCGGCCAAGGCGAGTCGTTCGCAGAAGCGTATGGCTAAGATTCAGGGGCCGATGGCTGAATTAAAGGAAAAGTATAAGGACAATCCTCAAAAGTTGCAGCAGGAAACGCTCAAGGTCTTTAAGGAGAACAAGGTGAACCCTGTCGCAGGTTGCTTACCGATGATTATCCAGATGCCGATCTTTCTTGGCCTTTTCTACATGCTACGCTCGGCGTCTGAGCTGCGTCACGAGTCATTTCTCTGGGTCAGTGATCTTTCGATGCCGGATACCTTGACGTATATCGCTGGTTATCCGTTGAATATCCTGCCTTTGATTATGGGTCTCACTATGTTCTTCCAGATGCGCATGATGCCAGTCTCGCCGACTGCAGATCCTGCCCAGCAGAAGATTTTCAAGTTCTTGCCCTTCATCTTCTTGATCTTCCTTTACAATTTCTCTTCAGGCCTTGTCCTTTACTGGACGGTGCAAAATCTTTTGACCATTCTACAACAGAAGATCATTAATAGCCGTCCGGATGAAGAACTCTCACCCGTTGTCGCTGCCAAAGCTGCTACGCCAACTGGTAAGGGTGGTTCTCCGAGCACGAAGTCTCGTAAGAAAAAGTAACTTTTCAATCTAACACATTCTAAACTCCTTCAACCCCTTCATCAGCTATGTCAGGACACAGTAAATGGGCTACAATTAAACGAGCAAAGGGCGCTGCAGACGCCAAGCGCGGTAAAATCTTCAGTGTGATCAGTAAAGACCTCACGCTTGCGGCTCGTGCAGGCGGCGGCGATCCTGCGATGAATCCGCGCTTACGCACTATTGTTGCGAAGGCGAAAGAGGCGAATATGCCATCCGACAACGTTGAGCGTGCCATCAAAAAGGGCACGGGCGAGTTGCCTGGCATCGTTTACGAAGAAATTGTTTACGAAGGCTATGCGCCGAGTGGAGTGGGGCTTATCGTTGAGATTACGACAGATAATAAAAATCGTTCGGCCTCTGAGGTGCGTAGCACGATGAGCAAGAACGGAGGCAACCTCGCTGGTGTTGGTGCGGTGTCGTTTCAGTTCGATCGTGTCGGTCAATTCATCATCGATGCGAAGCAGGCGGATGAAGAAACGCTCATGGATGTGGCGCTTGAAGCAGGTGCTGAAGACATTAAAAACGAAGGCGATCACTTCGAAGTGATCTGCCCCATGTCCGAGTATGACTCGGTTTCACAGGCATTGAGCGATAAGGGGATTGAGTCTGAAGAGTCAGATCTCGTCTATTTGCCGAATATCCTCGTGCCAATTAGCGACAAGGATACTGCGCGTAAAGTGCTCCATTTGATTGATTTGTTGGATAGCTTGGAGGATGTTAAAGCCGTCCACTCTAATCTTGATCTCGCTGATGGTGTGCTCGACGACGAGTAATAATCTCCGAACTCGGCTAAAAACCTCTTGCAAAGTCCATTTGAGCTTTGCAGCTTCATATTCTTAAACAATGAACCCCAAAACAAACATGCGTTGTAAAAAACTTGCTCTTCTTTCTCTTGCCGCTTCGGCACTCGTATTCACTGGTTGCTACCACGATGCTGGCACAGCTCAGATGGAAAAGGGAGAAACTAATGTCTTTGGTCTCTACAAAAACGTGCAGGAAAGCTATGAGGCTTCCCCTACAACTACTTTTCAGGTCAATACCAACGAACTCTACACTCGTAAGAACTTCTCTGGTGATAAGACCACTCTTCTTTGGGGCTTGGTCACTATCGAGGACTACTAGGTCGAACTCGTCCTAAATTTTATTCTAAAGCCGCTTCCGATTGGGAGCGGCTTTTTTCTTGGCAACTTCGCTGTCCTTCCACGGGATGTGCTCTTATCTATGCCGCATAACGTCGCCTACTTTTTATCTGAACAAGCTGCTCACCATCCAGAGGCTGCTGCAGTGCGTGCGCCTGTGGGGCGTGAGGCAGATGGAGCGATCCGCTATGTGGCGCGTAGTTTTTCCGAGCTAGATGTCGAGGCTGCCGCGACGGCGCATTATTTTGCCGTCAAGGGGATCCAGCGTGGCACTCGTGTGTTGCTAATGGTTAAGCCTGGTTTGGACTTGATTCGCATCGTGTTTGCGTTGTTCCGCATGGGAGCCGTGCCGATTGTGATCGATCCAGGTATGGGGCTGAAGCGCTTTTTACGCTGTGTTCGCCATTCGAAGCCTGAGGCATTGGTTGGTATCCCTGCGGCGATTTGGGTGTCCCGCTTGTTTCGTCCAAGCTTTCGTGGAGTGTCGAGTCGGGTTTCGGTGGGGGCTGGATTTGAGAAGCAAATCGCGCAGTATACAGGGCAGGGCGACTTCCCTGTGGTGGATTCTGCGGAAGATGAATTAGCAGCCGTCTTGTTTACTTCCGGTTCGACGGGACCGGCAAAGGGCGTGTGCTATGCGCATGGTATGTTCGTGGCGCAGGTTGAAGCGATCCGTGCGCAATATGGGATCGAAGCAGGTGAGGTGGACCTGCCTATGCTGCCAGTGTTCGCTTTGTTCAATCCCGCGCTTGGCATGTGCACGGTGGTGCCAGAGATGAATCCGAGTCGACCTGCGACGGTGGATCCTGAGAAAATCGTGCGGGCGATTCAGCAAAATGCAGTGACCAATAGCTTTGGTTCGCCGGCGCTGTGGACGAAGATTGCCCGTTACTGTGAGGCCCACTCAGTCACACTGCCGAGTGTGCGACGTATTTTAATGGCGGGTGCGCCGGTGCCGCCTGCCTTGATGCAGCAGATGGAGGCGATCATTCCGAATGGCGAGATTCATACCCCGTATGGCGCGACCGAGGCATTGCCTGTGAGCTCGATTGCCTCAACTGAGGTGTTGAGCGAGACCGCGGTGCGCACCGCTCAAGGTGATGGCACGTGCGTTGGCAGCCCGTTGCCTGGTGTGGATGTGCGGATCGTGCAACAGGTTGACGGGCCGATTGCGACTTTCGAGGAAATTGTGGAGCTTCCTGTTGGGGCGATTGGCGAAATTATTGTGCGAGGCCCGTCAGTCACGCGTGGCTACGATAAGCGCCCAGATGCAGATGCGGATTCTAAGATCGCTGACGGTGATCGGCATTGGCACCGTATGGGCGACTTGGGTTGGATTGGCGATGCTGGGCGACTGTGGTTCTGTGGTCGCAAGGTGGAGCATGTGCGCACTGTTGCAGGGCCGCTCTATACGGATTGCTGTGAGGCTATTTTTAATGCGCACCCTAAAGTCTTTCGATCAGCTTTGATTGATGTTGGTGGTGGGCGTCCGGCTATCGTGATTGAGCCTGAAGTGGGGACGTATCCCTCGAGTGCTACGGCGAAGGGTGAATTTATTGAGAGTCTACGTGTGATCGCACAGAGCCATGCGATGACGAGTGGTATTGACGCGTTTTTCTTTGAGAAGGCATTTCCTGTGGATGTGCGGCATAATGCCAAGATTCACCGTTTGTCACTTGCGAAGAAGTTTGGCGATGCGTAGGTCTGGCGTGTATGAAGATTTTGGTGACAGGTGGTGGTGGCTTTGTCGGGAGCTATGTGATTGAGCGCTTATTGGCGCGCGGCTACTCGGTGCGTTCGATTGGACGATCCGCCCAGCCGAAGTTGGAGGCGCTGGGTGTCGAAGTCGTCTGTGGCGATTTGACGGATGCGACGGTGGTGTCGTCCGCCTGCGAAGGTGTGGATGCGGTATTTCACGTTGCAGCGCGGGCTGGCGTTTGGGGGAGTTGGGAGAGTTATTATCAGCCCAATGTCGTTGGCACGCGTAATGTGGTCGCGGCGTGTCGCGCGCAGGGCGTTGGGCGACTGGTTTATACGAGCACACCGAGTGTGGTGTTTAATGGTGAACCGATCCGCGGCGGCGATGAGTCGTTGTCTTACGGTAAGAATTGGCTGTGTCACTATGCGCATACGAAGGCGATTGCAGAAAAGGAGACGTTGGCGGCCAATTCAGAGACTTTAAGGATCGTGGCGTTACGACCTCATCTGATTTTCGGACCAGGTGATCCACATTTACTGCCCCGTGTGATCGATAGTGTGAAGGCGGGGCGTTTGAAGATTGTCGGAGATGGGGCGAGCCGCGTCGATGTCTCGTATGTCGGAAATGTAGCGGATGCGCATTTGGATGCCTTTGACGCGCTGGACTCTGGTAAGGGAGCAGGGCAGGCATATTTTATTTCTCAAGGAGAGTCGGTCGAGTTGTGGCCTTGGGTGAATTCTATTCTTGAGGGCTTAGGGCATGCGCCTTTGACAAAGCGTATTCCGCTGCCGGTCGCCTACGGTGTGGGCACTCTGTGTGAGGGGGTGTGGAAGGTGCTCGGCCGTCGTAATGATCCGCCGATTACACGTTTTGTCGCGGTAGAGTTGGCGAAGGATCACTATTTTGATATTAGCGCGGCGCGCCGTGATTTAGGCTATGAGCCTCGAGTGGGAATGGCAGAAGCGCTGAAGCTTACTATTGGTGATCTTCGATCTCGCGGGTTTTAGTATAACTGGAGTCGAGCGCGGTTGCCGGTTTACGAACGCTGGCGTTTTGCCTCGTAGAGGCAGACGGCTGCGGCCGCTGCGACGTTGAGTGAGTCGGCGCGGCCTGCCATGAGTATGCGGGTGCGGGTGTCGGCTTGCTTGAGCCAGAAGTCGGTGAGCCCGTCGCTTTCGCTGCCGAAGAAAAGTGCGGTGGGTTGCTTGTAGTCGATGTCCCAGTGTAGGTTCTCGGTGTCGGGGGTGGTGGCGACGGTTTGAACCTGGTGCTTGGTGAGCCATTCGGCGAGGTAGGCTTGCTCGGTGCATACGATCGGTAATGCAAAGATGAGTCCTTGAGAGGAGCGAATGGCGTTGGGATTATAGAGGTCGAGCACACAGTCCACGAGGATCACGGCATCGGCGCCTGCGCCATCGGCGCTGCGGAGGATCGCTCCGAGGTTGCCCGGCTTTTCGATGCCTTCGAGCACCAGTAGCAGCGGGGCGGCAGGCAGGTCGAGTTCGTGGATCGAGTGGCTTTGCTGCTTGGCGATTGCGATGATGCCGTCTGGGCCTTCGCGGTAGGCGGCCTTGGTGAAGGCGTCTTCGCTCATGCGCACGAGTGGTATCTCGGCGTTGCGGCGGGTGTCATTGATGAAGGCTTCGTGCTCATCGGATGGGAAATATTCCGGGCAGTAGTAGATCGTTTCGATTTCGTAGCCTGAGCCGATGGCGTGGCCGAGCTCGCGCAGGCCTTCGACGAGAAAACGCTCTTGGCGGTCGCGGTGCTTGCGCTCGCGGAGTTTTACGAGATTTTTGACCTGATCGTTTTGACGGCTCTGAATGTAGGATTCTTCCATATTATTAGTCTCTATAAGGGCAAAAAGTTGGCGGATGGAAAGCCTCTTATCTATTTTAAGGTTGCAGGATGTCTCTGCATTGGGGAGGGCATTGGTATGCAAGCACCGAAAAATTTTGTTCCTGAGCCTTTTGAGTATCACCAAGAGGTGGAAGTGACCGTTGAGAGTTTGACCAATCTGGGCATGGGCGTGGCCCGTGTCGACGGTTGGGTGGTCATGGTGCCATTTGTGATTCCCGGTGAAGTTGTGAAGGCGCGTATCTATCGCAATTTTCAAAACTATTCGGATGCAGATCTGGTCGAAGTTGTTGAAGCTTCTGCTGATCGCATTGAGCCGCGTTGCCCGCTTTATCAGAGGTGCGGTGGTTGTCAGTATCAGCACATGACCTACGCGCGTCAGCTCAAAGAGAAGACGAAGCACGTTGAAGAGTTGATGCAGAAGCTCGGTGAGATCGATCATCCAGTGCAGCTCTCGCATGGTTCGCCAAAGGAATATAACTACCGTTCGAAGATCACGCCACACTACGAGCGTCCTGCGAAGGATGGTTCGCAGCCGATTGGATTTTTACAGTATGGTCGCCGAAACCAGATCATTGATGTGGAGCAGTGTCCGATCGCGACTGAGGCGATCAATGCCGCATTGCCGGGCGCACGTGATGAAGCGCGACGCTCGGGGGGCAAGAAACGCCGTCAACGTGGTGGCACGATCTTAATGCGGGATGTGATCGAAGGTGTGGTGACGGATCCGCAGGAGATTGTCTCTGAGCGTGTCGGCAACCATACATTCCAGTTTAAGGCTGGAGAGTTTTTCCAAAACAACCCTTTCATCTTGCCGGAAATGGTTGAGCACGTCGCGCGTGAGGCTTCGCTCGAGGGCGCGCGCTACTTGGTGGATGCGTATTGTGGGGTGGGGCTGTTTGCGCTTTCCACTTCGAAATCCTTTGAGCTCTCAGCTGGTGTGGAGATCAGCGAGCCAGCAGTGCGCTGGGCGCAGGCCAATGCGACGATCTGTGGCATTAAGAACGTGCGCTTCGTCATTGGTAAGGCGGAGGCGATTTTTAATGGTCTGAAGTTCCCCGCCGAAGAGACTGCTGTCGTTATCGATCCGCCGCGCAAGGGCTGTGATGCGAGTTTTCGTCAGCAATTAATGCAATTCCGTCCGCAACGCATCGTCTATGTGTCGTGCGATCCGGCCACGCAGGCGCGTGATTTGAAGGAGTTTGTCGAGGCAGGCTACGATATTACTTTGATCCAACCGTTCGATCTCTTTCCGCACACGCGTCACATTGAAAATGTGGTTTCGCTGACGCTCTCTTCTCGTGGTCCTTGGGCAGCACCTGCTGATGCTGAAGACGAACTGGAGGACGAAATCGAAAATTAGGGTTGACGCACCTCTAAGTCGGCACATGTTTCTGCCTCTTTTCCTTAAAACCGAATTTATTTTTTTATGTCAATCGAAGTAAAAGTCCGTAAAGGCGAGCCCATCGAACGTGCGCTCCGCCGCCTCAAGAAGCGCCTCGATCGCGAAGGTGTTATCCATACTATCCGTGCGAATCGTTATTTCGTAAAGCCTGCTCAAGTGAAGCGCCGCAAGCGTAAGGAGCTAGATTTTAACAATATGCTTCGCGTTCGTTACTCGAACATGTAAGTTTATTAGTGCGGGTGCTTATGGCGCTTGTTCTTTATTAAGTCCCGGATCCGCTTGTGCGTGCCGGGACTTTTTTTGCCCCATTATCTGAATTTTCCCTTCTCATGAGTAATATTTTTGATCGTTTATCCCTGTCGACTTGCTGGTGCTCCGCGCGGCATACGGATGGCTATGAGATGGTTGAAGAGATGGTGGGGCTTGGGTTTAAGCGAATCGAACTGAGTCATGGGATTCGGATCTCGCTGGTTCCTGGCATTTTGAAAGCGGTCGAAGAGGGCTTGGTTGAGATTTCCTCGGTGCATAACTTTTGCCCGCTGCCAAATAGTGTGCAGCACGCGGCGCCGAATTTGTATGAGCCGTCGACGCCAGATGCGCGTGAGATGCGTCTTTGGGATCAATATACGCTGCAGACCTTGAATTTCGCGGTCAAAGTTGGCGCGCCACGTGTTGTCATGCATTCTGGCAGCACTTGGTATTTCTTTGAGTCGCCAGAGAAGAAGCTCGAAAAATGGATCGACGAGCAGGGGCTAAAAGCCTGCGACCTTCTGGAGGATAACGACTTCATTAAGCAGCGTGAGCGCGCGATGAAGCGCATTAAGCGGGCATCGAAGAAGACGATGAAGCGGATCACTTCCAGTTACGAGCGGGCGTTGCCTTGGGTGAAGGAGCGTGGTTTGCAGTTGGGGCTCGAAAACCGTGAAAGCATGGAAGAAATGCCCATTGACGCGGATTATGCTGATTTTCTCAAAGAGTTGGGTGAGCCCGAATCCTTTGGTTATTGGCATGATGCAGGCCATGCGCAGATTAAGCATCAGCAGGGCTTGCTAGATCATCGCACGCATTTGGAGGCGATGGCTGACCGGCTCGTCGGTTTTCATTTGCACGATGTGTCAGAGTCGGGGCGCGACCATCAGGTGCCGGGCACGGGCACAATTGATTTTAAGATGGTCTCGGAGTTTGTGCGCCCAAAGCACACTCTGGTGCTGGAGCTCAGTCCGAAGCTAACTACCGAGCAAGTGCTGCAGTCGCGTGCTTATATTGGCGAGGTTTTGGGGGCTTAGTTCGTGGCACGCACGGAGCTTTGATGACATGGGCAGTTGAGTGTCAGAATGAACCACTCGTTGAAGTGTTGCTGGCACTGTTGTGTCATAATGGCACGCTTGGTTAGTGTTGAGGGTTTCTGTAGGTCCTTGATGGTCTAGGGTTTGTGGTTTTTTTTGGTGCTTGGCATGCCCTATGCAATCCTTTGGTTCGAACAATTAACCAAAGGAACACTATGAAACTAATACGCTACAAATATCCACAAGCAACTGGCCCTGCGGCCTTAAATCGTCTTCTGAACTTTGGGGTGCCTTCATCTGAGCGCTTTAGCGGTTTACTCGAAGGGTTTTTAGGTTCTGGCGTCGGGTGCCGCCAACCTGCGGCCGATCTCTATGAAGATGATGCGAACTTCTACGTTCGCATGGAACTGCCCGGCATTCCGAAGGCACGTATCGACCTCCAGATGGAGGATTCAGTGCTGATGGTCCGTAGTCAGGAGATTGAGCAGGATGGCGACTCTGAGAGTGCTGACTGCTTTCATCGCGCGGTCTCGGTGCCCGATGGGGTCGAGGTCGAGGCGATCAAGGCCAACTATCAGGACGGTATGTTGACAGTCACGCTGCCTAAGCAAGCTGCGCCTCAGCCGCGCAAAATCACAGTCAAATAACTTCAACTCACTAACAGAAAGGAATTATAATTATGAATACTACAGAACTTGAAAAAGAAACTAAAGCAGCACCTCGCTCGACCGTGGAGCAAGCGACCGAATGGCGCCGTCCGCATTTTGATGTGTCGGAAAGCGCCGATGCCTTTGAGGTTAAAGTCAGCCTGCCGGGTGTGAGTCGCGAGAGCGTTGATATTTCACTGGAAGGCGAAAGCCTTAGTATCATTGGCAAGCGCAGTGATGTTAAGGTTCCGTCTGAATGGCGTCCGGTGCGGCGTGAGTTGCCACAGGGCGATTATAGGCTGAACTTCCAGTTGAATGTGTCGATCGATGAAGAGGCGATTCAGGCGCAGGTCGCCGATGGAGTGCTACAGCTGACGCTGCCGAAGGCGGATCTAGCGAAACCACGTAAAATTGTGGTGAGCTAGTTCTGGGAGCAATCAATCAACCGAGTGGTGCGAGACACCGCTCGGTTTTTTGTTGGTATTGATCCATCGCTGATTGGAGCGGCATTTTGGGGCTCTCGGGGGACTTTCCGCGCGGCGTCTTTTTTCTGATTTGCGCTTGCATTGCGGCGGGGCGCTCGTTTTCCTCTCCGCTTCTCTAATCCCGTGGGTTGGAGAGGGCTGCGGCATTACGTCTCAGTTCGTTAAAGAAATAATCAATCAATAATCGCAAAAGAAACCTTCATTTCTCCCAGAGAATTCTCTCAGGGCTTTGAACAATATCATGGATACAACACCAAAAGACCTTCTCGACGCAGGCGTTCACTTCGGCCACCAGCTCCGCCGCTGGAATCCAAAGTCGAAGCCATACGTTTTCGATAACCGCAACGGCATCTCCATCATCGATTTGGAGCAGACTCACGCGCTCCTTGAAAAAGCATATGCTTTCATCGAAGAGACCGTTGCTGCAGGTAAAGACGTGCTTTTCATCGGCACTAAGAAGCAAGCGCAAGAAATCATGCGTGAAGCGGCAACTGCTTGCCAAATGCCTTTCTGCGTAAACCGCTGGATGGGTGGAGGCCTCACTAATTTCGCAACTATCAAGACATCTCTCGGTAAATACCGTAAGTTCCTCAAGATGGATGCAGACGGCAGCCTTGAAAAACTTCCAGGTAAGGAAGAGGCAGCAATCCGCCGCCAAATGAGCCGCATGAACCGTAACTTCGAAGGTATGCTCAACGTTGGTGAGCTTCCAGCAGCATTGTTTGTTGTTGATACTAAGAACGAAGAAATCGCAGTGGCTGAAGCAAATCGCCTCGGTATCCCTGTTATCGGTTTGGTTGATACCAACTCTGACCCAACAGTCCTCGACTTCCCGATCCCGGGCAATGACGACGCTGTTAAGTCGATCCGTATCATCGTTGAAACCATCCTCGAAGCCGCTCAAAACGGTCTTGCTCATCGCGAAGCGAAGAAGGTGCAGAAGAGCGCTCCTTTGGTTCGTGAGCAAACTTTCGAGCAGCAAGAAGATGTCGACGTGACACTTCCAGCTGGTTACGGCGAAGACGAAGCAAAGCCTGCTGCTGAGTAATCAGTGTCAGTGCTCTCTTAATTTTTCACATTATTAAAAGCTAAAATATAGAAACATGAGTGTTCAAATTACAGCAAAGATGGTTGGCGAACTGCGCGAAAGCACAGGTGCTGGACTAATGAATTGTAAAAAGGCGTTGGTTGAAACTAACGGCAACTTCGAAGAAGCAGCAGCATTGCTCCGTAAGAAGGGTGAAGCGACAGCAGCTAAGAAGGCTGGTCGTGATGCGTCTGAAGGTATCATTGAGACTTACATCCACCTCGGTGGTAAGGTCGGCGTGATGGTTGAGCTTAACTGCGAAAGTGATTTCGTTGCTAAGACTGACGACTTCAAGCAGCTTGTTCGCGACATCGCGATGCACATCGCAGCGGTTAACCCAGTTTGCGTATCTCGCGACGATATCGATCCTGCGATCATCGACGCTGAGCGTAAGATTGCTGAAGGCCAAGCCGAAGGTAAGCCAGAGCAAGCGGTTGCTAAGATCGTTGAAGGTAAGCTCAACAAGTTCCTCGCTGAATCTTGCCTTCTTGAGCAAGCATACGTGAAGAACCCTGATCAAACTGTTCAGGAGCTCCTCACTGCGATGATCGCCAAGATGGGCGAGAACATGGTTGTTAAGCGTTTCGCTCGCTTCCAAGTCGGCGCTTAAGACGTCTTCGTTTTATAACATTTCAAAAAGCCCTTCGTTCTCTGAGCGAAGGGCTTTTTTGTGTAGAAGCGACACTCTTGTCGCTTTGGGCAGCGTGAAAGCGACAAGAGTGTCGCTTCTACTATTCGCCTACGGCACGAGCTTCGCCAGCGCGCCCTTGAGCGCGGGGCGGATGTGGCGTGCCAGGTCTTCGTTGGCATAGGCCACCCAGTTCACCGCACTGGTGGTGTCGAGTGGGCAATTGAGTGGACTGCCATCGGGGTGTTCGACGATGCAGCCAGCTTCTTCCAGGATCAGGGCGCAGCACACATCATAGGGGTGAGCACTGAGATTTTCTTCGATATCGAGCACACGAAATGCGATGGGGCGAATGTCGGCGATGAAGCGATCGTGCCCACTAAGGATTTCGTAGAATTGCCCCCCGCTTGAGATATATTGATCGTTGAAAACAAGTGGAGTGCCGTCGGTGGAGTCGCCATAAAGCGTTTCCCATAGTTGCTCTTCGATCTGTGCGAGCAAGGTGCTGCCTGCAGGGAAGAAACGGCAGATCGTGCCGAAGGCGTGTTGCACATCATTGGCTTTGCTTGGCTGCAACTCGACCGGGGCTTGGCTGAAGTCGTTACGAATATCAAAGGCGGTTGTGAGCATGCCTCCGCCGCGTGTCGCGCTGAGTTGATCGGCTCGCCATTGTCGCGTGGTCGGGATTTCGGTCATCGCCGAGACTTCGATGTCAGCCAATGTGTTAGCGCTGCCACGTTGCGGTGCGATACCGGCTAGGATCCAAGCGGAGCGCTTATCATACATGATGCCACGGGTGCCGTCGATTGGATCAATGATGCATTTTAGCGTGGTGGCTTCGATCGCAGTGCCTTTGGGGCAACAAAGCGTTTCGCTGTCTTCGAGCCCTTCCATGATAATTTGCACGGGCCATTCGGCTGACCAATTAGCTTCGAACCAAGTCAGGATTGCTTGATCCGCGACGACATCGATCGCGTAGATGACATCCGCAGCTGTTTTTTCGGATATTGCGGCGAGCTCGTTTGTGTTACGCTTGGTGCGTTCCGCGAGAATGGTTTCGAGGATGAAGTGCTGTAGATCACAGAGAGATTGGCGCAGTGTTTCTTTGTCCGTCGCAGAAAGTGTCATGCGAGTAGATACAGCACGTGATGGCGCTCAGGTCTAAACTATTTGTTGATTCTATCGGTAGCTTACTTGGTTCTTAGTGGCTTCTGTCTTGCCATTATTAACACACCCAGTAAGTGTTGAGAGATGTCAAATAGATATGTAGTGATCATGGCTGGTGGCCGCGGTGAACGTTTTTGGCCTGAGAGCCGTTTGGCTTGTCCGAAGCAATTGTTACCGATCGTCGGTGATAAGGCCATGCTGGCTCAGACTATTGATCGCTTGGAGGGACTCGTCTCGCCGAAGGATGTGTTTGTCATTACCAACGTTGAGCAGCGCGACGCAGTGCTTGAGGTCTGCCCTGAACTCGACCCGGCTAAAGTGATCGGCGAACCTGTTGGTCGCGATACTGCTGCGGCTGTCGGATTGGCAACGATCTTGGTGGCACGTGAAAATCCAAACGCGTCATTCGCGATGTTGCCAGCCGATGCGGTGATTCATGATGCAGAGGCCTTACGTTCCACTTTGGAAACTGCATTTGAAGCGGCAGAGGCAAAGCCTGTGTTAGCGACGGTGGGTATAACCGCGGTGTTCCCTGCGACGGGTTACGGCTATATTCAACAGGACGAATTGCTCGGGGAGTTTGCCGGGCGCGAGGTTTTTAATGTTAAACGTTTCGTGGAGAAGCCGAACCTTGAGACTGCTCAAAGTTATCTCGATTCAGGAGATTATTTTTGGAATGCAGGCATGTTCGTTTGGTCGGTCGCTTCGATCACCGCCGAGCTAGAAAAGAATACACCGTCACTTTGGGCTGCGTTACAGGCGATTGAAGTTGGTCTTGCGGCAGGCACTGCGATTGATCCATTACTAGAGGAGCACTATCCCAGCTTGGAAAAAATATCGGTCGATTATGCGATCATTGAAAAGGCAGCTAATGTCGTCATGGTCGAGTCTGGTTTTGATTGGGACGACGTGGGCGAATGGCCGGCTGTGGAACGCCACTATCCTGCTGATGATGCGGGCAATGTGGTTCGCGGCACTGCGCATGTGCAGGACTCCAGCAACAACATCGTGTTCTCTCGCGATGAGGATCATCTGGTCGCGCTGCTCGGCGTTGAGGATTTGATTGTGGTCAAAACGGGCGATGCCACGCTTGTCTGCCACAAAGACAAGGCGCAGGAAATCAAATCACTGGTGCAAGCCATCGGCGCGAAGGAAGCATTTAAGCATTTGATGTAAGTTCGCCACTTCATTTGATCTGTTTTGAGTTTCAAGTGTTAGGTCTCATCTTTCCGGTTTCAGCTCTCTTAATTTATGAACTACTTAGGCATCGATTGGGGAGAGAAGCGGATCGGTCTCGCGCACGCCGACGAGGTAGGCATCGCCGTGCCGTTGCCTGCTGCGGTGGGCACGACCAAAAAAGCGCGTCTGCAGCATATCGAAGCGATGATTAAGCAGCGCCGTATTCACGAGATCGTCTGTGGCTATCCGCTCAACATGGATGGCTCGGTTGGCTTTAAGGCCAAAGAAGTGGATGTGTTTATTGAGGAGATCGAGAAGCGCTTTAAGTTGCCGGTTCATCGCATTGACGAACGGCTATCGAGTCACTCCGTGGAGCAGGGGTTAAAGCAGCAAAAAAAGAAGCTCGATCGCCGCAGTGGTGAGATTGATTCCCGCGCCGCGGCGTTGATTCTTCAGGATTTTATCGAGGAGCAAGGCCTCAACGCGCCGATGGCGTTCCCGGAAGAAGAGGGCTATTGAGAAGTGAGACAGACATTGCTACGCCATCATCTCCGGCAGACCTCCGTCCTGTCTGTTGTATGAGAGTTACAGGCCGGCCGGAGGTGTTCTAGCAATGTCTGTTTCACCACTGATTGGATAGATATCGTGAGGATTTCGCAAATTCTCTCAATTCCTGACTTGACCAGTTGGCGGTGGGGAGGACATCTTACGCGCTTCGATAACGCGGGTATAGTTTAGAGGTAAAACATCTGCCTTCCACGCAGAGGTCGTCGGTTCGATTCCGTCTACCCGCACCATCGTTCAATTACAAAAAAGCCAGCACTTCGTTGCTGGCTTTTTTGTGTTCTAAGGTAGAAGCGGCATCTTGCCGCTTGCCGGGTATGGAAAGCGGCTGGAAGCCGCTTCTACTGTTTTTAGATCCTCGGTTTGAGAATTAGCACGCCGTCGTGGGCTTCGGCGATTTCGCGCATGATGTTGGCGAAGCGAGTGTTGCCTTGTGGGGCGCCGAGTTGGAAGGGGTTGATGAGTGTGGGGAATCCGATGGCGCTGACCGAAACACGACGTTTGCCTGTTACTGGATCACGTGGGTTGAGTCGGTCGAGCTTGATGAGGAAACTTTGGGTGGAGCCGCGGAAGTCGTCGCCGATCACGTAGAGACTCATGTTGTCGTTGGGGCCAATGTCGGTGCTGAGGTCTCGAAAGGCTCTACGCACGCCTGGTTCGGGGTCGCTGACCGAGAGAATTGGGTAGTTCAGCACAGAGCGCAGCGCCTTATCGCGCAGCCCCCGAGTGTCAGGAAGCCAGCGGGCTCTGCCGTCGCGCATCATATAGTTCCCGCTGGTATCGATAAATTGAATACTCTTCACCTCGGGCAGACTATCGAGGAGTTCGGTGATTTGCTCGATCACGCCGTAGTGCAGCTGGTTGGTCATCTGGTTACGCATACTGCCTGACGTATCGATAATGAAGGCGACGTGTGTGGCATCGGCGGGCAATCCGATCGGCGGGAGGTCCTCGTGTTTAAAGCTTTTGAGCAGTCGGTTGGCTTCGGCTGCGGCTTGTTGACTGGTGCTGAGGTTGGCTTGCTTAGAGTCGAATTCTTGTTGGAGGTCGGCGAGGGTCGACTCTAGTTCTTGAATAATCGAGTTGATGCGCTGACGCTCTTGCTCGGTTTCTTTGCTATGGATGGAGGCTTCGAGCAACGCGGCTTTATCGGCGACGTCGGCCTCGAGTTGAGCGAGTTGCGCGCGCATCGTTTGCAGTGTGGGGTCGTCAACTTCGCTTTCGACGCCAGCCTTGCCCGAGCCGATGGAGAGGATGAATAGCAACAGAATCGCTCCAAACCCACAGCAGAGGCAGTCCAGAAAGGAGAGGCTGAATACCTCGATCTGTTTTCGTTTGATCATTAATTAAATAGGTGATGGCTAATCGATAATAGCTAAATGATTTGTCATTAGAAATTAGTTCTTCGCCATCGCCTCGTTAGAGGCTCGGCCAATCGTTGTCGGGGATGAGGGTGATGCCATTGGTGCGGGCGCTTAGTTTCCAGTAGAGGCCTGCTGCAGAGGGATCGCCTTCGAAGGGGAATAGGATGGCATTAAATGGGTAGTTCGGGCGTGTGCCCATTGCAGTGTTGAAGAGTTTCACGCGATCGGCCTCTGATAGGCTTCGTTGGGTCGGGTTGGGGGCTGTCGGTAGGCCATCGCCGATGAGGAGTAGGCTGCTGGGGCGATTCTTGAGTTGGCCAACGATGCGTAGAGCCTTGGATAGATCGGCTCCGCCGGAGGCTTCGAGTTTGTCGAGCCGCTCAAGTGCGGCGAGCAGGGCGCTGTTATCATAAGGGTCGATGTAGGGGCTGTTGGGATTCCCTGACAGTGGGCTAGCGCTTTCATTCATTTGAAAGATTGCGACTGTGGTGCCTTGCGGGATTGCGGCGAGCACGGCGCGCACGGCGGCTTTGGCTCGGAGCCATTTTTCGGAAGTCGCACCGCTGCCAGCTTGAATGATCGCGATCGCGCTCTTGGCATCTTTGCCGAGCATGCTACCGGAACTTTCGAGTAGGATCACGGCGCGTGGGCCGCGTAGTTTGAGTCCAGAGAGGTAGCTTTGATCGGCGGACGGACGGTTGAGCCCTGCGACGGCGTCGACGGCCTCTGTCTCGGTTTCGAGTGAGGCGAGTGCTTCGGCTCTGTCTTCGATGGCTTTGGCGAGGCGCTCTTGTTCGGCGGCGAGCTCTGCGACGCTTGTGGCGTTGGCGTCAGGCTGTGGATCGAGTGCCGCGATGTCTTTCTCTAATGCTTTCTGTTGGGCTTCAGCCTCCTCGATCGCTTCTTGCAGGGTTGCTTCGGCTGCGAGTGATTGCGTGGCCTCTTCTTTGGACTCTGTGATCTGGCTTTTGGCGGTGAGAATGAAGAGCAGCAGCACGGCACCGAAGCCGCAGCAAATACAGTCTATAAAAGACAGTGCGGAGCTTTGTGCTTCTCGGCGGCGTTTCATCAGAGTGAGAGTGAGAGTGACGAGGGCTTACTTGCTGGAGGCTTCGTCTTCTAGGAGAACTGTCTTCACCTCAATATCGATATCAGACGCGTCTGATTCGTCGCGGTCGTAGAGTTTGTCGATGATTTGTTCGCGGCAAAATGTCTGAACGCGCAGGATGAGTCCTTCTTGTCCACTTTGTAGGAGGTGAATGAGGAGCATGAGGGCGATGCTGATGATGAGCGCGACGAGGGTGGAGTTAAAGGCTACCCCGAGTGCGCCGGTGACACCAGAGATGTCCCCTTGTAGTGCTTCGTCGGCTCGGTGGAGGGCGACGCCGATACCGCGGACAGTGCCGATGAAACCGATGGAGGGGATCGCCCAAACAAGATAGCGAAGCATGGATAGCTCGCTCTCTTGTTGTTCGGAGGCGACTTCGAGGCGTCCCATAATGGTCTCGGTGGCTTCGGGGACGTTGCCAGTCATGTGGTAACGTTCTAGCCCACGTGCCATTACGTAGGGCAAGATTTTGTTTTTCAGGTCGTGGCTCTTACTCTTTTGGTCGATCTCTTCGGACAGTTTACCTGCGCGTTCGCGAGTGATGCTACGTGCGCCGGCTAGGAGGTCTACTTCAGCCTCGGTATCGATGCCTTCGCTTTCGGGGGCGAAACGACCGAGGACTTTGGCTTCTGCGCTCACTAGGATAAACTTATAGACGAGGATCATGATGCCCCAGACGAATAGGGATATACAGACTTGTTGCTCGTAGTCTTTAAGAATGACATAGATCCCAGAGGAACTGGAAGCTTCGACGCCGTAGCTTTGAGCGAGTGCGGCTTCATTTGCCGCAGGGCGGATAAGACCGCCGTATATCACGCCGACGAAGATAAAAGAGGCGATCAGGCCGAGACTGAAGATGAGGCCTTTGACTGAAAAGAGGCCGCGTTCGGGGTTTCGTAAACTCATAATGGTCGTAGGGTATGTAGGATCGAAGCGCTGTGTGACAGAAATATATAAATAATTTCGAGATATGGGAGTCGAATCTAGAAGGTGTGTGCCTGTATTTACTCATTCACCCTGCGATTTATTCTCGATATTGCAATTTTCATACGAAACAATACTGTCCGATTATGCTTAAAACTTCACTCACTTCCATTCTCTTGTGTGCAGCCCTTATCTTTAGCGGGTGCTCGTCTTCTAATAGTGGTAATACGGGGCGCAATGTCGGTGTCGCCGCAGGTGCGATTCTCGGAGCTGTGATTGGTTCTCAGCTGGGTGATGGTAGTGGTGTCAACATGGCCGCTGGTGCTGCCGCTGGTGCTGCCCTCGGCGGGCTAGGCGGTAGTAAGTATGACCAGAATAAGGAGGAGCTCGAAGCTGCGGAGGCACAACGCCAGTATGAGTATGATCAGGAAGCTCAGGCTCAGGTGAAACTGGAAGAAGAGATTAAGACTTTGGAGGCGAAGAAGGTGCGCGACGAGATCGCACGTAATTCGACTGATTCAGACGTGAGTGCTGCGGAACGTGAAGCGGCTCGTCTTGAAGCTGAGCTTGCAGCAAAAAGAAAGGCTTATGAGGAATCTCAAGCGCGTGCGAAGAGCATCCAAGAAGCACAGGCGCGTATTGCTAAAGCGCAAGAGGAGATGGCAGAGCTAGAACGTATGGAAAACGGCGGCTAATTGCTCCGTTGCGAAATTTTATTCTGTCGAGCGTGGCATCACGAGTGCCTTGTCGATCGTTGACTTTTTAAGGACTCGATATTGTTAGATTATGGCTAGGTCTAGAGGCGTTAAGCACTTCGATATCCTTGGAGAGCAAGTGTCTAAGCGGGCCGTGTATCTCGGCGTTGCTGGTGTTGTTGTGTTGATCGCCGTGATTCTAGGTGGGGGCTATTATCTTATGGCGAAGAATCGTAATACTACGCCACTCACCAGAACTCCAGAGTCAGTAGCGCCAGAGCCTCTCATGACTGCGATGGCTGATCCGTTGGATTCAGCAGTCGTTTCCGTAACGGTTGCAGAGTCGCGTGAGTCGTTGAGTTCGCCAGCTCCGATTACATCGTTACGGGGACTGTTGGAGCTCCACATTAAGGCGACGGGCTTCGATGAGGTGAATAGCTATATTCTTAATGGCAAAGTCTCGGTTGAGGGAAATATTTGGGATCTGACACTCATGGCGCGCGAGCCTAACCTGTATAAATTAAAAACAGAGTCTCCTACAGCCGAACTGTCTTTCGAATATGGTTATAATGGTCATCAAGGCTGGTTGCGCCAAAGCTATGACCATCTCAACGAGGCGCATACTACATTTTATATGAGTATGATGCTGTTGGAGAGTTCGTTAACTCAGCTGGCTTGGTCCTATGATTCGGCGGCTGCGCTGGAAGGCGGTCTAAACTCCGTCCTCGAACTGCGCGCTCCTGAGCTCTGGAATGGTCGCAGTTGCGCAGTCGTGGAGAGTCATGGAATTCTACCTTTTTCGATCACTCATTATATCGATACAGACACGTTTGAAGAGGTGTATCGGCGCGCCGCTGTTACGGGTGTCGATGGCGCGACCGCGGAGATTGAGTTACACTTCGTCCCCGCAGACGGCAGCACGCCCCATCGCCTACCGACGGGCTATGAGTTATACGTTGATGGTCAGCTGCACGATACGGTTACTTACACCAGAACTCGCGTCAATCGAGTGATGCTATCCTCGCTCTTTGATGCCCCAGCGGATTGTGAGATCCGCTTGGATTTGAAGAAGCCTTAAGAGGTCGCCTCTTCGGCTTGTTCGGCATCAGCTTCTTGCACGGCGATTAGGATGCGTTTGCGCTCCAGATGGTGTTTCTCCTTGCCGTAGGCGCTACGCCAGTAGCGCCAAGGTAGTGTGACCAGAATGATGAAGAATATCTGGCTGGCAGCGAAGCCGATGGTCCACCAGAAGCCACTGCTCGTAAACCCGTAGGCGTGTAGGCCGACCCCCAGTAGGTTGGTGCCAAACCACGACCATACGGTTACGACGTTGCCGCAGATTGCCAATGCCATGAGTCCGCGCTCCTTGACGATGCCACCCCAGCGAGCGTGCAAGACGATCGCTCCCATCACCACGATCATGAGTGCGCCATTTTCTTTCGGATCCCAGCCCCAGAAACGTCCCCAGCTCTGGTCGGCCCAGATGCCGCCGAGGATAGTGCCAACGAGACTAAACAGGCAGGCAAAACAGGTGATACCATAGACCATACTGACGATGGATTTGGCTGACTGTTTGTCGAAGTTCTTAGAGAAAAGCCCGAGGCAGGTAAAAATCAATGCGAGAGCGCCTGCAAAGAACATGGCTGAATACCCGAAGGTGATGACTACGACGTGCGTGGCCAACCAGAAGTTCGAGTCGAGCACTGCGCGCATCATTTCCAGTGTATCGCCACTCATGGAGAGGTGGTGTGCGATGATCAAGGTGCAGAAACCAACCAGGGAGGCCATGGCTGCTCCGACGCCGTTCTTAAAGAATTTTTCCAAAAAGGCACCTAGAAGCACCGCTCCCCAACCAACAAATACGGCGGAGGAGTAGAGGTTCGTGACCGGTGGGCGACCTTGGATATACATGCGGGAAACAAGCCCGAAAGTGTGGATGGCAAAGGCAAGCAGCAGCACCCAGAAGGCCGCTTTGGTGAATGTCTCTGGCCAGCGTAGCCATGAAATGCAGACGGTGAGGAAGATCAGCACGTAGAGCTGCATCGAAATGTAAAACGGCTGCAATTGATTGAACTCGCGCTCGTAGTGGACGCGGGCGATATCGTTGGGGAAGTCGGCGATGAAACGCTGGCGCAATTCTTGCACTGTTTGGTTGAACATCTCGGGCTGATTTTGGCGATAGGCCATGGTCAGGCTCGCGTAGCTAGTCACGTAGGGGCTGAGGCCGTCACCACGCATGACATCGAGCAACTCAAGACCGATGTTTTTCCAGTCGTCGAGTGGATCGACGGGCGCGGGTGGTGGGACGACGCGGAGATACGCGGTCTTGGAGAGTTTCAGATAATCGTCGCCAAATTGAATAAAGCGGCCGAGTAGTTCGGCATCGTAGTCCTCGCCGGCTTGTTGCTGGCGCAGTGCGGCCAGTCCCGGTGTTACGCTGGCCGCGTAGGTTTGATACTCGTCGACGAGGCGGTCGAGGCGTTCAGGCGTGCCGACCGGGTGGAGCGAGTGCATGACGCGGTGATAGCGCGTCAGACCGTCGTTGAGATCCGCGATTTGTTGCTCATAGGGGCTGCGCAGCTTCGGATCGGGGTTGATCTTGCCGTAGAGGCGTAGAATCTCGTCGAAGTGCGGAAGCAGGTCGTTAAACGCGTAGTAGCGTTGGCCTTGCTCTGCGAGTCCAGAGATGCCGAGGTCGTCAGGGAATTCGATTTTGAAGACACGGTAGGTATCAGCCAGTTCGGGGCGCATGGTGAGATCCATGAACCACTCGATCGGGCTAAGGGTGACGCCTTCGGGAGTGACGACTTTCTGACGTGCTGCAAGCACGAGCAGGGTGTTACGGGCGACGGAGTCGAGCGGCTTGATGCGACCACCCACCTGGACGGGGAGTTCGGCAAAGCTATCGACGTCAAAGTCCGTAGGATTGGTGGACGGGTTAAACCCACGCGCAACGATCAGCGCGGCGATGATTAAGATGAGGGAAAAGGCTAATTTCTTCATTAGACAGAAGTGCGTTTTTTAAGGAATTTGAAGAAATGCATGCCGAACTGAACCAGCATGCCGACTCCCATTAGGAGGACGCTGATGTAGGGCAGTGCCCAACCTGGGTTGCGCACGACTTGAAAGATCGAGGTGCGGTTGTCATTGGCGAACGAGGCTTGGTAGAAGGTGAGGCCTTCGTAGCGCAGTGGGTGGTTCATATAGATGAGTGCCTTTTGATTTTTTGTGCTATCTTCGTGATGCACCATGACTTCGCTTGAGAAGTTGAAGGGGATTTCGGTGCCCGGATACTTATCGTGCGAGAAGTTGATGAGCTCGACTTCGAATGGATAGTAGTGGCGCGTGAGGCGTAGCACCATTTCCCAGCTTTGCTCGCCGAGGCGGACTATTTGCGCAGGAAAGCGGTCGTCGATCACGTTGGAGACCAGCCATGTGCCGAGGGAACCTTCGGGGCTGAGCACTTCGACGTAGGCCGTCGCGGTGTTGATTTGGTTCTCGGCGTAGGTGACCGCTGCTGGGGTGACGACGACATTCATCTTCACCGCGATGCCTTGGTTGGCGGGCGATGAGACGGGAGCGGCTCCCTCAGTCGCACGGCCGATTTTCGCGTTCGGATAGTAACTGACCGTGCGGATGCTGAGTGGGCTGTCTGGCACCGCGATTGTTTTACCGGGCTTAAGTAATGAGACGGGGATGCTGTGAATCGTGTCGAAATCCGGATTTGAGCGGTCGATCAGCACGAGTTCATTGTCGCGATATTCCTGCGAGTAGTTGCTACGACCGCCTTCGTCGACAGGCATTTGGCTCTCTTTAGAGACCAAGTCTGTCAGTAATTCGCTGACAAGTAGTAGGATGAGGCCGAGGTGGATGAGGAAGATGCCGCTCTTCTTTGCGGTGAATTTAAATCGGGTAATGTGAGCGGCTACGAGGTTGATTAACAGCATGCCGCCGAGCAGATAGCCGCCTGGCATCGGGATGCGCAGCCAGTGAAGTGCATCTTGTGCGACCCATGATCCAGGGTAAGACCAGATCGCGATGAAGCTCTCGAAGTAGTCCTTCTGTGTCTTCCAGATCCCCGTTTCGACTTGAGCGAGGGTGCCGAAGAAAATCAGCACCATGGAGAAGGCGAGTAGCACGACGGTAAGCCGCAGTGATGCGAAAAATTTAAACAGCGCTTTCATTGTTTAGTGGGCGTGGTCCTCTAGCTCGATGGAGTCGAGGAACTGTTTCATTGCGGCTTCGTTCGCGAGCACGGTAGGCGTGTCGCCGATCATTTTGACGAACCAAGTGTTGCCGTGAAAGGGGAGTAGCGCGCCGAGGATGCTTTGCTCTCCACCTTCGAGGCGCACGTAAAGGCCGCGGTGGTTGGAGATGTCGTAGCCTTCGGTGTAGGCCGGTAGATCCTCGGGAGTGGCTTCCTCGAGTCCGATTTGGCCACGCCAGCGGTTGATGTTGGCGAGTCGTCCGCCGACGTCACCTGGGAAGGTGAGGATGGTGATCTCGGCGCTACCAGTATCAGTGGTGACCTTTAGGTTGGCTTTGCGGATGCCGCTGGCAGGCAGGTCTTCCCAACCTTCGGGGGCGGTGTAGTTAATCTCACCGGCTTTCTGTGCGGCAGCTTCCATGCCGGGAAGCACTTCCATCTTTGCCGGTGCGCTTGCTGCAGGTGTTGCGGCTGGTGCCATCGCGACGACGCGTTCCTCCTTCGGAATCCGGTAGGAGGTGGGTTGCGCGTTGTCGCAGCCACTGAGGCAAAGAGATGCAATGCCTACCATGATGAGTGGTAGGCGTGGTTGGTTTTGGAGTCGCTGAGTCATTTCGGTCATGCAGAGGTGTAAGTGCTTTGCGACCGAGTCAACTGTGCGAAGTTCCCATAAGCCTCGCGAATGAGAGGATATCGCAGGCGCTAAAGTGATCCGGCCGAGTCTGGGCCTGAGCTTAGTTGTTGAATCGGAAGAGTGCGACGTCGCCGTCTTTAAAGTCGTAGTCTTTGCCTTCAAGGCGGTATTTACCGGCTTCGCGAGCTTTGGCGACGCTGCCTAATTCGATTAGATCGTCGTAGGCGACGACTTCGGCTTTAATAAAGCCATGTTCAAAGTCGGTGTGGATCACGCCTGCGCATTGCGGTGCTTTCATGCCTTTCTTAAAAGTCCATGCGCGCACTTCTTGCACGCCAGCGGTGAAATATGAGGCGAGGCCGAGTAGATCGTAAGTGGCACGGATGAGGAGTGAGACTCCAGAGTCCGTGATGCCGAGTGATTCGAGATATTCTGTGGCTTCATCGCCTTCGAAGTCGATCAACTCGGCTTCTACTGCGGCGGAGATCACACAAGTGCCCGCACCGTGGTGCTCTGCGGCATATTTTTCGACTGCGGCGACGTGTGTATTTGCGGAGTAATCCGCCAATTCGGCTTCGGAGACGTTGCAGGCGTAGAGCACGCGTTTCGCAGAAAGTAGGCACAGGCGCTTGAGCACGATGTGCTCGTCCTCGTTCATTTCCAGTGTGATGGCCGGCTTTGTCTCGTTTAAGTGAGGGAGCAGGCGCTCGATCAACTCGACATTCTCGGCTGCTTCTTTGTCGCCTCCACGTGCTTTTTTAACGAGTTTCTCCTGCTGGCTTTCCAGTGAGGTGATGTCCGATAGAATCAACTCGGTATTGATGATCTCAATATCACGTAGTGGTTCGATGGTGCCCAAGGTGTGGATAATATCATCGTCCTCGAAGCAACGCACGACGTGCACGATGGCATCGACCTCGCGAATGTTGGCGAGGAACTTGTTGCCAAGGCCTTCACCCTTACTCGCACCTGCGACGAGGCCTGCGATGTCGACGAACTCGATCGCAGCAGGGATGACCTTGTTGGTCTTGGAAATTTCACGCAACGGCTCAAGGCGACTGTCCGGCACTTGAACGACGCCCACGTTGGGGTCGATCGTGCAAAACGGATAGTTTGCCGACTCAGCTTTACGCGTGCGCGTAAGAGCGTTGAACAGTGTGCTTTTGCCCACATTGGGGAGACCTACGATACCAGCTTGAAGCATAGCCGTCAGAAAATGCGATGCAGGCGCTCGGGTGCAATGTTAAATCGTCGCAGAATATTTCTGCGAATTCCCTTTGGTTGACTTTCGGTGGGTGAACCTCTTTTACTGGCAGTTAATCACGCCTACTATTTAGTCTCTAGTGAACCAAACCGAAGAAATTAATACAGAAGGATCACGTATCCTTGTTGTGGACGATGACGAGATCATCCGTAAGTTGCTCCGCCGAGTCTTGGAGCGCAGTGGTTTTGTCGTCGATGAGGCCGACTCTGGTGAAGGTGCGATTGAGTGTATCGAGGCGAATGAGCCTGACTTGATCTTGCTCGATGTCGTGATGGACGGGATCGACGGCTTTATTACCTGTCGCAAGATTAAGCAGATGACGAGCTTGAGCGAGGTGCCGATCATTTTTGTGACCGGCCGTTCTGATACCAGCTCAATCGTCGAAGGACTCGATGCGGGCGGTTGCGACTATATTACGAAGCCGATCAATCGCCACGAGGCATTGGCACGTATTCGTAATCATTTAAAGATGCGTGTGTTGATGCGCTTTCAACGCGAATTTATCGACGGGCTGAAGCAGGCCAATTTTGCGAAAAACCGTATTATCGGTATGGCTTCGCATGATTTGCGCAATCCACTGGCTTCGATTCGCGGCCTGTCTGAGTTTCTAATGGAGAGTGGGCCGCTCAATGATGAGCAGAAGGAGATCGCTGATACGATCCAAACGACTACTAGCTCGATGTTGCACTTGGTTGACGAATTACTCGATCTTTCGGTAATTGAAAGTGGGGAAGAGCGCTCGGAAGCAGCGCCTTGTCAATTGTGTGAGGTGGTGTCTTCTTCGCTCAATATTTATCAATTCACTGCGAATAAGAAGTCGATCAAGTTGGAGCTGGATGATCGCGGGATGCCAGACTTATTGATGCTAGATAAGACTCAATTCCGTCGCCTGATGGATAACTTACTGAGTAATGCCGTAAAATATTCGCCGTTTGGCTCATTCATTCGAGTGGTGACGGAGCATGTGGATGGTCTTTTGAAGATCGCCGTCGAAGACGAAGGTCCTGGTATTCCAGAGGATGAAATGCATAAGCTCTTTACCGATTTCGGTAAAACATCGGTGCAACCGACTGGCAATGAAACCAGCACGGGACTGGGGCTAGCGATTTGCAAGAAGATCGCCGAGGCGCATAGTGGGCGCGTGTATGCCGAGAATCGTAAAGATCGCTCAGGCGCACGATTCACCATCGAGCTGGATACGAATCTGCTCGCGGTGCCAGAGAAGTGAGAAGTGAGAAGTGAGTGAAACAGACATTCCTGTCTGTCACTGAGCATAAGTCGTCCTGTCCGTCACTGAGCATAGTCGTCCTGTCTGTCTCTGAGCATCAGCAACAGGCAGGAATGCCTGTATCACTGCCTTCTTGTTTGTATTCAGTCGATCCACGATCTATACCACCGCCTCATGAAATTTAAGAGTCCTCCTCAGGCTACGAGTCAAACTGCATTGAAGGCCTTGCGCCGTAAGTTACCAGGGCGTGTGTTCGTCGACCAAGACAGCTGCTTCGCTGCGTCACTTGATAATATGCGGCTGTCGTTTATGCCGGATGCGGTGATCAAGGTGCAGGCTGCCGAGGAAGTTGGCGCAGTGCTGAAGCTCGCGCATAAGTATGTGATCCCTGTGACGGCACGTGGTGCGGGTTCGTCCGCGACGGGCTCTACGGTGCCGCTCAAAGGTGGTTGGGTGCTCGACGTTTCGGCGCTGAACCAGGTCCAAATCGATACCATTTCGCGCATGGTGACGGTCGGCACTGGCGCGATTACCGCGGACATTCAGGAGCAAGTCGAAGCGGTCGGGCTCTTTTATCCGCCCGATCCGTCGTCGAAAAAATATTCGACCATCGGCGGCAACATCGCCTGCAACGCCGGCGGTCTGCGCTGTGTGAAGTATGGCGTGACGCGCGACTATGTGCTCGGACTCGAAGGGTTTTATGCCGATGGCAGTCCGTTTAAACTCGGACTCGCGCTCAAGAAATATGTCTCAGGTCTCAACCTTCGGGACTTACTGATCGGTTCGGAAGGGACGCTTGGTGTGATTACCTCGGCGACGTTGAAGCTCATTCCAAAACCCGAAAAACGCTGGACTGGCATGTTTGCTTTTAAGTCCGAAGCCGCTGCGCTCAAGACCGTCGCGGCGTTATTTGAAGCTGGACTGAACCCTTCCATTCTTGAGTTTCTCGATCGTCAATCCGTGACTTGTGCGGAGCGCTATACCGAGAAAACCATCTTTGCTGAGTGCCCACGCGCGTCGATCTTATTGATCGAAGTCGATGGTCGCCCCGCAGAGGTGCGTGCGCAACGCGCCAAATTGCTCGAGTTTATGGAGGGCCGTGCGCTGGCACATCGTGAAGCGCGCACCGATGCCAAGGCCGAAGAGCTCTGGAAAGTGCGGCGCACTTGTTCGCAGTCGATGTTCTCGATTGCCGATACCAAGCTGAATGAAGACGTGGTCGTGCCGATTCAGAAGCAGGCCGAGTTGATTCGCTATACCATCGCATTGAAAAAGGAAATTGGCCTCGCAACACCGACTTTCGGCCACGCCGGCGATGGCAACCTACATGTGCACATCATGTATAATCGTTCCAACCCCGAGGACGCAGCAAAGGCGAAGGCAGGCATCAAAAAATTGATGCAAAAAGTCGTCGACCTCGGCGGAGTGATCACCGGCGAGCATGGCGTTGGCTTAGCGAAGGCTCCGTTCATGGAGATGCAGCACACCCAACCTGAGATTGCGATGATGCTGGCAGTCAAAGCCGCACTCGACCCGAAGGGCATTTTAAATCCAGGCAAGATTTTCGAGCCCTTTGAAGTGTGGGATCATGAACCCGTCAAAGTGACGCTACCTTGGGATCATCGGTAGTTGCTGATCGCTGGGTTAGTAAGAGGATCGGTTTAGAGTTTGATGGCCTGTTGACATTCGGCACACATCACGTAGCTTGTTGAGGTGTTTGATTGGTCGGATGATAAAGATGCGGAACTGCGCGCAACACGAGGAATCGGTTTTCAGGATATCGTGTTTCATGTTGAACGTGGCGACGTGCTCGCTGTTGCCGATCATCCAAATTCTGAGAAATACCCAAACCAGAAGATTTTCTACGTTCGGGTGGGCGATTATGTATATTTGGTTCCGTATGTTGAATCGGGTGAAAGCAAATTCCTGAAGACGATTATACCGAGCCGAAAAGCGACGAAACAGTTTTTGAGAGGAGGATCCAATGAAGTTTGATGATTATGAAAAAGAATTAGTAGACCTGGATGAGAGCGGAGGCATCGATCTTCATATTCCAGAAGCAGAGGAAGTTCGGCAGTTGCAAGCATCAGCTCGTGAGACGCTGAATAAGGACAAGCGAATTAATATTCGAATTTCCTCGCGTGATTTGGAGTCATTGCAGTTGCGAGCAAATCGGTATGGCATGCCGTATCAGACGTTAATTTCCAGTATTCTGCACCGCTACGTATCGAAGGATATCAATAGCGTGTTGTTTGAAGATGGTGCCGCTTATAACCAGACGAAATCTGAGGAGTGAATCATGCCTGACACACTTTTAATCGGTTGGACGACGGTCGACTCCGAGGCTGCGGCGCAGCAACTGGCGCACGGGTTAGTCGAGTCCGATCTTGTGGCCTGCGTGCAGATTGATGCGGGCGTGACATCTGTTTATCGCTGGGAGGGGGCAGTGCAGTCGGATGCTGAATGGCGATTGATTGTGAAATTCGCTGAATCGAAATCTGAGGAGGTGAACGCGTATCTCGATGCACATCACCCTTACGACGTGCCGCAATGGGTAGTCGCCCGGGCCGAGCACGTCGCACCCACGTATTTAAAGTGGGCGAGGGAGAGTAAACTCACGCGGATCAAGTATTGTGATTTGTGAAATCGAAGAATCTGGCGTAGGGGTGCTGCTTGCCGTTTCGACAGGCTCAAGGCCCTGAGCTTGTCGAAGGGCGGCACCCGCGAAGGTAGATAGAGTTTTACAACTTCCAATGCGTGTGGCCTTTGCGCGGTCTTCGCAAGCAAAGCCCCTACATCAAGATTGCGAAATAGTATGAATGCACTTTTCACAAATTATGGTGCGCACCAGTATAGCGGCTTCCAGCCGCTTTGTTGGGTGAGTGACAGCGGCAGGATGCCGCTGCTACTTTCGTCATAAAAAGACACATTGACAGACGCACGTAATTGCGCACGCTTTTAGCCATGACTACGATCACTGCCACGAAGGCTCGCAATACTCTCTACAGCCTCATTGACGAGGCGAATGAATCACACGTCCCGATTCAGATCACAGGTAAGCGTGGTAACGCGGTGCTCATTGCAGAGGATGATTGGCGGGCGATTTCAGAGACCATGCATCTGAGCATGGTGCCGGGGATGGTGGAATCGATCGTAGAGGGGATGAATGAAAAAATTGAAGACTGCAGTGAGTCACTCGAATGGTGAACTATCGATTGGTTTATACGAAGCTGGCGCAAAAAGACGCGAACAAATTGTCGCGTAGTCAGCTCAAAGCAAAGGCACTGGAGATTCTAGAAATTCTAAAGGAAGACCCGTTTCAAGCACCGCCTGGCGATGAGGCCTTGGTTGGCGATCTACA
The DNA here is from genome assembly GCF_902728235.1 of Lentimonas sp. CC4. Lineage (NCBI taxonomy): Bacteria > Pseudomonadati > Verrucomicrobiota > Lentimonas > Lentimonas sp. CC4. The sequence continues at coordinate 1,653,459 of NZ_CACVBO010000001.1, forward strand.
GGGAAGCTATTCGAGGCGTATCAATATTCAGCATCGAATCGTGTATCAAGTATACGAAGACGAGCAGGTCGTGAAAATTATCCGAATGTGGACACATTATGGAGAGTGATTTAAGGGATGGATCTACTGCGAGGACTGTTTTAGGAATGAAACACATATTGATAATCAGCATATTCGTCACATCCCTTATGTTCAGTGGATGCGTCCTAAACTATAAAGACGTCAGTCATGAATTCGAATATACTTCGTTTGTGAAGAGTCGTTATGTTGTAAGGACTGAAATGTATATTTGGGGAGTCAATGCACCACCTGGATATGGGAATGTCATTGATTATTATAGCATCTCTCCTGTGGAGCTTGGGCGAATCACTGGTCGTGAAATTCTGTCAGAAAGCATTTTACAGCCAGGGACTGTTTTAGAAATACAGAAGATTAAAGAAAGCATGAACCACCTGCCCGGATATCGGCGCGTGGCTGCTATTGTTTTAGTCGATTCATTTGATAATCAGTTTGATGCGCCGATCGAAATTTCTTTGGAGCATCTTCTGTCAACTAAGCATGTGAAAGCGCTGGGAAGAGTTTCTACGGATATATGATCGATATGACCGCCAGGCAGCAGCTCAAAGCATGTCTCGAGAGTTATCTCGATGAAAGTATCACTGCGTTTGAGTTGGATGATCGTCTTCAAGCGATTGAATGCAGTGAGGAAGATGGCAGTCTCAAAGAAGTAATTTCCATTCTATGGTTCTGCTATGACGATTGCAAAGATCACAAGATTGTCGCGTGTAAAGAAGAGTGGGACTTTTTCCAACGGGTGCTGCTATTCTTAGATTCAGGGCTGAGTATTGCTGACCTGTATGAAGATCAAAATAAAACGGGCTGGCACCTGACTCAAGCAGTTGCGTTTGCGGTATTGTCGCTCCAGATATGGATGTTTTTACAAGGTGACCATTGGTTTATGGTCACAGCGCTTGGTGCACTTGCTTCAATACCAATTTGGATCGTTCGAGACCGTTGCACTCGCGGACTGTTTAGTGCACAGGAACATAAAGACTCCGACCGCTGGTTGCAGAAATATTATCCCTTTAGCAGCATCTCTCAGATGAAGAGAGCCGCGAAGGAAATGAACGTTAGCAAAGTCGCCTATCCGAAGCACTTAGAAGATCGAGTGATTCGTGACGCGTCTGAATTGAAGCTGATGACTCTTTGGAGCCGCGGCGTGCTGTATTGCTCGCATCTAGTTTTATCGCCTTTGATTCTGCTCTTTGAGTGTTTTCCGATGAAAGAAGCTTTATTGGCAGTGAGGGCAAGGGCAGAGGGAGGTGATCAATGAGCTTCTTGTATCCAAAGTTTCCGCTGAAGCGATTGCCGCACATGCTCGGGCTGAGCGTGATTGGCACATTGATTGCAGGCGCTTATGGCATCGTGCACGACCAAATTACTTATTCCATTTCACACGAGTATTTTACAAAATTGAAATTTGAGCAGTTCGATTATGCAAATTTCGGGCTACCTGAAAGAGTATTCGTGGCTGAAGTCGGTTTCATGGCGACATGGTGGGTGGGCTTCTTCTCAGCTTGGTTGATCGCACGGCTACTATTCCCCGCTTGGCCGCTTAAAGATGTTTACAGAAAAAGCTTCAAAGGCTTCGGAATCATCTTTGGCAGTGCGATGATTGGCGGTATTACAGGGTTCATTTTGGGTGCGACCCATTCCTCTGATTACTCTTACTGGGAACCGACGGTAACATATCTTCAAGTCACCGAACCTGCGAACTTTGTATCGGTCGCCTTAATTCATAACGCTGGCTATATTGGCGGCCTCGCCGGTTTGATCGTATGCCTCATGCTGATGGCGATTGAAAAGCGAGATGCTTCACGAGACTGGCTGTGAGCGTAGGGTCCACCGATGATTGCCATTGAGCTCAAAGAGACCTTAGTTATACCTGCATACATCATGATTTGTGAAAAGTGACACACCTCATACGAACCTGTTGCATGTGTGGGTTACTCGGGGAGGGACGGCCTCCGCGCCGTCCGCCGAGCCTCAGCACGGAACCAAAGCACCAGCACACCGTAAGACGAAGCTCGCCACTCCCCAATGGGTTAAGCTAAAAATCACAAATTTTGATGCGCGCCAGTATACTGTCAAATTTCGTAGCGTGCCGCTGTCGCACAATGCCATTGCATGTCTCGATATCTGTTTACTTTTCGGGGATAATTAAAACCTAGAGCGCAGAGATTCAGCCACAAAAAGGCACGAAGAAGCACGAAAAACTAAACCGCAGTCGTTTTTGTGTATTTTGGGCTTCGCCCTTCGGTTGATTATCGCTGCGCTCGGAAGTGCCTCTTTGTGGCCGTAAAATACCCAAGATTAGAACGTCATCCTATCTGATTTTTTAATATGCAATGGCATCGAGCTTTACAAACGTTCAGCGCCTCAGAGCCAGCACCGCACACGAGTTACTATAAGCTGCACGCTACGAGTGATTTTCCGCAAGCTCCCCACTTGACCTGTGAAAAACAGCGATCAGATTGTGCGCATGTTTGATCCGATTGAAGCTCTTAAAGATTATATTCGTTTTCCTTCCGTTTCGACGGATCCGGCCTATGCCGATGGCATGAAAGGAGCGCGTGAGTATGCAACTGGCTTGTTGGAGAACCTTGGCTTTAAGGTGGAAGTGGTGGAGACAGAACTGCACCCGATTCTCTTGGCTGAGCGCTTTGGCGATCCGGCGTGGCCACATATTGCGATTTACGGGCACTACGATGTGCAACCGGCCGATCCGTTTGAACTATGGACGAGTGAGCCGTTTGAACCGACGGTGCGTGATGGCCGTATCTATGGTCGTGGCACGGCCGATAACAAGGGGCCTACAATTGTGCATATGTCGGCATTGGCTCGTGTGTTGGCGAAGCATCCAGATCTACCACTCAACATCACATATGTGATCGAGGGCGAGGAGGAGATCGGTAGCCCGAGCATGCCGAAGTTTTTTGATTCGTATGCAGAGCGTATTTCGAAGGCAGACTTTATCTTAGTCTCTGATACGGGGAGCCCAAACACTGAGCAGATCGTGATTACGACGGCACTCCGTGGTTTGGTGGATTTGGAAATCAAAGTGCGTGGCCCAAAGAGCGATCTGCATTCAGGCATCCACGGCGGCGCAGTGTATAATCCATTGCAGGCATTGATGGAAATTTGCGCGGGGCTACACAATCCAGATGGCAGTGTGAATGTGCTAGGGTTTTACGACGATGTGTTGCCGGTGCTCGATTGGGAACGCGCGGAGTTGGCGCGTTATCCGGAGACGGTCGAGAGTTATCAAGCGATGCTTGATGTCCCTGCATTTTATCCGGCCAATGGTCTGACTCCCCTTGAAGCGGTGCGCTTTGGGCCGACGCTAGAGTTTAATGGGATCGGTGGCGGCTATCAGGGCGAAGGTTCGAAGACCGTGATTGCGAGTGAGGCCTTTGCCAAGGTGACCTGTCGCTTGGTGGCGAATCAAGATCCTCACAAGACACAGGATCAAGTCGTTGCTGCGATTGAGGCCCTCTGCCCGGCAGGTGTAACGCTCAATGTGCGTCGAGGACCGGTCGCGGAAGCGTATTTGGCGGTGCCGCCAGAGCGTCCGAACACGCCTGCGGATCAACCAGAAGCGTTGGCACGTGCGTTTAAGTCGGCCGATCGCGCGATTGAGCAATGCTTTGGCAACGCGCCGATTTACTTGCGCGAGGGGGGCAGTATCCCCGTGATTGCAGACTTCAATAAACGTGCAGGGCTCGACGCCTTGATGGTGGGTCTCTTCACGCCGATCGATAATCTACATGCACCGGACGAGGGCTTTGATCTGAAGTTGATGGAGAATGCGATCACCGCGTTTGAGCAGATCTTCTGCGATATCGCTGGGGTGTAGCTTTGACTTATGAAAATTGAAAAGGCAGGTTTTATCGCATTTCCCGCATCGGACTTTGAGGCGTCACTACGCTTTTATCGGGATGTGTTGGAGTTGCCGCTGGTGAAGCAGGGAGAGGACGCGTTTTCACGTTTTGCACGGTTTGATTGTGCGGGCTTTGGCATTCACGTTTACGAATGGACGAAGCCGTTCAACCGCGCGCATACGGGACTTCAGCTCTATGTCAAAGACGTGGACGCCTTGTATGCCGAACTCCAGGCGCAAGGTGTGCAGTTTAACGGCGAGGTGCGTGATGAGCCGTGGGGTGGACGTGTGGTGACAGTGCGTGATCCCGACGGAAATCTGTTTGATCTGCTGAATGCGGAGTATGCCGAGCAGTTCGGGGCGTGATGGTAGGTTTTCTGCCATACCGCTGGCGTCGTGTTCTTTCCTCTGTGCTCTCCGTGTTCTCTAGCGCAGCGGGTGGTTAACTATCTTTGCATCTTCGGTGGACTTTCTTTGGGTCCATTAACTACGAATCACACGATTTTTTCGCGAGCAGTGGCTTCGGTGGCTTGGTTTTCGGAGCGACGAAGACCAGCCAGACGATTGCGCAGATGAGCCATAGGGCGGATGCGTAGATGTAATGCGTGGTGCGTAGGTCCGGGCGGAAGTCGGCGACGATGCGTGTTGATGCGGCTAGGATGAGTGTGCCTGTCACCCATGCAAAGATTTTGACGCTTTTGCGGATTAGATCAGGGCGGTCGCTGTGGCCGAAGACCACGCGCAGCGAGACTAGAAAGATCGTGCCTGTTAGGCCGACAAAAAAGTAGGCGTGTAGCCAGGCGACCTTGTAGCCAGGAAAGAATGCTGCGCCAATTAGGCCGATGGCGATCGTGCTTAGGGCGAAGATCAGCTGCAGGCCATGCATGCGCTCTTTGCGGCGGAATTCCATCCATGGGAGTTGTGTAATGATGTAGGCCGTGAGTGTGAGCACTCGTAGGGTATAGGCGGTGGTGATGTGTCCGGATAGCTCAATGACAACGGAGAGCGCAAATCCGATTGCGGCGAAGATGCTCTGCCGAAAGCGGCGTTTCCACTCGGCACTCGGCGTCATCGTCTCGTCGAAGTCGTGACGGTTCTGTCCGCCGATGATTTTAGGGAAGAAGAACGCGCCGACACCGATGATGGGTAACATCGTGAAGCCTTGGAAAAGGAGGATTTTGCCAAGCGCATAGGCGGTCGCGTTCGGCCAGATCGTGGCGGTCAGAGCCAGGAGGCTGCTACCGACACAGGCGCAGATCAGGCCGAGTGCCGCGAGCGGAAAGCCCGGCGGTGGCATATCGGTGCGGGCGCAGTAAGCACGGTAGGCCTTGAGTAAGAGTGCCAGCGTCGCGAGGGCAAAGAGTGTATCGCCTAGCGCCAGTTGATTGAAAACGAAGGCTAGGTTGGACAGGCAGGCCAGTCCGAAGATTGCACAGATGCATTTCGATCCGAAGGCGGGTGCGCCTAGGAGTCGTGGCCCAGCGGTCATCATGAATCCGAAGATGAAGAAGGCCGCAAAGCCATCGATCATCAGGCGTGGGTGAGCGAGTGCTGGATAGTAGTTGAGTGCGCCGGCAAAGAACAGCGGCCACAGCGCGACGCCGATGATGCCCCATAGGACGCCGACGGGGAAGAAGAGGCGGAATGGTTCACTCAGGCGAGTGAGGGCGTTGTTATCAGACTGGCACATAATTAACTACTGTTTTGTATTTAATTGTGTGATTTGCGATCTTTTTTAAGGTCTTCATCCTAATCATGCTCTTAAACTTGTTCTTGTGAGTTGTGGATACGGGCTTTGAGAGGGATTAGGGTTCAGAGTCGGATTACGATTAGGGTTCAGACTCCTGCACTTGTGGATTGACTCTTTTGCTCTGAATTCAGACTTCTTTTCCATGAAATATATCAGCACACGCGGCCAGGTGCCTCCTGTTTCTTTCTCAACGGCGGTGGCTCAAGGGCTTGCGCCGGATGGTGGCTTGTATCTACCTGAAGCATTGCCCGACCTGACGCCTTACCTCAAGGAATGGTCGACTCTGAGCTATGCTGAATTGTGTGAGGCGTTTTTTGCGATTTTCGCGACGGATATCGACCGTGCCGAGCTGAAGGGGATCGTCGAGCGCTCTTATACGAAGTTCGATCATGCGGACATCGCACCGATTCAAACGCTGAGCGACGAGTTGTTCGTGCTGGAGCTGTTCCACGGGCCGACACTGGCGTTTAAGGACTTTGCGCTGCAACTGTTGGGTAACCTTTACGAAGCGCAAATCGCGCGCACGGGCAATCCGATCTCGGTGCTGGGTGCGACGTCGGGCGATACCGGTGCGGCTGCGATTCATGGCCTGCTCGGTAAGACGGGTGTGAAGACTTTTATCCTGTATCCGGATGGCCGTGTGTCGCCGCTGCAGGAGCGTCAGATGACTTGCACGGGTGCGGACAATGTCTTTCCGCTCGCGATCAAGGGCAGCTTCGACGATGCACAGGCGGCGATGAAGACCGTGTTCGAAGACCATGCTTTTGCGGCTGAAGTCGGCCTGTCGGCGGTTAATTCGATCAACCTCGCGCGTATTTTGGCGCAGTGTGTCTATTATCTCTCTGCTTACTTCCGCTTGCCGGAAGCAGTGCGCGATGAGACGACGTTCGTGGTGCCGACGGGGAACTTCGGCAATGTGCTGGCCGGTTGGTTAGTGCAGCGCATGGGAGTGCCGATCAAGGGCTTCCGCGTAGCGACGAACCAAAATGATATTTTACACCGTCTGTTCCAGACTGGCACTTATCAGCTCGATGACGTGGCACCGAGCCTTGCGCCGTCGATGGACATTCAGGTCGCTTCGAACTTTGAACGCTTCCTCTATTATTCGGAGGATTGTGATTCCGCGAAGGTGCGTGAGATTATCCAGACCTTTAAGGATACGGGTAAATACGTGTTCGAAGATCTGAAGGCGGATGGCTTTAGCAGCTCCCGCACGAACGACGCCGAGATCGGTGCGATCATTAAGCGTGTGTATGAGCAATATGGCTACGTGGCTGACCCGCACACTGCGTGTGGCTTTGCGGGTGAGTTTGAAGGACCGCAGATTGTGCTATCGACTGCGCATCCTGCGAAATTCCCTGAGACGATTGTGGATGCGATTCAGCAGGATTCGACACATCCGTCGCTGGAGGCGCTGAAGCAAATCGAGATCGTGAAGCATGCCGTCGAGCCAACTCCGGAGGCGATTAAGGCCTTCATGCGGGCGCATGTTTAGCGAACGTAGCAGCGCGCTTCTATACTCACGCGCATCATTTTTGTGAACAGCGCATTCACGCTATTTCTCGATCTGTCTGTAGGGGCTTTGCTTGCGAAGACCGCGCAAAGGCCACACGCATAGGAAGTTGAAACACTTTAGCTGCCTTCGCGGGTGCCGCCCTTCGACAAGCTCAGGGCCTTGAGCCTGTCGAAACGGCAAGCAGCACCCCTACGCTTCTAACTACTTTTTGCTACCACTTAATCGTGGCGGCGAGTTCGTATCTACGTGGTAGTTCGGCGTAAACGGAGTCATTGCCATAGAGGCTGTTGACTGCGCCCCAGTTTTCCTCGTCGGTGGCGTTGAGCATTTTCAGTGAGATCGCCCAGCGGGCGGTTTCGTATTTCATGCCTAGATCGATGGAGTATTGCCAAGGGATCTCGATGGAATCGAGTTTGGGGCCAGTGCCACCTGCTACGTGTTCGGCCGGCACGTTGAATCCCAAGTCCATCGGCGAGGTTATCAGTATGCCGCAGGTAGCGGATAGGTTATCCGTGAGTTTATAGGCGACGAGTCCATTGATGATGCTACGTGGCACTCCGGGAGTGCGGGCATCGTAGCCATCAAAGGTGTAGAAGGTGTCGTAGGCATATACGCCGCCGTTGCTGTTCACCGAACTAATCGGGGCTTGTGTGGCACTCTGTCCATTTTTTGAGATGGACTCGATATAGCTATAGCCTGCGACGACGTAAAACTTTGGAGTGGCTTGGTAAGCGACTTCGGTTTCGAAGCCCGTGATTTGCACTTTGATATCTTCGCCGCGGGACTGAGTATCGGTTCTGGTTTGGTAGAATACGTCTGCCGAATAGAAAAGTGTGTTGTCTAGGAATGTGGCTTTAAAGCCGCCTTCGACCAGTTCGCTTTTTCGGTCAAACTTATCGCCGTCGATTTTACCGTTATTCTCACCGCCGTTTTTCAGGGCTATCCCCCCTCCGAGGTCGGATGGGATCGATTCGCTGTAGTTGTAATTCGCATACAAGCTTTGAGTGGGGGTGAGTTTGTAAACTAGTCCGACGTTGAAGTTCGGGATGAAATCGTCATGGCTATCTTTTGCTTTTTCGACGCCAGAGTAGTCATTGCCTGGGTTCTCGCGCTGCAAGTAGCGAATCATGTCGCCGAACATAGGGTCTTCGGATTCTACGTGCACGAAGTCGAGGCGTCCGCCGACCAGTAGGATGAGTTGCTCTGTCAGGTTGATTTCGTCTTCGATGAATAAGCCTGCGGTCGATATCTGCGAGTCGTTGGAGTCGTTGTTGCCGAGCACGAAGTCGCCTGTGCCGGAGATGAAGTAATCGCTAGAGTTCGAACCCGGGAACCCTGATAACTTGCCGCGGCCAGATTGTCCGTGGACAGGAAATGCATTGTAGAAGCCGCCTGTATAAAACACTTCTGGATCGGTGAGTCCGACTTCCGAGTAGGGGCGGCTGAGATCCCACGCGTTGGCGGGTTCGTGGTAATAGTCGTTGACTGCCCAGACGTCTTGATAGCTGAAGCTGAGGCCGACGTTGAACTTGTGCAGCAAGTTGAGGAACTCCGCTTCGGTGCGGAGTTCGGTTCGGTTTTCGAAACGGTAGTTGTCGCGTAGCAGTTCGGTATATTGGTATGAGCTGAAGGTGTCGCGGTCGCAGTATTGAAAGAGGCTGTTGTTGACGATGGTGACATCTGGATCGGCTGTGAAGGTCTGGATCGCTTGCAGTGAGAAGTAGTCGCCATTGGAGTCGTCGCCATCGCCGTGTAGACGTGTCTCTCTATCGATCTTCGTCGTGCCATCGGTGGTGAGCGAATCTCCAAATCCGAAGGTGGTGCCTTTGCCCGTGACGTAAGTGCCGTGGTCGAGTAGATCATCGGTCGGACGATTAATGCCCCAGTTCTCGGTGTAGTTGGCATTGAAATACTCGCCATTCACATCCAGTTGATAGTTCTCATTGGGAGCCCATGTGAGTGCGCCGTAGATAGCGGTGGTTTGGCGTTTATAATCGTCCCAGTAATAATCAGTGCTGTCTTCGCCTGTGATACTGAAGCGGACGGCAAGTGTCTCGGAAATTGCGATGTTTTGATCGATCTCGAGTTGTTGCATGCCTTCGCTGTCCACGGTGGCGGTGGCGTAACCGTAGTTGTCGTCAAAGGTGGGGCGCTTTGTAATGAGGTCGACGTAACCGCCGACATATTGAGAGACGCCGATCATCACTGAGGGCGGCCCTTTGAGGATGCTTACGGATTCGACGGAGTTGAAATTTAGCGGCATACCATTGCCGTTATTCGACATGCCTTTACGCATGCCGTTGACAAGTGTGTCGGCAATTTGACCGCGGATACTGGGCGTGGTCGGCGCCCCGAAGTTGGAGCCAGTGTAGCTAGAGGTGGTGAGTTTTGCGAAGTCGCGTGGATCTCTGATACTGATGGCATCGAGTTGCTCCCTTGAAATGATGGTGATGTTACGCGGAGTGTCTAATACACTCATGTCGGAGCCGTAGACTGAATTGACGGGGCGAGCGGTGGGTAGGACGTTTTCTTCCAGTGGGATGGGGGCGTAGACAATGTAGTCTTCCAATACGGTGGTTTCCATTTCGGCCTCATCAGTTTGCTGGATACTCTCTTCCGCTAGAATCGAAGTGAGTGGTAGGCAGAGGTAATAGAACCACAGTCCAGTTGGTGTGATCGGTCGAATCGTCATGGGTAGTTGGGTCGTTGGGTAGTGTGTTGCGGATGACCTACGCTTAGCCGGCTGGCAGGTCGAGTTGCGCGATCATTTCGATCAGTTGGAGGCGGAGTTTGCGGCTTTTTGCGATGGATAGGGTTTCACAATAATGATCGATGCAGAGGCAGAGCTTAGTCAGGGTTGGGTGATCGTAGCGATAGTTGATTTCGACGATATGAACTTTGGCGAGAATGAGCTCCTCGATGTCGATCATTTTAAGTGCTGGAATCAGCGTCGTCTCAAACAGTTGGATCAATTTGGATCGGTCAGTTGTTGAAAAAGGGCCATTGTTAAATGCCTCCACCAGCTCCTCAGTGGAGAAGTCTTCGGTTTTAGGTGCGACTTGGATCGTTGGTTCGTATGGCGTGGCCGGTGTCGTTGTTGGGATGTCGGTGCTCTGGTTCGGCGGGATTTCTAGGTTCGGTAAGTCGATGGTGAATGTTGATCCAACGCCGAATTTACTTCGGACTGAGATACTACCATCCATCATTTCTACCAAGCGTTTGGAGATTGCTAACCCGAGGCCAGAGCCCATTTCTGTGCGTGTGTGGTCGCGGCTGGCTTGTTCGAAGGCATTGAAGATTCGTTTGAGTTGACCTTCGGGGATGCCTTCGCCCGTATCGCTGACGAGGCAGCGAATGTGCGCATGATGTTCGGTGATTTTAACGAGGCTGATATGTATGGAGACTGTGCCTTTATCTGTGAATTTGATGGCATTGCCAACGAGGTTGAGGAGGACTTGTCTGAAGCGAGAGGGGTCAATTATTAGCTTGTTTGGGATCGTCGGTTCTGGATGGAATTCCAGTGTAACATCTTTTTCGGCCAAGCTGGGCTGGAACATTTGCAGAGTGTCTTTACAGTTGGCGATTAGATCGGTTGGGCGTGGACTGAGGGTTAGTTTGTTCGCTTCGATTTTTGAGAGATCGAGCAAGTCTCCGATCATCGTGAGGAGCGTGTCACCTGATTTGAGAATAGCGCTTAGGTAGTTTTTATGAGCGGTGTCGCTGACCTCTTCTTTGAGAATGTCAGCAAAGCCCATGATCGAGTTCATCGGAGTGCGAATCTCGTGACTGATGTTCGCGGTGAACTCGCTCTTGATCCGATTTGCGGATTCGGCGTGCTCTTTGGCGATGACTAGTTCTTCACTTTGGCGTCGTAGTTCTCGTGTGCGAGCCTCCACCAGTATGCTGAGACGCTTACGGTGGCGTTTAGATGCGCGTAGTCTGAGGAAGTTTATCAAATAACCGATAAGTAGGAACCCACAAGCAGCCAAAATGTAGAAAGCGATGGTCTGATGGAAATAGGGTTTAACTACGAAATTCAGAACCGCATCGATCGAGTGTATACTATCGTCATCATGGCCTCCTGTGCCGACTTGGAAGGTATAGTCGCCTGGAGGAAGGTTCGTGTAAACTGCTTCTCGGCGTGAGGTCGTCTCCCAGTCTTCAAAGCCGAGTAGGCGTGTGTGAAAGGTCCTGCGGGTCGTGGCTTGGAAAGCTGGTGCGGTGTAGCTAATACGTAGCCGTTGCAAGCCGGGCTCAAAGGTGATGGTGGGGGCTTGATTGATAGAGTGTGATATTATGAGTTCCCCGTCTGCGTTTACTTCGTCGATGACTGCTTTCGGAATGAATGGGGCCGAGCTAGCTTTGTCGGGCTCTACTTTGACCACTCCACCATTGAACGCCACCCAGAATGACTGGTCGTCCATATGCGCATGGGATATGGCTGTGGCATTGTTCGAAGGCAATCCATTGGCTTTGTGGTAGCTGTGGAATGGGATTTGTTTGGGCAGTTCGTCTTGTTCAAACAAGTTTGTCTCTAGCTGATAGAGGCCCGAGTTTGATGTGAGCCAGAGGCCTCCTATATTATCATCCCAGACGTGGAAAATATTTGCGCGTGGGAAGATGCCGGTGAGATTGAATACTTTCAGCTCATTATTACGAATGCGGAAGATGCCTCCGCTATAGCCTCCCCATATTGTTCCTGAACTGTTTTCGCTGAGGTGGAATACGGTGGCATATGCGAGCTCGGTGCCTTTTGTGAAATGCACCGGCGTGTTCTCTTGAAGGTAGCAGAGGCCTCCGGATGCTAACGAAACCCAGAGTCGATCTCGTGAGTCGGAAAATAGGGACAGTGCGATGTTGGAGGGTAGTCCGTCTTCGATCGAAATATTTGATAACGTGGCGCCGTGGTAGATATCTAGACCGTAGTAAGTGGCTAAGATGAGCCGCCCGTCTGCGGTCTGTTCCATGCTGTAGATCGTGTCGGAGGTGAGACCGTGCTCTTGAGTCGTGCGGCTTATTTTTCCGTTTTTGTAGTGAAACAGTCCTTGGCCATAGCTGGAGAAGTAGATGTCTTGCGGGGTGATGATGCGAATGTCTGTGATGTCGATCCCGCGTAAATTAGGGAACCGTGCTTTTGTTGTGTCTGACTCTGTGTTGATGTGATCCACCCCGTTTGTGGAGCCGATTAGGTAGCCTCCGCTGGGGTAAGGGACGATACAGCGTGCGACTCCTCGGTGCAGTCCGTTGCGCTCGGTGTAGGTCTTGAATAAGCGCTTCTGGAGCAGCTTTAATCCATTGTTAAACGTGGTGTATGCAACACCACCTTCTTGTGTGAGTGCAATCGAGAAGATGTGATCGTCATCTTGAGTGTCGTCTTGAGCGAGCTTATCGATCGTGCCGTCGCTGTAGCGAAACATGCCGCTTTGAGAGCCGATCCATACGGTGCCATCCGCCTCTGTTAGCATGTCACGGACTTGTCCGCTTTTAGCGAGTAGATTGTTTTGGTAGAGTTGCCAGCTGCCCGATTGGTAATGGAGTAGGTCGTTGCTGCTGGTGATCGCCCAGATGGAACCGTTGAGGCCTTGCTCGAAATTGACGATGCGATTCGAGCCGGCACCCATCTCTCTAGGAGAGAAGGCTGTCACTTGGCCATTGTTGATACGGCTTAGGCCTTCCTGTGGATCGGCGATCCATAGGCTGCCATCATCCGCAAAGAGTGCGTGGTGGACGGATTGCCCGTTGAGCCCTGGAATTGGATATTCCGCGATTGCGTCATCGGTGATGTAGTAAAATTGATTTCCTCCGAGGAAGACAATATCGCCCTGCCAATCTTTAAATAGTGTGTAGTCGACGACTTTGGTGTGCGTGCTGGTTTCCCAGTGTGACATCTCGCCATCTTTGTAGCGGAAGAGGTAGCGGTGGTTCGTGTCGAAGGCCCATACACTGTCGTGTCGATCGACTAATACGTCAAAGGCGCCGCCTTTTAGTTCGGCATAGTCTTGGTGTGTGATGGCGTCGAATTCGACGCCATCGTAGCGGATCAGGCCCTCGAAGCTTGCAATCCAGAGGAAGCCACGTTCCGAGCGAGCCAGATAGTTCAACTGGTTCATCGGCAGTCCATCGTCGGACGTCAGGTTCTTGATGACGTAATCTTCAAGCGGGGTGATTGCGGCAACTGAGAGTGTTGACGAAACGATCGCTAGGAGCGCGACAATGAGCGTGCTACGCAAATGCCCGAGAATGCAGTGGATAAAGTGTGAAGTGGATAGTTGACTGGCAAACATGTGGAGTAGCCTGAGCGGTGCAGAGTCGGCCGATCACTGGGTGGGGATTTCCAAGTAGAACACATTGCCTTCGATGTCATCTCGTCCGTAGACGCCGATCTGGCCTTTATACAGGCCGACTAGACGTTTTACAATTGCGAGGCCAATGCCATGTGAAGAGCTGTTGCCCAGTGGGGCTTCGGGGCCTTTCTGGAATTTTTTGAACAGGGCATCCCTTGTTTCTTCAGGGATCGGCGCGGCTTGGTCATGGACTTCGAAGCGAAACCCCGTTTTGGATGAATTTAACGGATCCAGTCGGATGGTGATTTCCGAGCCATGTCGTGAGTATTTCACAGCATTACAAATGATGTTATCAAACATCTCGGTTAAAATACGGCGGCTGATGCGCACCAAGGGCTCGAATGCTAGATCATGCTTGAGTTGAATTGATTTTTCCTTCGCTGAAATCGAATTGAGTCGAACCAAATGGGAGATGACTTCGCCTGCGTTGGTCCGTGCTTCGGTGAGTGGAGCCGCTTCACCGTGCTTCTGTGTTTCTTCGTTGAGGATGTCATTCACTAGCTCAGTCATGCCGCGGGCACTTTCGCCCATAAGTTCGAGCATGGAGCAGAGCTCATCTGTGCTGCAGTTCCCGCTTTTGATGTCTTCGATCATTATCGGGGCCAGACCCTGAATCGCACTAGTCGGGTTCTTTATGTCGTGCGCGAGTGTGGTGAGTAGCTCCGTTTTCGTCTGGTAGAGCGTGCTGAGTTGCTGCTGGATGACGTGCAAGTTGATGTGCGTGCGCACACGGGCTAGCAGTTCTTCGCGGATAAAGGGCTTTTTGATGTAGTCCACGCCGCCAGCAGCAAAGGCGCTGACCAGATCGGTGACTTCTGTGGCTGCCGTTAAGAAAATGACAGGAATATGCTCGGTTTGCTCTTCGGCCTTGAGTTGTTTGCAGACACCCAGCCCATCAATCCCAGGCATCATGACATCAAGCAGGATGAGGGTGGGTTGTTGTTCTTTAGCGGCTTCGAAGGCTTCTTCGCCATTGATCGCAAAGATAAAACGCATGCCCTCTCGTCGTAGAATTTCGCCAACCAGTTGCAGATTTTGTGGCTCATCATCTACAATCAGGATTTTGGTTTCTTCCGTGGCTTGGGGGGAGCATTCCATCCTATTCGTGTGTTTTAAATACTAAGTAGTGGGTGGTATTCCTTAGTCTTAGGCCGAATCTAAGCGAATTACGAGGGTTGATTCTGGGTATATTACGTTAAGTTTTTTGCCCATAACGTTGAGTTTGTGCTATTTTTTCCGGGCTTCAAACTCGGCGGAGTCCTTTAGCGATGTTTCGGCTAAGTTTTTCTTAATCTCGCAACGCGTTTTTTTCCAGAAATGGTGGTGTGGGCATGCGCGCTCGTCAGAGCATTGTGCCATCCCGAGCAGGCACCCTTCAGTCCACTGCTCGCCGTCGATTGCACGGCTCACATCCAGTAGGCTGATCTCTTCTGCTGGGCGTGCGAGTTGCACGCCACCGGTGTAGCCACGTTTGCTTTTGACCAGTCCAGCTTCGCTGAGGCGGCTAATGATTTTCGCTAGATAGAAGTTTGAGACATCGGATTGCGCTGCGAGGTCTTTGACCAGCATCGGTGGGCCATCAGGGCCTCCGAGGCAGCTCAGTGCGCGTATTGCATAGCCAGTTGTGGTTGAGAGTGAAAGCATGGTAGGTATTGTTTGGAAAGAAGAGTAAGGACGGACTGTCTGAGGTCGATGTGAGGCATTCCAGCAAAAAGTGCACCGTTATTGAAGACGCATTACAATTTTTTTCATAGTAAACACAGCTCCAACCGTTTGTCTATCACTAGCTTGATTTAGGGTTTTTCGGGGGGATTGTTTTCTTTTTTCAAAGCGTTGATCTTGTGGAACCGAGCTGTTGGACTTCTGTCGAACTCACTGAACCAATCTTCTATTATGAAACCTACCTTATTTCTATTCTTTAGTGGTGTCATTGTCTCGTCGTTGTTTGCGGCGCAGAAAAATCCAGAACTTCGAGTCGTCGAAGACTCTAGGGCAGTGGCGTCCATTGGTGAGACGCCAGTGGTTTCCTATGCAGATGTGCTTGATAAAGCCACGCCGTCGGTCGTGGCAGTCTATACGTCGCGACTCGTTCAGCCCTCATATTATCAACGTGCCCCTCAGGGCTTGCAGGACTTGTTGCGTCAATTTGGTCGGCCAGCACCACAGTCTCAGTCAGACGGATCGAAAGAGCGTATGGAGCAAGTCGGGGTCGGTTCGGGGGTGATACTTTCGGAGGACGGCTACATTGTAACGAATTATCACGTGATCCAAGTGCAACGTGGGCGAGCTGCGGATGAGATCCGTGTGCGCCTGAGTGATGATGTCGAGTATGTGGCCACGCTGGTTGGATCGGATGAAAAAACAGATGTGGCTGTCTTGAAGATCGAGCCAGAAGAGTCGCTGCCGGTTGTGACAATTGCGGATAGTGCAAAGCTACGCGTGGGTGACATCGTATTTGCGATTGGGAATCCGCTGGATGTTGGGCTGACTGCGACGCAAGGCATCGTTTCTGCACTCGGGCGTGACTCAGGAGGGGAAATTTTGGGGCCTGGTTCGTATGAGAATTTCATTCAGACAGATGCGTCGGTAAATTTGGGTAATTCCGGCGGTGCGTTGATCGACGCTGCGGGGCGCTTGATCGGGATCAATACTGCGATTGTGTCTGGCTCCGGCGGGAGTATCGGTATTGGGTTCGCGATTCCTTCGAACATGGTGCTAAACGTGGTAACGAATTTGATCGAGTCGGGCGAAGTGCCACGCGGGTTGCTGGGTTTGATCCCCGTCAATTTGACTCCGGATTTGGCAGATGCCTTTGAATTGCCATCCACGCGTGGCGCTTTGGTGAATCAAGTAATCGTGGATTCGCCGGCAGAGATGGGGGGCATCCGCCATGGCGATATTATTATGCAAGTTGATGATGTTGATATCAAATCGGCTCCGCAGCTTCGTCTGGCAGTTTCTCAAATGCGTCCAGGCCGTAAGGTCGAGGTGACGCTGATTCGTCAGGGCGAGACGCTGACGTTGCCTGTCGTGTTAGGCAGTTTGACTGGTTCCGTCGCCAGTTTAGAAGTGGAGCAAAGTATACTCGAAGGCGTGCAGTTGCTGTCGATTGATAGTCGACTGCGCAAAGGTTGGTCGCTGCCAGATGACGTCGATGGCGTCGGCATTGGTGATGTGCTGCCAGAGTCGCCATACTCCGAGTTATTGGCTCGTGGCATGGTGATCGTCGAGGTGAACGGAAACGCCGTGACGACTACCGAGGACCTTGAAGCGCAACTGCAAGTGGGAGCGAATCGCCTCTATATCTGGAGCTCTGGCACGAATCACTTCATCGCCCTGTATGTTCAGGAATGATGGGGGGAGCTGAGACTTGAGAGCTGAGACTTGAGAGCTGAGACTTGAGAGCTGAGGCTTGAGAGCTGAGTCTTGAGGAATGATGGTGAGGCTTGAGAGCTGAGACTTGAGGGGGGAGCTTTGAAACCTAAAAACGGCTGCGGCTCATGCGGATCTGTTGAATGTGTGGGTTTCTTTGGGAGGGATGGCCTCCGCGCCGTCTGCCGAGCCTCAGCACAGAACCAAATCACTCAACCCATGCAGCAGCACACTGCAAGACGAGGCAGAGCTCGTCCCTCCCGAATGTGTTGGGCGAAAAATCAGAATTCTTGATGCGCGGTCGTATAGCACTCTGGACGAAATCGAGGAGAGCAGATCGCGTAGAAGATTAAGTCAGCGTCACCTGTATTAGTTATCCGTTGCCGGGTGTCTGCTGGGATGCGGACGACGTCGCCTGCGTGCACGTCAGTCGGCTCTAATTCGCCGACTTCGACGCGGCCTTCGCCGGAGATTATGAGATAGCGCTCGGCGGTGCCTTTCAGCTTGTGCCACTCGGTGGTGACATTTGGTGCTACGCGTGCGCGGGCGATGGACACCGCAGGATCATCCGGATCGTTGGATACTTCCAGGATCGAGCAACGCTCGGCGGTTTCAAATTCGTCGGACTCGTCGCTTCGCTGGATGGTCGGCTGCATCCGATTATTCCGCACCGACGGTTTTCCAGAGTCCTTCGACCATTGTCGCTTCGACGCCGTCGGTGGTCACTGCTTTGCCGAGGGCTTCCATGCTGACGAAGCGCAGCTTGCCAGCGCGGTTCTTTTTGTCCTTCTGCATGGCTGCCATCAGGTCAGTGATGGGCAGTGGTGCGTTTAGACGAGTCGGTAGGGCGCATTTTTCGATGAGCGCATTGGCGCGATCGATGTCAGCTGCGTCGACTTGACCGAGTTGCACGGAAAGTTGGGTGGCTAGGTTGAGGCCGATTGCAACAGCCTCGCCGTGTAGGTATTGACCGTAGCCTGCGACGTTCTCGACGGCGTGAGCAAAGGTGTGTCCTAGGTTGAGCAGGGCGCGGCCACCGCTCGCTGCGGTTTCCTTTTCGTCGTCAGCAACGATCTCCGCTTTGATCGCGCAGCAACGACGAACGATGCCGGCCAGCTCTGGGGAGCTTGCGGTGAGTGTGTTGACCTCTTCGAGTTCTTTGAAAAACTCAAAATCGTAGAGCATGCCGTATTTGATGACTTCGGCCATGCCGGCTGCGAATTCACGTGGTGGCAAGGTCTCGAGGAGTGCGGTCTCGATATAGACTGCTTTGGGCTGCCAAAAGGCGCCGACGAGGTTTTTGCCTTCGGGCAGGTTGATCCCTGTCTTACCGCCCACCGAACTATCGACCATCGAGAGCAGGGTGGTGGGGATTTGATAAAAATCGATGCCGCGCAGATAGCTGGCTGCGACGTAGCCTGTGAGGTCGCCGATCACGCCGCCACCGAAGGCGAACAGTGCGCAGTCGCGGTTCATTGAGTCTGCCGCGAGAAAGCTGAGCGCTTGGCTGTGGAACTCCACCGACTTTGTTTGTTCGCCTGCTGGCAGGTTGAGGATTTCGTCGGGCAAGAAGCCTGCATTTGCAAGCACATCGGGCTGTGCTGCGAGCACGTTGGCGTCGCTCAAGACACGAACAGTGCGGCCTGCGGCGCGCAGTGCAGCCACGTCATTTTTCAATGCTGTCAGGCTATCGCTAAAGTGAATCGGATAGGCTCGCTCGGCGAGTTCGACGGTGAGTGGTGCGGTGGACATGTTGGGCTTTGGCGGTGACGAAAGATTGTCTAGAATGTGGGTGTTTTGGGCGTTGCGCGGTCTTCGCAAGCAAAGCCCCTACGAATCCTCTTCAGTAATGCCAAAGATAGCGTTGGCGTAGTTCTTCGCGGAGAAGGGCTGTAGATCGTCGGGCTGTTCGCCGAGGCCGACGAAGTAGATCGGTAGCTTGAGTTCGCGGTAAATACCGACGAGTGCGCCGCCGCGGCTGGTGCCGTCGAGCTTGGTGATGATCAAACCGGTGAGTGGGAAGCTTTCGTTGAAGACGCGTGCTTGCTCGATGGAATTCGAGCCGAGACTGCCGTCGACGACCAACCAACTGTGGTGGGGCGCTTCGGGGTCTTGCTTCTCGACGACGCGCTTCAGCTTTTCGAGCTCCTTCATTAGGTTGCTCTTGGTGTGGAGGCGACCAGCGGTATCGAGGATCACGATGTCGCGTCCACGATTTTTGGCGGCTTCATAGGCATCAAAGGCGACAGCGGCGGAGTCCGCGCCGTGGTGACTGGAGACGATGTCGATGTTGAGCTTTTCGGCCCAGTGCTTGATTTGCTCGTTTGCCGCTGCGCGGAAAGTGTCACAGGCGCCAATCAGCAGGCTGTATCCTTCGTTCTGATACAGGTGCCCGAGCTTGGCAGTCGTAGTGGTTTTGCCAGAGCCATTGACGCCGATCAGGGCAATGACTTCGGGTTTGTGTTGACCCACGGTGATAGTGCCCTCGGCACCTTCGAGCACACGGGTAAGCACAGTCGCGCCGATCTTGGCGGCGTCTTCGCCACGGATTTCTTTGTCGGCCTTATACGCAGCCTGGATCTCTTCGATGATTTCCTCTACGGTTTCGACGCCAAAGTCGGCGGTGTAAAGGGCTTCCTCGAGTTGATCGAGCGCGTCTTGATCCAGCTTCGCGCCGGTGAAGACTTGATCAAACGCCTTGTGGAAAGTAGGGGTCTGGCGCTTGAGCCCCTCTTTGAACTTTTTAAAGAGACTACGCATCGGTCGTGGTATTAGTCCGCTGCTTTACGCAGTGGTCGTGTGATTTTGCCCTTCATCTTGTCGAGGATGCCGTTGATGAAGCGCTTGGAATCCGGATTCGAGAAGACCTTAGTCAAATCGATCGCTTCATTAATGCTGACGATTGGCGGGATGTCGTTGCGGTAGAGCAGCTCGTAAATGGCGAGGCGCAGGATCGCTAGATCGACTTTGGCAATGCGGTCGAACGTCCAGTTGTTGGCATGCTCGGCGATGTGCTTGTCGATTGCTTCGACATTTTCGATGGTTCCGAGCGAGAGCGCTTCGGCAAATGCGTAGTAGGCGCGGTCTTCCTCTTGGTTCTCAAAGAACTGGCAGATGTCGTCCGCAAGGACTTCCGGCTTGTTCGACTCCCATTGGTAGAGGAACTGCACGGTGCTCATGCGGTTTTCACGGCGTTGTGAGCGGCGGGTTACTGGTGGTTCGTTGTCTTCCATTTTTTTGTAAATTGAGCCATTTCGAGGGCTGCTTGGGCAAATTCTTTGCCACGGTTGATGGTGTCTCCGGCGCGTGCCTCGGCTTGTGCGAGGTTGTTCACGACGAGAATGCCGTTCATGACGGGCACCTTTTGATCGATGCTGATATTGAGTAAAGCGGTGGCGGTGCTGTCGCCGATAATTTCGTGGTGATTGGTATCACCTGCAATGACGACGCCGATGACGATGATCGCGTCGAATTGAGAGTGGTGTGCGAGCGTAGAGGCTGCGAACGGGAGTTCGGCGGCACCAGGCACGCGTTCGACGATGGGAGCGTCGGCACCTGCGGCAGTCAATGTGGCCGTGGCGTGGTGCACGAGCGAGTCGACCAGCGCTTCATTATAGCGCGAGGCAATGATGGCAATGCGTAGGCCGCTGCCGTCTATTTTTTGGATGCTTGGAATGTCGAGACTCATAAGGGTGGATCACTAAGAACATCGAACATCGAACATTCAACGTCGAACTTCGAATACCTCGCAGCGGATTTGTAGACCTTCTGTGACACACTGCACCCCTTGGGCTCAGGGGGTGGCTGGCGTTTCAGTGTTATTCTGAAAAACAGACTACTTCGATGTTCGGCGTTGAATGTTCAACGTTCAGCGTTCGAATGTCCTTGCGGGCGGATTTTGAAAAGAGATATGATTTTTGGTTCATTATATATTCAGGATCTAGAAGTGAGGAGTCAGTAGTTAGTCATCGGTCGTGAAGCGCGTAGAGTGTTGATCGCTTCCGCTAAGTTGACGAACGATCAATACTTCAGAAAGCATTGATACTCAGCTTCTAACTCCTGTCTTCTAACTTCTAACTACTCTTTTAAGGTTCATTATCTCTATGTGTGCCCGTGCCTCCAGTCGTGTTTATAATCAAGCCGCTCTCGAACAGTGGTTCGACAATGTTGGGCTCGATTGGGAGGCTTCGTTCTCGAAAGAGGCACTGCGCTGGGGACGTGAGATCTATCATAAAGGACAGATCTCTGGTGTCGAACTCGCTGATCAGGATGCGATCATCAATTGCACCTTTGCGCGTAAGGATACGTGCTACGCGGTGGTGGAGTGGAGTGCCGAGGGGCCGAATGTGCGTTGCTCGACTGATGATGATGCACTGGGTGATGCCGTCGCGGTAGGCGGGTTGTATGAGATTGAAGAGCTGATCGCGGACGAGATTGACCCGCTGCCGTATGAGCCTGCGCCGAAACCTTCGGCGAAAGAGCTAGAGGATTTAGAGATTGTGGAGGCGGCGATTGCTGCTGGCATTAAGAAGAATAAGCCTGCGGAACCCGAAGAGCCGGCTGCGCGTCGTTTAACCCCACGCCTGGAAGGACTAGGCTCGGGGATGCGGATGACGGCGTATTGGGTGAATCCTGACTTTAGTCGAGAGGCCGCCTTTCAAGCTGAAGGTGCGAAGATGAACAGCTCTGAGCGTGAGATGCTGGTGCGTCTCACGGCGCTGGGCAAAGAGGTGGGGTTTAAGTTTCGTCGCGAATCGAGTGACTTTTTAATGCGGGATCCTGAGCGGATTGCGGCGTTCTTCTCGCATGCCCGCAAGCGTTGGGAAGAGGTGTTTGGGTATATGGATCTCGATTTGGATGCGCAGAGCCTGGCCGAGGGCGTGAAGCAGGTGAAGATTATCGGACGCGTGGAATCCGCGGGTAAGGCGGATATGCGTGTGGACTGGCGGCTGAAGTTGGGCAAGCGTTGGTTAGATCCCGAAGATGCGGAGCGCTTGGCCAAGGCTGGTCGCGGCACGCATATTGTGAAAGGGCTCGGGCTGGTGCGAATTGCCGACGAGCAGACTGCAGCGCTGGCTGAGTGGCGCGTGGCGGCGGCTTCAGGATCCGAAGCGGCGCAGACATGGCCGCGGTATATGGTCTTTTCCTTGTTCGGAGAACGCGGCGCTGAGTTGGACTTGGAGCAAGAGTTGCAAGAGTGGCGCGCTGCGTTGGGGCCGAAGCAGGCAGAGTTTGATGGCTTGCTCGAACCAGCCCCCGGCGAGGTCGTGTTGCCTGATTTCTTGCGCTCGTATCAAAGGCATGGTGTGCGTTGGATGGCTAATTTGCGCGCGCAGAGTTGCCATGGTTTGTTGGCAGATGAAATGGGCTTGGGTAAAACGCTACAGGTGTTGACCTTGCTCAATGCCTATCCGTTTGAGGATAAAGATAGTTTGATCGTCTGTCCTGCGAGCGTGGTGCCGGTGTGGGAGAGCGAGGTGGCGCATTGGTATCCACATCTGGATACAGCAGTGCTGCGTAGCGGCGAAACCTTTGAAGGAGGGGCGGGACAGAAACCGAAGCTGTGGATCGCCAGTTATACGCAGTTGCGGCGGCATAAGCATTTACTCGATGCCACTGAGTTTGGCTATGCGGTGCTGGATGAGGCGCAGCAGATTAAAAATCCCGAGGCGAAGGTGACGCATGCCTGTTGCGCGATTAAAGCGGAGTGCCGCATCGCGCTCACGGGCACGCCGATTGAGAACCGTTTGCTCGATATGTGGACACTGTTCCGCTTTATTATGCCTGGCTTATTGGGCTCGCGTCGGCGATTTGAGGATGCGGCAACTTCGCTGGATCTGTCGGTGCGTAAGACACTGGAGCAGACGTTGCGTAAGCAGATTGCGCCGTTCTTGCTGCGCCGTAAGAAGGACACGGTGGGTAAGGATCTACCGCCGAAGGTAGAAATGGATTTGATCTGCCCGATCACTGATGTGCAGCGTCAAGTCTATGAAGGCCTGTTGAATAAAGGCCGCGAGGATATGGGCGATGATTTACAGGTCGCGATGCAGGCGAGCTCGATGAATTTCTTTACTTTGCTGACACGCTTGCGGCAGGCTTGCTGCGATCCCGGTTTGATACCAGATGTGACTGCTGATCCGGTGCATAGTGGTAAGATCCAGATGTTGCTGACGCGTTTGGGCGAGGCGCTGACGGGCAACGGTGCGCGTAAGGTGGTGATTTTTAGTCAGTTCGTGCAGTTGCTCAAGCGGGTGAAGCCGCTGATTCAGCAAGAGTTCCCAGAGGTGGCACTACTGGAGCTGAATGGGCATACGAGGAATCGCGCGAAGCCAGTGGAGACATTTCAGACGAAGGACGGGCCCGCAGTTATTTTGGTCAGCCTGAAAGCGGGCGGCACGGGGATTACACTACACGCGGCAGACTACGTGTTTTTGCTCGATCCGTGGTGGAATCCGGCGGTGGAGAGCCAAGCTGTGGATCGCGTGCACCGTATTGGGCAGCGCAAGCGGGTCTTTGTATATCGTATGATCACACAGGGCACCATCGAAGAACGTATCCAGCATTTGAAGTCGGAGAAGCGCGAATTGTTTGAAAATACGCTAGGCAATCTCGGCAGCGCGAAAGATTTACGTGAGCACTTTACCGATCTTCAGGAACTGGCGAAGTTATTGCCGACGGAGTAGTGGCGGAGGGCTGAGAGTTGAGACCTGAGACCTGAGACCTGAGACTTGAGACCTGAGACTTGAGACCTGAAGGGGGAGGCTTTGAGAGAATACGCGTTAAGTGGGAATGTGTGTTACTTTGGGAGGGACGGCCTCTGCGCCGTCCGCCGAACCTCAGCACCAGCACACTGCAAGACGAGGAGCTCTTGCCTCCCGAATCGCTTGAGGCACGAGATGTTGCAAGACTCCATGATTTTAAGGCCTTTGCGCGGTTTTCGCAAAGCAAAGCCCCTACGTTTGAGTCTGAGCGTCTTCGCTTGTCTCGGTGCTGGCTTTGAGGGCAGCGGCTTTTTTTGCGACGTTGTCTTGGCGCTTTTTCTCGAAGAAAGCTTTGAGGATGTCGTGGTTGAGCTCTTGGAGCACGCCGCTGACGGATTCGAAGTTGTGATTACTGTCGGGGAGGGCGCCGAGGTCGAGGGCTCCGCCGACGCAGCCCATGCGAGGGTCGGGGAGTCCGTAGTAAACTTTACCGATGCGGGCGATGACGAGCGCGCCGGAGCACATCGGGCAGGGCTCTTTCGTTACGTAAAGGGTGCATTCGTTGAGTCGCCAATCGCCGATAAAACTAGCCGCCTGCGAGATTGCGAGAATTTCGGCGTGGGCGGTGGGGTCATTGGTGGAGCGGGATTGATTGTGCGCGGAGGCGATGATCTGCCCCTTGTATTCGATCACTGCGCCGATGGGCACTTCGTCCTTTTTCCATGCTTCGATCGCCTCGTTGTAGGCGTGCGTCATGAAGTATTCGGCATCGCGCTTCAGGGCGGATGGGTAGATTTTTTCGAATGGGCAGTCTATTTGCATGGTGTGATGGGTGGGAACGGTGGACGGTTTGGTGTGTCGGAAAAAGTGACAGAAATGTAGGAAAAATGTGCTAACTTTCCTGTCTTCAAACTTTTAACTCGTCTATCAGTTAGAGAGAGTCCTTGACTTTCGGTGTCAATCCGCTTCCCTCCCCGATTTCTTATTGATCATTTATGGCTAAAGCACAAAGCGAAGACTACGTAGAAGTCGAAGGCAAAATCGTTGCCGTTCTACCAGGCACCATGTTCCGCGTGGAGTTGGCAAACGGGCACCAAGTGCTCGCGCACATCTCTGGAAAGCTGCGTAAGCACTTCATTAAGATCACGACCGGTGATACTGTGAAGATGGAGATGAGCCCATACGATCTGGATAAGGCACGCATCGTTTACCGTCTGCGTAATGCTCAGGTGGCACGTAATGCTCCACGACGTAGCTTCGGCCCGCGTCGTCGATAGTCTTCATTCAATCTCGAATATTCAGAAAGCAACGTATGTCGGTGCTTTTTTTGTGTCTGTAGGTTGCTTAGTAGCTCTCGTGGCCTCGGTTCTTGGAGCCGGGGTCGAGCGGGGGAAACCCCAACACGGTGTCTAAGCGTGTGCTAGCAATGGTGAAGCAAGATAGACCTCGTTGGCACGAGTTCTCTACGCAAGGTGAGAATTTTTGTAGAGATGTGTCGCGAGTCACGTCTACGTGTGTGCTAGCAGTGGTGGCGAGGTGAAGCTTATCGTCACGTGCTTCCCCTGTCTGTGGCGATGGGTTGTGTTGATCGGGCGGTATTTGGTGCCGAGCTTTAAGGCTCGACGTGAACCGGCATGCCAACGTGTGTGGCGTCGAGCACGGTTTGGGCGTTCCAGTTGGCTAGGCGGAAGCAGCCGCTGGATTCGGTGCGGCCGACTTTTTCAGGTTCTGGTGTGCCGTGCATTCCATAACTTGGTAGGTTGAGGCCGATCCAAGCGGTGCCGACCGGGTTGTTGGGGCCGGGCTGAATGATGAATTTACTGGTGATGCCTTCGCGTTGCGCCGTGCCGGTGAGAATATTGGGGTTGAACGTGTAGTTGGGTTGATCGACGCGGACTTTGACACGCAGCTCGCCACTCGGGCGTTTATCCACGCGCCGGGCGATGCTCACTGGGCAGTGAAACAAGAGACGATGCTCGGCGCTGAAGATGCGAAGTGTGCGTGTCGATAAAGTGATCTGAATATAGGCGGCAGGTTGGCCGACACGGAAGGGCGGCACGTGGGGGATCTGGATGTGGTCGCCCGCTGAAAGCAGGTCCCAATTGACCTCAGGGTTGAGACTGACGATTAAGTCGGGGTCGGTCTGTGCTTGTTCGGCGATCATCTCCAAGGTCGAGTTGAAGCGCATTTTGTCGAGTTGGCCGCGTGCGCGCCAGCTCTGGGGCTTGGCGCCGACCTGGGCAAAGTCTTCTATGGAGAGGGTGCGTTGAATCAAAACGGGATCTTCGATTCTGAGCAATTCGGCAGTCGCCTCGTCGAAGGTGCCTGTTTGTGGCAAGTCGTGGGCAGTCTGGTAGGCGAGTAGGGCGCGTTTCGTTTGTGAGCCGGTTGCGCCGTCGATAGAGCCAGGGGAGAATCCCTCGCGGGCGAGCGCGATTTGTAGTTCGGTGGTGCCTACGATGGCGCGTGATGTGATGATTGGCTGGCTCTTTGTTGCGTTCTCGACGAAGGTGCGTAGCTGTGGCCAGTAGTAATAGAGGGCGACCGCTATGCCGAGGATGACGAGTATTCGTATGAGCGAATACAGAATGCCGCGGCTTTTCTTCTTTTGGGTCGGGCGGCGTCTTGCTTTGGAGGCGCGCTTGGTTGTTCGTTTCTTAGCCAAAATGTGCGTTTCGGGAGTCGTTTTATGAGAGCGATCGCCAGCGTGGGTGCAATTTACCTTTAAAGCAAGGCCCTCAGATGAGCGGTGCTGAAATTACGTGTTTTTAGAAGTAAATAAAACTCATTCAACGAGGTTGCATTTCTTGGTAAAATCACAATGTTGTTACTGAACCCTTCTATTAACTAAATGAATATTATGAAATTTATAAATCTCTTAGCTCTTCTT
The DNA here is from genome assembly GCF_902728235.1 of Lentimonas sp. CC4. NCBI lineage: Bacteria > Pseudomonadati > Verrucomicrobiota > Lentimonas > Lentimonas sp. CC4. The sequence goes on from NZ_CACVBO010000001.1 coordinate 1,679,972, forward strand.
TTTGCAGCACTCGTATTCGCAGGTTGCGCTTCAACTGATGATGCGGCACCTGCTGCGGATGCTGCGGCACCTGCTGCGGATGATGCGGCTCCTGTAGCAGAAGCTCATACAACGGAGACTGATGGTTTGCTGATGGATCGCTACAAATCTGGTGAGATCCCTGGCTACCGCGATGAGCACAAGCCTAAGACTGACGCAAACTAGTTTGTAGTCATCATCTTTATACTAAAACGCCGTCTTTCAGCTGAAAGACGGCGTTTTTTTGTAAATATAACGATCGATCAATCGGGCGAGCCCTGAGGCTCGCCCGAGGATCGTGGAGACTATTTCGAGCTAAGCTGCTCGAGAATCTTGTAATTGCGCTGAATCATTGCGGACGGATCTTCGAGCTGGCCTGCGGCGACGCGGGCGTTGTCTAGTAGTTGTTCGCTGATGAGAGTCGCGAGGGCTTCATCGGAATCACGTAGCCCAGCGAGGTTCTTGACCAGTGGGTGACGTGGATTGATCTGCAACTTGACGGGAGGCTCTGCACCCAGCGCAGCGGCATCGCCGGCTTGCTGTTGCTGCATCGCCTTCATCATCTTACGCATTTGAGCGGTCATCATCTTGTCCGCGTTGACGATCATCGCCGGGCTACCGACGAGGCGGTCGCTGGCTGTCACTTCGCTGACGTTTGCACCGAGCTTTTCTTTGATGAAGGCGCAGAGTCCTTCGGTTGCGTCAGTCGCGAGTGCTTCTTCCTTCTCGGTGTCGGTGTCTGGCGCGATGGCGTCGAGATCGATATCTTCAGAGTCGGCAGAGATGAAGTTCTTCTCTTCAAAGGCACGAGCATGGCTCATGACGAACTCATCAATCGGCTCGTAGAGGTAAAGCACTTCGATGTTACGCGCCTTGAAGGCTTCGAAGTAAGGGCCAGACTCAATTGCTTGGCGAGTTGCGCCAGAGAGATAGTAGATCTCCTTCTGACCTTCAGGTGCACGTGAGAGGTAGTCGGCGAGGCCAGTCGTGGTGCCTTCTTCAGTGTAAGAAGATTCGTAGCGTAGGAGCTTGAGCAACTGGTCGCGGTGTGTGAAGTCAGTGGTCACACCTTCCTTGAGGAAGACGCCGAAGGACTTCCAGAAGTCGTTATACACTTCAGGCTCTTTCTTGGCTTTTTCTTCGAGAGTCTTGAGGAAGCGCTTGGTGATGACCTTATTGAGCTTCTGGATCAGCGCGCTGTCCTGCATGGACTCGCGGGAGATGTTGAGTGGCAGATCCGCACTGTCGACCACGCCGCGCACGAAACGGAGCCAATCGGGCAGTAGATTCTTTGGATCGCTGTCGATCAGCACCTTGCGGCAGTAGAGCGCGACGCCTGGTTCCATGCGGCCGAAGCCGAAGCCTTCCATGTTTTCCGTTGGAGCAAATAGGAGGGTGTTGATTGAGATCGGTGCGTCCGCTGCGAAGTGCAGGTGGAAGCGCGGCTCGTCAAAGGCGTTGGCCTGGAATTTGTAGAATTCAGTGTATTCCTCGTCGGTGATCTCGTTCTTGCTCTTCAACCAGAGTGCTTGGACGGTCTTGAACTCGTCGCCATCCACCTTGATCGGGAATTGAACGAAGCTGGAGTAGCGTTTGATGATGCCTTCGAGCTGATCCTTCTTGGCGAAGTCTTTGTATTCGTCCTTGAGAGTGAATACAATGCGTGTGCCGCGGCGTTCGCCTTCGACCTCTTCGATTTCGTAAGCGCCATCGCCGTTACTAGACCAGCAGAGGCATTGGCCTTCTGGTTGCCAAGTGCGGGTGTAGACTTTGACCGAGTCAGCGACCATGAATACTGAGTAGAAACCCACGCCGAACTGACCGATTAGGTTCTCATTGTGCTCGCCGCCTTCTTTGAGGGCGTTGAGAAAGGCCTTTGAGCCTGAGTGTGCGATGGTGCCGAGGTTCTCGATCAGCTCATCGTGTGTCATGCCAATGCCGAAGTCTTGAATGCTGATGGTGCCAGCTTCTTCGTCGGAAGTGACTTGGATCTCTAGGTCGAGATCAGCATCGAAGACGTCTGCCTCGGAAAGTTGGGTGTGGCGCAGCTTCTCAGTGGCATCAGATGCATTCGAGATCAGCTCACGGACGAAGATTTCTTTGTCCGTGTAGAGGGAGTGAACCACGATATCGAGGACTTGTTTGACCTCCGCTTGGAATTCGTGGCGTTCAGGTGTTTGTGTGCTCATATGTATGTTTTCTTGTGTGTTCGTAAAAAATGAAGTGGGGGACGCTAATCAGCTCTGTGCAAAAATCAAGAGCTCAGCTGGAGATCTTTGTTCCGTTGTTTTGTGCGTTTAGTTTAATCGCGAATCGAGCGAGAAATCCTGTGGTTCACCAATTGTGAGGCGATCAAAGCTGGGGTGGCTCGGGTTGAGCAAATAGTTCTGCTCGTGAGGCACGATGCTGCTGGGCACTTGTAGGGCAGGTGTGGTTTGTGATTGCCTCCATGCGTCGCCCCAAGCACGCGTTTGCCCAAGGTGCCACGGCAGGCCGCCTGAGATATGATCGAGTTTCGAGTAGTCTTCAACCTGTAGTCGTTTGACTGGCAGATCGATGGAGAATGCGCTCAGTTTTGGTAGATGCCCTGCTGGATCGATATGCACGAGAATTTCGAGCGTGGCCAGTGAGAGGCTGCCACTTGCATAGACCACGCGTTGCCCGCGGCTATTCCAGCGCCCGCCAAAGCGAAAGGCTCCTTCGCCGTCGAAAGCACTTTTGATGTGCTCGGTTTTTACCAAGCGCCAAAGGCGTATTGTGCTAGATGTAGACACCGTGCTCGATGCGCCCGATCAAATCTTCGACCTCGCGTGCGCCCATTTCAGTCTCGGCGAAATCAAGTGGTCGTTGCCCTCCTAGGGCACGTGCTGGACGTGTCAGCCAATCGCGCCCCGTCGGTTGATCGCCATTAAACAGTGCAGCACTCAACCAAAAGAGGCGGGCATAGCGCATCAATCGATCGCTGTGGTCGCTGCCGAGTGGCTCCTTCTTTGCGCGGCGACGGCTCAAAGTCGCTGTGGAAATACCAATTTTTTGTGCCATTTCCTCGACAGTGAGCCCCAGCATTTCACGCAGACTGTCAAATTCTTCGACGGGCAGGCCTGCTATGATTCGTTCCACCCACTGGGTGGGGCTGTCTTGGTAAGCCGCTTGCGCTTCTTCGACTAAGAGATGGTCGATTTCGCTTTGCTTGTGTTTCATGTGAAATAATTAAGCGTATCATTTGATGGGTGTCAAGCCGATGAGTCTCGATATTCTTTGGGGGTGTAGTCGGAATTTTGGGCGTAGCAAAAATATGCAGTGTTCCGCAGCCCGATGGTTTTCTAGCTATCTAGAGAATCGAGACTGATTGGACTTGGTTTGTCTATAAGTTCGAGTATCTCAAAGACCATTGAAAGGCGACTTGCCCTTAATGTAAATACGACAGCATGTCGCGTTGAGTCGACCTCGATGTCTTCGTTGGCTGCAACATCGACCAACGGGTATAATCTATTCATGACTTCCTCTGGTTGAAGATGGGTCGGTTGAATTGCTATCTGTCTCCGGGGTTCATTGATTAGGCTCTTGGTTGGGGATATTTCAATGGTCTTGCTTCCTTCCAAGTGTGAGTAGGATATTGATCCGCAACTTAGGGCAATCTGAAATAGCTGTCTCCAGGTTAGATTGCCTAGTTTCAGGGCTGTGTCGAAGTCCTTGAAGTTTACGAATTCGATGAGAATGCCTTCTTGCTCCGCTACTTGTTGGATTAACTCTTTAACCGAACCGACATGATCCACAGAAAGGCTGGAGCCTTCAGGGTAGATATACCCAATAGGGACCTCTTCTTTGGGAAGTAAGACCTGCTCTACCTCGCAACCTGCAAAGAGAAGTAATGAGATGAGTATCAGGAGGTGTTTCATTTTATTTCCCGAAGCGCGCCGCTCACTATTTGATTCGATCGAGCTAGCGTTTTTCAATTTTAACTGCAGTGCCGTAAGCCAGCAGCTCGCACATGCCTTGTGCGATTGCACTGGTCGTGAACCTCACATTCACAATGGCATCCGCTCCTTGTGATTTCGCTTGGTGAATCATACGGCTCTCTGCTTTCTTTCGTGCGTCGATCAGCATTTCTGTGTAGCCCTCGATTTCACCGCCCACAATCGTCTTTAGGCCGGCCATGATGTCGCGTCCAATGTGTTTTGACTGCACCATGTTGCCACTGACGAGACCTAGTGTGTGGGTGATTTGGTATTCTTCAATTGTGGGTGTATTTGTGAGTATCATAATTGTTTTTTTAGGTGATGCTGGCGTGTCAATCATGTTTAAGTGAAACGCGAGCGTATGGGGATTACTTGTCTAGTTTGTGTTTGGCTGCTTCCAACTGGCGAAGGCGACAACGTAGAGCATCACAAAAATTGCACCGGGAATGACGGCTAGCAAGGCGAGTGCCGGAGGCCATCCAATTCTCTTGAAAATCTGCCAAAATGGGATCACTCCAATAATCAACCAGATTAAATTGAGGATCAGTATTTCAGGGCCACTTATGTTCTGTATGAAAGCTAGTGTGTTCATTTTTGTCTGAGAGTTAAATCGCGCGAGGCTAAGTCTCGCACATTATCGTCGGCCTTCATTGAAAGACCGTTTAAGGGCTTCCTCTGAAAGGCCTTCATTCTTTTCTTTTGGGCCTCCTATGAGGAATAGCACCATCCCTAAGGCGTTCAGCATGAGCAAGACGAGTGTCCAACAAATCTTATCGGTCGGATTGCAGTCTTTGTTGTTTAAGTGAGCGAGTAATGTCCAAAGCCACGCTAGCTCTAGCACTACGATGATCGTGATTATCCAAGAGTTATCCATGTAGATTTCATTTCTCCGTTTGGCATGACCAGCATTCGGATAGATATCCGTCGACGACACTTTTGCATACGGGGCATTCCCATTCTGGGTGTTCTGTAACGTCGTGATTTAAGTATTCTTCGATGATCCGTTGTGCTTCAGGTGCATTGGCGTCATCCAAAACATAAATGCTTGGGTATAGGATGGGGATCGGGATTTCTGTAATATTTGAACCCGTCCAGTTTTTCAAAAGTGTCGGGATTCCAGCGCCGTTTAAAATTCCGTCGATGAGTCCGACGGTTGAGCTGTCATGGTGGCTGTATACTTTTTTCATAGAGGGTGCTTTCTTGGGGTGGGCGTGCAGGGTATCAATGAGTGAGTGGAAGCGGAACTCATTGGTTGTCCGATTCGTTGGGTTCTTTTATTTCTTTTAAACTGACCTCATCGACTCATTTCTCATTATTCATTTTCACTGCGACTTCCGTCTGAATCGTGGGTTATGAAAAATGGATAGCCGGGCATGTTCATTGTCGTCGTAATCGAGCCTCCTACTAGTTTCTGGATATAATTCCTTCTGCTCAGGCTGTTATTCGAGCCTTTAAGCTATATTCCTCGTTGGAATCTTGTCAAACGTTTTTAAGTTCATGTAGGGGTGGTGAACTTATTACATAGTATTCTGTTTTGGATGATCAGCGATTTTGAGATGTCATGCTTCAGTGGTTACTGAAGGGGGGAGACCTGTGTTGCTGCGGGGAACAGACAGGACGTAGGTCTTCCGGAGATGGCGTAGCAATGTCTGTGTCACTTCGCTTGAGGCGCTATTTGTTTGTGAAACGGGCAAGATGCGGGACTGTGGTGAGAGATGCGTTCACTCTTACAGGAAAATCGGAAAACTTTGTTGTTGGCAGCGCCTATTGTGGCGGGGCAGCTGAGTCAGATGCTTCTGGGCTTGGCCGATACGGTGATGATTGGACAGGTCGGCACGGTGGAGTTAGCGGCTGCGGCATTTGTGAATACGATTTTTCATGTGGCTTTTGTGCTGGCGTTTGGGCTGTTTGTCGCGATCTCGATCCAAGTGGCGCATGCGTATGGAGGGAGTCGGCTGGTCGATGCGGGTGAGTCACTGCGGCATGGGCTGTTCGGGTCTGTTCTATTAGGCGTGGTGTTGGCGGGCTGTTTATTGGTGTGTTTGCCGTTTCTGGATCACTTCGGTCAGCCTGAGGAAGTGGTGGCACTGAGTCCGTCGTATTTGGTATGGTTGTCGCTGTCATTGATCCCGATGGTGCCGATGTTGGCGCTGAAGAGTTATTCGGAGGCCTTTCACAATCCGTGGCCGTTGCTGTGGCTGATGCTGGGGACGGTGCTGCTGAATATTGGATTGAACTATATGCTGATATTCGGGCATTGGGGAGCGCCTGAGATGGGATTGACCGGTGCGGGGCTGGCGACCTTTTTAGCGCGAATCGTCGGTGTGGCTGTGGTCGTGTGGTATGTGCTGTGCTCGAAGCGATTGTCGGTAGGATTGCCGGAGCGCTGGTGGGCTCCGCTACAGATGGCGAATTTTAAGAGCTTATTGCGGATCGGAATGCCTGTTTCGGTGCAGATTGTGATCGAGTTTTCAGCATTTGCGGCCTGCGCGTTATTGATGGGGCAGTTTGGTAGTGCTGCGTTGGCGGCGCACCAGATCGCGCTGACGTGCGCGACCACCACCTTTATGGTGCCGCTGGGCTTGTCGATGGCGCTGACGATCCGCGTGGGGCATGCGCTGGGCGGTGCGAAGAAGGCGACTTGTGTGCGTATCATTCTCGGGGCGGCGCTGATGGCTGTTGGAGTGATGACTATCTCGGCGAGTTCGTTCTTTTTCTTTGGCGAGGCGATTGCGGGTCTATTTACCAATGACGTGAAGGTGATTGCTTTGGCTGCGTCGTTTTTGACGCTGACGGGCGTGTTTCAGATTTTCGATGGGGTGCAGGTCACTGTGATGGGTGCGTTGCGTGCGATGCATGACGTGCTGGTGCCGACGGGGATCAATGCGGTATCGTTTTATGTGTTATCGATTCCGATTGGGATATATCTAGCCTTTTATTTGAAAGTTGGGGCCGTTGGTTTGTGGATCGGCTTGGCAGCGGGCTTGTGTATTTCGGCGTTTATTTTGTCAGCTCGCTTAGGGTATCAATTGAAGAAGCTGTAAGAGTGGGGGCTTGTCTGGGGCGAAGGAACGATTCAAGTTACTGGCATGGCACGTTATCGATCATTTTTATTTCCAGAGGCTACGGTGGGTGAAGGTTTCCTGACCCTCGATGCTCGTGAGAGTCATCATTTGGTGCGAGTGTTTCGTGCAAAGGTTGGTTCGACGATCGAAGTGCTAGATGGTAAGGGCACGCGTTATCTCGGCACGATTGAGATCGCGAATGGTAAGGCGGTGCGTGTTGCGGTGGAGTCGGTCGAGTCTGTGCCCGTGCCGAGTCCGCGTGTGACTTTGCTCCAGTCCGTGCCGAAGGGGAAGGCGATGGATCTGATTCTGCGTATGGCGACGGAGATCGGTGCGTCGGTGATTCAACCAGTGTTTACCGATCAAGGGGAGCATGGTGCACCGAAAATGGAGAAGTGGCAGCTGACGGTGATTGAGGCCTGCAAGCAATGTGGGCTGAGTTACGTGCCTGAGTTGCCAGAGCCGTGCCGTTTGAAGGATTGGTTGGAGGCGAGTCCAATCAAAGACGGTGAGTTGCGTGTGGTGGCGAGTTTGGAGGAGGGCAGTCGGCCTTTACTCGAAACATTGCAGCACGCGGGCTCATTGGACGAGATCGTGGTGGCCGTCGGACCGGCAGGTGATTTTTCCGTGGCGGAGTATGATCTGCTGCGCGAGTCCGGATTTAAAGCCGTTCGCCTGGGAGCCAATGTGCTGCGCACCGAGACGGCGTCGGCCTATATCCTAAGTGTGGTGGATCAGGCGACGCGCATCGAATATTGAACGCTCACTTCGAACGTCGACGGAGGTCTGCGGCACGACTGAGCTCGCCGAAGTCCGGAGGTGGCGTAGCAATGAAACTCTCTGTCGTCAGTTGCGGTGAACCTGGGCAAATTGAATGAATGCGCTTTGTTATTCAAAATTGGACGTTCAATGTTGAGCGTTCAATGTTTGTGCCGCTCAACGCTAAAGGCGCTTCAGGTTTGGGCAGTTTCCCATGAGCGTCGGTGATGTGGAATCATGCGAGATAGAGGCACTAGGTCAGCTCGAAGGCGAGCAATGTGATGTCGTCCTGCTGATCGGTCGTTCCTGTGAATTCCTCGACAGTTTTGTAGAGTATGTTGAGTGTCTCTTGGATTGGCTGATCGGCATGCTGCAAGAGGCAATCTTCGAGTCCTTGGCGTGAGAATTCTTCGCCTGCTGGATTACTCGCTTCGAGGATGCCGTCGGTATAGGTGTAGAAGCGGTCACCTTTTTCCAGTTTTAGGTTGAACTTGTCGGACGCCGTGCCACCTGGGAGGCCCATGACCATACCGGTGGGGAGAAATATCGATTCGATTGTTTTAGTAGCTGCTCGGTAAACGAGGTTGAGTGGATGTCCACAATTCGAGAGGTGCAAGGTGCGGCTGCCGTCCTCCTCTCTGCGGCTAAAGTGACCTGCCATGCCGGTGACGAAGCCAGATTTTAACAGGCCAGTTATCTCTTTGTTGACTGCATTGAGGAAAGCGGCCGGATCGTCCTGATAGACTTCGCCTTGATGCGCAGTTAGATATTTTAGCAGCACGGTGTAGAATGCGGCAGTCACACCATGTCCACACACATCGCCTAAGTAGAAGAGTAGGCAGTTGTTCGGGTTGCGGGGGAAATTGACGAGGTCGCCGCCGACGGCTGTCATCGGTTTCCAGAGGTAGGCGATGTTAATGTTTTTTATCTTAGGCACGCGACCTGGGATCATCACGCTTTGCACCTTATGAGCACTTTCGTAGTCGGCGCTCATGATCGCGTTTTGCTCGCGTAGTCGCTGCTCGCTTTGCGCTAGTTTCTCTTGTGCGAGCTTTTGATCAGTAATGTCGCGTGAAATACCGAGAATCCCTGCGAGTTTGCCAGAGTTCAGGTGTAAAGGTGCTTTGCTGGAGGTGACCCAAGTGGTGCTGCCATCGGGCCAAGTCTCTTTTTCCACGATGTTAATTAGTGGCTTGTCGGTCTCGATGATCTTTTGTTCGTCGTCGAACGCTTGTTGCGCGTGTTCGATTGAGAATAAGTCAAAGTCTGTCTTTCCCTCCAGTTCATGGCGATCGGCGAAGCCGTGCATGTCGGCGAGTGCCTGACTGACTGCTACGAATCGACTCTGTTTGTCCTTAATGTAGATGCGATCTGCCGTTTGCTCCATGAGGCTTTCAAAGAGGCGCTTGGGGGACGCTTTGAGGAGCATACTATTTTCGTCGAGTTCTGTATTTTCCGGCTTGTTCATCTCTGGGTGCTAAGCCTTGCGGTTGTTCATTCGCTTGGCAATGTTTCCTGACGGATCATTTGTATTATTTCATTTAAAATTCTGCTGGCCATGAACTGTTGTTTGGGTGCATTTGTTGAACCTTATGCGAGCAGTCATTCAACGCGTCTCTCAAGCTTCTGTTGTGGTGGAAGGCACTACGGTGGGACAGATCCATGCGGGTGTCTTGGTGTTCCTCGGAGTGGGGCAGGATGACAGTGCCGAGGATGTATTATGGCTGGTCGGGCGCATTGTAAAATTGCGTATTTTTGAGGATGATTCAGGGCGGATGAATCATTCGTTACTTGATATCGAGGGTGAGGCGCTAGTAATTAGCCAGTTCACCTTATTTGGGAGTTTAAAGAAAGGAAATCGACCATCCTTCAACCGTGCGGCCTTACCTAAGCAAGCGGTTCCGCTCTATGAACAGTTTGTCCAGGAATTGTCGGCTGCTCTGGGTAAACCAGTGCCCATTGGGTGCTTTGGCGAGCACATGGATATCGAAGCGCATCATGACGGGCCGGTGACGCTGGTGGTCGATACTAAGGAGCGTAGTTTCTAATGGCACGCGTGATCGGTAAGGCATTTTTTAATCGGCCAACGTTGGACGTTGCCCGCGAGTTGCTTGGTAAGCAGCTTTGCCGGCGCTTGGATTCAGGTAAAATTATTCGTGCACGAATTTGCGAAACTGAGGCGTATGATGGCTTCGAGGATCGCGCTTCGCATGCGAGCCAGGGACCTACGACGCGCAATGTGGTGATGTATGGCCCCCCGGGACGTGCCTATATCTACCTTTGCTACGGTGTGCATTGGCTGCTCAATGTCACCACTCGAGAGAAGGGTTACCCTGCCGCGGTTCTTATTCGAGGAGTCGAGGGCGTTGAAGGGCCCGGGCGTTTGACCAAGCACTTTCAGATTACCAGCGCGTTTAATGACAAGCTACTGACTCGCGTCGGCGGTCTGTGGATCGAAGATGTCGAAGCAGAGGTGAGCGCCGACGAGATCAGCGCGACACCCCGTGTGGGAGTCGATTATGCGGGAGCTGAATGGGCGGCGATGCCGTGGCGTTTCGTCTGGAAGCCTTAAAGGAGTCGTTAGAAGTCAGGTGGTAGGAGCCTACTATCAGTGACCGATGCATACGATGCAGTTCGCCAAATTAGGGTCGACTACTCCACCGTCACCGACTTCGCCAAATTACGTGGCTTGTCTACATCGCAACCACGCTCAAGTGCGACGTGGTAGCTTAAGAGTTGAACCGGAATACTCATGAGGATCGGTGTGACGATTTCGTGGCACTCTGGGACGATGATGGTGTCGTCGGCCAAGTCTTCCGGCATTTCGCAGTCTTCCGTTGCGATGCAGATGACCTTGCCCTTGCGCGCTTTGACTTCTTGCAGGTTGGCGAGGCTCTTCTGGAAAATTTCACCACTGGTAGCGAGGAACACACTCGGGCACTCTTCGCAAATCAGAGCGATCGGGCCGTGCTTCATTTCAGCTGCAGGATAACCTTCGGCGTGAATGTAGGAGATTTCTTTCAGTTTGAGTGCGCCTTCCAGAGCGATCGGGAACATGAGTTGGCGGCCAAGGAAGAGGCAGTCTTCGTATTTTGCGTATTTCTTCGCGATCGTTTTGATTTTCTCGTTCTGCTTGAGGATCTCTTCGACCTGCTCGGGCACTTTCTTGAGTGCTTTGACGATGTCGATACCGTCGCCATAGCTCAGGTCGCGCAGGCGGCCTAGATAGAGGGCGAGCATTGCGCAAATCATGATTTGCGAGGTAAATGCCTTGGTCGACGCTACGCCGATTTCAGGTCCAGCATGTTGGTAAATGCCACCGTCGCTTTCGCGGGCGATGGTGGAACCGACGCTGTTATTGATTGCAAGTGTGCGGTAGCCCTTACGTCTGGCTTCGCGCAGTGCGCCGAGTGTATCAATCGTCTCGCCTGATTGGCTGATCGCGATGACGAGGGTATTCTTATCGAGCGGTGCGTTGCGGTAGCGGAACTCGGAGGCGTATTCGACTTCGACCGGAATGCGGGCAAAGCGCTCAATCAGATATTCCGCGACCAAGCAGGAGTGCCATGCGGTGCCGCAGGCTAGAAAGAGGATACGGTCGACTTGGCGCAGTTCTTGCGAGTTGAGGTTCAATCCGCCAAAGACTGCGGTGCTGCCGTCGTCTGAGAAACGTCCGCGCATGCCGTTGTTCAATGAATTTGGCTGCTCGAAGATTTCCTTCTGCATGAAGTGATCGTAGTCACCGAGCTCAGCTTCGGAGGTATCCCAGTCCACTTCGTGAATGACTGCTTCGACGCTGGCGCTGCTGACGGTGGTGATGGAGAAGTCGTCTTCCTTGAGGTGCACGACCTCGTTGTCGTTGATGTAGACGACGTTTTGTGTGCAGTGCGTGATGGCATTGACGTCACTAGCGAGGAGGTTTTCGCCTTTGCCTAGGCCGAGAATCAGCGGTGAGCCCTTACGAGCGCCAATGAGTTCTCCCGGGAAATCGGTGCAGATGACGGCGATACCGTAGGTGCCTTCGACGTGGCGGAGGCTCTTGCGCACCGATTCAAGGAAGCGGTTTTTATCTTTAGCCTCGGTTTCCTTCGCATAGTGATAGGCGATCAGGTTGCAGAGTGCCTCGGTGTCTGTCTGAGATTGAAAGCTGTAGCCCTTCCCGGTCAGGAATTTCTTCATGCCGTTGTAATTCTCGATCACGCCATTATGCACGAGTGCAATTTTTCCATCGCTACTAGTGTGTGGGTGCGCGTTGGCTTCGGTGACATCTCCGTGGGTCGCCCAGCGTGTGTGGCTGATGCCGAGCGTGCCGCCGAGATCATCGCCCAGAGCCGTTTCCAGCTCGACGACGCGCCCTGTGCGCTTGGTCTGTTTGATGCCGTCATCTGTCCAGACTGCAACGCCGGAGGAGTCGTAACCACGGTATTCCAGACGCTTGAGTCCGTCTAGCATCACACTTCCCGCTCGATCGCGGCCGATATATCCAACTATTCCACACATAAAGCTTCAATTCAGCGCCAGATACGCTACTAATCAAGATAATTGGAAACTCTATTAACCCCGAATACTTATATATGAAGAAGCGTAAGATTATCTGCATTATCATGGGAGGCGGCCGCGGCTCTCGTCTAAGCCCTTTAACTAAAGAACGTTGCAAACCAGCTGTCCCTCTCGCTGGTAAGTATCGCTTAGTCGATATTCCAATTAGTAACTGTTTGAATGCGGGAATGAACCAGATCTACGTGTTGACGCAGTTCAACACCGCTTCGCTACACCGACACATCCAAGAGTCCTACAAGTTCGACTATTTCGGCGGTGGGTGCGTGGATATTTTGTCTGCGGAGCAAACTGATTCGAGTGATGGTTGGTATCAAGGCACTGCGGATGCAGTTCGCCAAAACATGAATCACTTTGGAGGCACCAGTGATGACGATTTGTATGTGATTCTTTCTGGCGACCAACTGTTCCGCATGGATCTTGCAGATGTTGTGCGCGAGCACGATGCGTCTGGTGCGTCGATTACGATTACTGCCAAGCCGCTTGGACTCGATGAGGCAGAAGGGCTCGGCTTGATGCGTATCAATGATAATCTTGAGATCACAGAGTTTGTTGAAAAGCCGACAGACCCAGAAGTGATCAAGGGACTTTCGGTGGGTGATAGTGTGCGTCAGAAAATGCACAACCCTGGTGATAAAGATTACTGCTTGGCCTCGATGGGCATTTATGTGTTCAACTCCAAGGCGCTTAAGGATGCGCTTGCGACTGATTCGACTGACTTTGGTAAGGAAATTATCCCTGGGCTGCTTGGTGAAGAGAAGATGCACAGCTACGTCTTTGATGAATACTGGGAAGATATCGGAACCGTTAAGGCGTTTTTCGATACGAACTTGAGCCTCACTGATGCGATTCCTCCGTTTAACTTCTTTGATGAAGAAGCGAAGATCTATACACGTGCTCGTCTGTTGCCTGCTTCGAAGTTGAACTCTTGTAAGGTTGATCGCGCAGTGGTGGCTGACGGTTGCATCGTGACGAATGGTTCGCTGACGCGTTGCTCGCTCGGTGTGCGTTCGGTCGTGCATAGCGGAGCGGCTTTGGAGAACGTTGTGATGATGGGCGCTGATTGGTTTGAAACCACAGACGAGTTAGAGGAGAATGCCGCGCTTGGTCGCCCTTCTATCGGCGTCGGCGAGGGCAGTGTCGTCAAGCATGCGATCCTTGATAAGAACGTCCGCATCGGTAAGAATGTGGTGCTTGATCCAGCTGGGCTTCCTGATAAATTTGGCGAAGGCGTGGATATTGCGATTCGCGATGGTGTGCTGGTCGTTTGCAAAGGGACTGTCGTGCCCGATGGTTTCGTGTTGAAGGCATAAATTTCGGTCACTTTTCGTTTTTTTTACTAAGCCGCGATTCGTAAGAATTGCGGCTTTTTCGTTGCTATTTAGGGCATTCGATTGCATGATTTGTATCGCAGTAAAACGAACGATTCTTGTTTTCACCCCAACCCCATATCGACGATGAAGAACCTACTTATTTGCACTGATGGCTCAAATTATTCTCAAGAGTGTTGCCGTTATGGTGCATGGCTTGCCAAGCAAACGGGAGCCAGCGTCGAGGTGCTGTATGTCACGGATTTACGGCAGTTTGAGGTGCCCGTGGTGGGTGATTTGAGCGGTAGTTTGGGGATTCAGCCATATGAGGGAATGATCTCGCAACTTCAGGAGGTGGAGGAGCACAAGGCTAAGTTTGTCGAAGAGTCTGCGATGGGCGTGTTCGAAGCGGCGGGAATGACGGAACGCGTCACGTTTCACCATGAGACTGGCATGTTAACCGATGCGATCGAAAGCTACGCCGAGCGGACGGATCTAATATTGATTGGTAAGCGTGGCGAGAATGCGAATTTTGCGACTGAGCACTTGGGCTCGATGTTGGAGCGTGTGGTGCGTGCTGCGAGTAAGCCGTGCTTAGTCACATCGCGGGACTTTCGGCCGATTGATAATGTGGCGATTGCGTATGATGGTGGCGATAGTTGTCAGAAGGCACTCGAATTTATGGCCAAGTCTGAATTGTTCAGAGCGTTTAATTTACATGTGGTGACTGCGGTCGAAGGGCATAAAGAAGACGAAGCCGCAGCACAGTTGGCCGAAGCAGAGCGCGTTATGAATGCGTCTGGCCTGTATCCTAATTGCCAAGTGCTGAGTGGCGAGCCCGAGGTGGCGATCGCAGACTATGTGAAAAATTCGAAAATCGATTTGTTGGTCGCAGGAGCCTATGGACACAGCCGGATTCGTGACCTATTGATCGGTAGCACAACGACTACATTACTGCGTCGTTGTCATGTGCCAGTGCTTTGCTTCCGCTAAGCGCTGGTCGATGTCTGCTTGCGCCGTGCGATTCGAATGATCAGTGCGCCTGCGATAATCATAAAGATCGAGTAGAACTGGCCGCGACTGAGCCCCATGATGAGTGCGGCGTCTGGCTCACGGAAGAGCTCTCCGACGATACGGACGATGCCATAGCCGATGAGGAACTCGCCGCCGAGTTGTCCTGCAGGCGGGTTCGTGCGCCAGAAGCGCCATTGCGCGTAGGCAAAGAGTAGGGCGCCTTCGAGCACTGCCGCATAGAGTTGTGACGGGTGGCGTGGTTCCGGCGCGAAGATATGCAGTGCCGCATTATAAACCGCTGGGCTGTCCGGGAAGATGACTGCCCATTTGACGTCAGTGACACGTCCCCAGAGTTCGCCGTTGATGAAGTTGGCAATGCGCCCAAAGCAGAGACCCAGTGGTGCGAGGGTGACGATGACATCGCCGAGCTTGAAAAAAATATATTTATATTTTCGTGCAAACCAGACCACCGCGAGTAGCACACCGAGGAAACCACCATGGCTGGCCATGCCGCCTTGGTTCACTTTAAGGAGCAGGAGCGGATTTTGTAGAAATGCCTCCAAATCGTAGAGCAGCATGTAGCCGAGACGACCGCCGACGATCACCCCGAGTATCACTGCAGTCATGAGCGTGGCACGCGCATCTGCGTCGATGGCGAACTTACCTTTGGCATTATAGATGCGCAGGAGCGCCCATGCGGCGAGAAATCCGAAGAGGTAGGAGAGCCCGTAATAGCGGATGCCATCCAGCCCGATTGAATTCTCGGGGAAGCGTATAAGGAAGGGGCTTAGGTCGTGCACCCAGTAACTGCTAGTCGTGGCCATGGTTGAATTTGTATAGGTGCTGCGCCGCTGAGGGCAAGCACCGCGACTTTCTCGGCCACATTCTTTTCTGGCTTTGACTTTTCCCTGTGCGCTTCAATCTTCAAATGACATATGATGACGCAATTTCGCGTGGCTCTCGCGATCCTCTTAGGAGCCCTCTCAGTTAATACTACTTTATCCGCGCAGTCTGATAACTTGCGCGTCTCCGTTGCGAACTTGAGCCAAGATGTGAATCTGCTCGCTCAGCAACTCAAAACCATGCGCCTCGAAATGGAAGACATGCGCCGTGAGAACGCAAAGCTACGTGCTCAAGTCGCCGCGGCCTCGTCGAACCGCGACACGCAAGCACAACTCTCTAGTATGTCCTCTGCGATTGAATCGCTGCGTCGCGAGTATCGCCAAGCCGATGAAACGCAGAAGAAACAGATCATCTCTGAGGTGACGCGCCAAATCAATGTGCTGGGCAAAGAGGTGGATACGAATTTCAAGAACATGGCCGAGGTGGTCGGTAGCACGCCGAATGTGGCGCCTCAGGTTCATTTCTCCGAAGACTATCCGCAGACTGGTAAGCCCTATGTCGTGCGTAGTGGCGACACTCTCAGCGGTATCGCACGCAAGCACGGCTCAACAGTGAAGCATATTCAGAATGCCAACAAAATCACAAATCCCGCAAAGGATCTACGTGTTGGCGAAACCATTTTCATCCCGATTGCACAATAATTATGGCAAGTTCTAAAAGCAGACTCGGCCGTGGCCTAGGTGGCCTCATTTCTGGCACGACTGGTGCAACCGCCAAAAAGGCGGCTCCGACCAAAGCCGCCCCTCCAGTAAAGAAGGCTGCAGCAAAACCAAAGGTTGAGCTTTCGGCACTGGCACCTGAATCCGCGAAAACTCCAGCGCCAGTGGTGGCCACAGCTGCGGTGTCTGCGCTCGGCTATCGTGATATTTCGATTAAAGATATCGTTGCGAATCCGTATCAACCGCGACGTGAGATCGATCCGAAGCATGTTGAGGAGTTGGCGAAGAGCATTCAATCTGAAGGCTTGCTGCAACCGATCGTCGTGCGTGCCAAGGGCAAGCAGTTTGAGCTGATTGCTGGCGAACGCCGTCTGCGTGCATTTGAGTATCTTAAGGAAGCGAATGTGCCGGCGCGTATTATTGAGGCCAGTGATGCATCGTCTGCGACCTTAGCACTGATTGAGAATTTGCAGCGTGAAAATCTCAACCCGATTGATGAAGCATTGGGCTATGCGAGCCTTGTGCGTGACTTCGATTTGACGCAAGAGGCAGTGGCTGAGCGTGTCGGTAAGGGGCGCGCATCGATTGCCAATGCGCTGCGCTTACTATCGCTAGGTAATGAGATACAAGGGTTTCTAAGTCGTCGTCTCATTTCGACTGGCCATGCGAAGGTGTTGCTCGGGTTGGAAAGTGAGGAGCATCGTCAATTGCTTGCGCGCCGTATCATCGAGACCGGCATGAGTGTGCGTGAGGCAGAGAAGCAAGTTCGCAATTTGAAGGAAAGCTCCGGCACCACCAAGCAGGCAAAAGCTAAATCGGCGGAAGCCCAAGCAACGGTGATCCGTGATCTAGAGAAGCGTATCGGTGAACACTTTAATACGCGTTGCATGCTCAAGCACGGCGCAAAGAAGGGGAAGTTGACGATCGAATATTTTGGCAACGAAGATCTCGACCGCATCCTCGAAAAGCTGGGGATTCAGGGGTAGGTCGATTGCTAGGAGCGGCTGCCGTCGTAGGATCAGTCATCGAGTATCCATCGACAGCACTGGCGTGCCATCGCTACAGCCGCTATAGGATCTGTCGCGAACTCGCGCGAGGTCTGTCACTCTCTTTGCGCGCGCTACTCAATTGTTCCCAAAAAGTGGACGATCAACCAAAAAAAAGCCACGGCAGTCATTGCCGTGGCTTTTTTGTAAATTTGAATACGTTACGAAGTTGGACTATTGCTTGATCGCTTCGATGTTGATCGTGATGTCAACGTCTGTGCCGACTGCTGGCTTGCCGCCGTTGATGCCCCAATCGGTGCGGTCGAGTTCGGTTTCGATTTCCCACCCAGAAAGCTGTGCGCCTTTCATACCTTCGCCTATGCCGAGTAGTTCGACCTCGAGTTTGATTACTTTGCTGACCCCAAGCATTGTGAGTAAGCCGGTGACTTCGAACTCATCCTTGTCGTCATCGTCGGCCACCCATTTTGTGGACTTGAAGGTGATCACTGGGAATTTAGCGGCATTGAAGAAGTCGTCTTCTTGCAGATGTGTGTCACGCTTCTCATTCGCGGTGTTGACGGATGGCACTTTAATAGTGGCTTCGACGCTGCTCTTGCTTGGGTCTTTCGCATCAAATAAAATGGTGCCTTCGAATTGATTGAAGGAGCCCGTGGTCTTTGAGACGAAGTGGCGAACCTCAAAATTAACCGAGGAGTGAACTGGGTCGATTTTGTAAGTTTCGATTTCTGCGTTTGCAGAGACTAGCGCAACTGAACTGGCGAGTATCGTGAGAAGTGCTTGTTTCATATTTATTGGGCAGCGTTTGGTAGGTTTTCCTGCGTGCCATCGACGCAGATGAGGAAGATCTTGTCACCTTGAGACCATGTTTTGAAGCTTTTGCCACCGTGCTCGTAGACGGCTGGCTGCTGCGAGTAAGTCTTTGGGCAGGTGTCTTTGCCTGTAGTGATCAGGTGGTAGACCGAGCCGTCTTGCTTGAAGCAAATCATGCTGACGTCGCAGTCGTTGAAATTAAAGGTGACGCAACCGAGGCTGGGCATGCCTTCGAGTTCGGTTGGCAGTTGGCCTGGACTGGGCTTGCCGGATTCGTCCAAGTATTGTTGGAGATCGGAGTGCTGCGGAGCCTTTTTCTCGAAGGGCGCGGTTTTCTTGAATTCAGTGATTTGATCCGCGAGGAAATTGACGAGACTAGGCACGCCAGCGGTGGCGATGACTGGACCGTTCTCGGGTGTATCGCTGTTGGCGAGCTGGGAAGGTGCTTTGCGAACTGGTAGCAGTAGGACGACGCCTGCGATGGCAATTGCCGCTGCGACTCCCATCCATGGGCGCAATGCGGAGCTGTGGTCTGAGCTGTTGGCAGGGCGTGGGAACGGGATGATATGCTCGTGTTCTTCTTCGTCTTCGACGGTATCGCCGATGAGTAGCTCCGCTTGAGCTGCGTGGGCACGCATGCCTACCAAGATCGATGCTTTCAGATCAGCTGGTGGCTCGATCTGGTCGAACTTGGCGGTGATTTCGCTATCGAGGGCTTGTTGCTCTGCAAACCATGCGTTGAGTGCGGCGTCTTGACTGAGCAACTCGAGTGCTTCCGCGATTAGCGGGTCGTTGCGATCCTCGATATTATCGGGGCGGCAGAGCTGGAGAATGTTTTGTGCTTCTTCGCGATCCATAGCTTAAAGTGTGTTGGCGGACGTTTCAGTCTCTTTGCGTTTAAAAATCTCACGAAGCTGGGCTTTGCCGCGAGAGAGACGTGACATGATGGTGCCAATGGGCACATCGAGGATCTCGGCGATTTCTTTGTAGGAGAGGTCTTTGAGATAGAAGAGCGAGACTGGCTCGCGGTAAATAGGGTCGACTTCTTCGAGGGCTTCGACGGCGAGATTGCCATCCATGGTCCGGCGCACGTGAGGCTCAATGGCACCTCCCGCATTTTCGAGCATTTCGGGCTCGTAGCTGTCCATGCGAGAGTCCTTACGTTTACGTTTTAGGAATTCGCGGTAAAGTGTGGTGAAGAGCCAAGACTTGACCTTCGATTTATCGCGCAGCGAGCTACCTTTTTCAGCGTATATGAAAAAGGCCTGTTGGGCTAAATCGCCTGCCTCATGCTCGTTTTTAGCTAGACTATAGCCGAAACGATAGAGCGGTTGGTAGTAGGCACTCACTATTTCTTCGAAGTTCAAATTGGTTTCTGTTGTCATGTGAGTGGCACCTATTGCAGCTTATTCCTAAAAAAAATGAAGTAACTGAAATAGAGGGCATTAAGGGGTTATAAAATGAGCATGGCATCGCCATAGCTATAAAAGTTATAGTTACGCTTAATTGCTTCTGCGTAAAGTTCCAATAGCCACTCGATTCCCTTGTCGTCACCAGGGCTTAAAAATGCTGAAACGAGGCAGAGTAGCGTCGATTTTGGAAGGTGGAAATTAGTGATCAGCGCATCGACTGCCTGTAGTCGGGCGGGCGGGTAGATGAAGATGTCGGCCTCCGCCTGCACTGAGCCAGAGGGTGTGAGGCAGGTGTCAGGCGCGGTTTTTGTGCGAGCCATGGCGTCTTCGATTGAGCGCACCGAGGTGGTGCCGACGGCCACGCGTGGGCCGGGCTCGGTTTGTTTGAGTGACTCGTAGGCACTGGCCGGGATCTCATACCACTCGTGGTGGATGTTGTGGTCGAGGATATTGTCTACCTGGATCGGGTGGAAGGTGCCGATGCCGACTTGCAGGGTGAGGTCGTGGAAGTGCGCGCCGCGGGCTTCGAGTTGGGCAATGAGGTCGGGCGTAAAGTGGAGTCCTGCGGTCGGTGCGGCCACGGCGACGCGTTTATCGTAGTCGGCGTAGACGGTCTGGTAGCGCTCGTTGTCGTTGTCGCGGCGTGGATCGTCGAGTGTGCGCTCGATATAGGGCGGCAGTGGCATAATGCCGAGACGCTCGGAAAGATCGGTCACCGATTCGTCGCGCACGGGGTGGAAGCGGACACGGTAGTTGCCATTTTCGCCAGCATTTAGCACTTCTGCGGTGTATTCACCTTCGATGCCGAAGGTGCCGCCTTGCAGTGTCTTTTTGCCTGGGCGCAGCAGACACCACCATGTGACGGCGTCCTCGGCTGGCTGTAGGAGCAGGCATTCGACCTTGCCGCCTGTCGGGCGCTTGCCGAACAGGCGCGCCTTCAGCACCGCCGCGTTGTTGCGAAAAAAGCGCGCGTTCGCGGGCAGATGCTCGCCGATTTGGGCGAAAGTGGTGTGTGTGACCTGTCGAGTCTTGCGGTCGACGACCATCAAGCGTGAGGCATCTCGCTGAGCCGCGGGCTCTTGTGCGATGCGTTCCATGGGTAGGTGATAATCAAATAGGGCGCTGTCCATTTGGAGGCTTTTAGAGAGGGAAATTGAAAGTGGAAAGCTGAAAGAGGGCGGCTGAAGCGGGAACTTTGTTTTTTACACTGTTTGGTATGATACCATTGAGTGTCATATCGTGTAGGTGTGTGTATTCGAGGGCTTTGTCGTTTTTTGAATAAGTCGCAAGTGGATTGTCCTTGTTGTAGGTTGATTTTTAGGCTAAGCATTTGGGCGATATTAAAATGAGAGTCGCAAAATCTATAACTGATTCAATCGCTGCCGTTCCGGGGGTTGTGCTAATTATTTTGGTGGTGATAGCACTGATTATTTGGAGCGATTCTGAATCGTTGCAGATGAGTGTGGACGATCTGACGCTTCGGGAGGTGACGCTCAGCATTGTAGATGCTGAGGGCGCTGCGCTCCAGGAAGTGACGGTCGGGGTCGAGCCGATGTATTCGTTCGATGAGATAAAGCCGCAGTATCAGATGACGATTTTGGGCGAAGGGCGTGTGCGTTTATCGATACTGTTTTCGTGGCAGTGCAAGATTCGAGTGGGAGCGGCAGATTATAAAACGATCACTCATGATTATGAAGAGTCGGATCCATCTGATCTGACGATCACTTTACGCCCTGCAAAGTAAATCGAGCCCTATGATCAATCAAATATTTAGCCTATTGGTGTTGTTCGCGTGCGGCGTGATTCTAGTCTTTGTCTGTGGGGTGTGGCTGCATTTCAGTATGAAGAAGGACAATGAAAAGAACCGCGATAAAGCGCTGAAGGTGCAATCTTCAGAGCCTGGTTCGGGCGACGAATTAAATTAATCAATACAAGGGAACGATTATGGGCTGGGGACGAACACTTTTATTGGGCGATGTCGGTAATCGCTTAGACATTCAGGATACGGAAGATGAGATTCGCCGTTTAAAGGGCGAGTTGCGCTCAGCGTATCGCAAAGATATGTCGCAGGATCAGAAGCTGGATGCGCTGGTGCAGGAGAATGCAGAATTAAAATTATACGTGGCCTCTATGATTCGAGTGCTCACTGCAAAAGGGGTGATGAGCCACGAGGAGCTCAACCATATGGTGGGCGCGATTGATGCTGAGGATGGCCGATCCGATGGTCGTTGTGATGGACCGATCGCTTAGTCCTTAATTGTATGACGAAGCAGCATCCATCATTACGAGCTGCAGGGCATCGTCCATGGCCATTGCCAGAGTTTGGTTGGCAATGGCGGCAGTCTTGGGTGGATTTGGGATTCATACATTACCGAGTGCCTGCGGCGGCGATTGAGTCGCGTTTGCCTGCTGGTGTGACAGTGCAGGAGTATGATGGTTCGGCTTGGTTGGGGGTGGTTCCCTTTCGAATGCACGATGTCATGTGGCGGTCGTTCCCTGCGATGCCATTGTTTTCCTCGTTTGGTGAACTGAATGTGCGAACCTATGTCGAGGTTGGTGGGAAGCAGGGTGTGTGGTTTTTTAGCTTGGATGCGCAATCATGGCCTGTTGTTTTCGGCGGGTGCCTGCTGTATCACCTACCTTACCATAATGCGAAAGTCCTGCATCAGTGCGTGGCGGGTGGTTTTGATTTTAGCAGTCGTCGCCTATCGGACGGTGTTACTTTTGACGGGGAGTTTCGTCCGTGCGGAGACGTCTTTTATGCGACTGCCGGGACCTTTGAACATTGGGCGACGGAGCGCTATTGCTTTTATTCTGCGACTAGAAGTGGTGCGGTCTTGCGCTTAGAGGTGCATCATGCGCCGTGGCCATTGCAAAGGATGGAGGCAGAAATGGATGCATCGGCTTTATTGGCATCAGTTGGCTTTACGCTCGAAGAGGATCAGCCGCGTTGTCATTTTTCGACCGGTGTGGATGTGGTTTCGTATCCGAAGGAAGTGGTGCTCGGCGGCAGCTAAAGCACTGGTCGTTCATGCGGGAATTTTCGGACAGAGCGCCTGTTCGGCTTAGGTTCATGTGTTCGAAATGGCTTCGCCAGTCCGCTACGAATGATGAGATTCTTTTGTAGCGGAACCCGCGAAGCGGTTTCGATCCGTGCGTGTGTGAGGCTTGGGTTGCTGTGTTCGAAATGGTTTCGCCAGTCCGCTACGAATGATGAGATTCTTTTGTAGCGGAATCCGCGAAGCGGTTTCGATCCGTGCGTGTGTGAGGCTTAGGTTCATGTGGTCGAAATGGCTTCGCCAGTCCGCTACGAATGATGAGATTCTTTTGTAGCGGAACCCGCGAAGCGGTTTCGATCCGTGCGTGTGTTCGGCTTAGGTTCATGTGTTCGAAATGGCTTCGCCAGTCCGCTACGAATGATGATATTCTTTTGTAGCGGAATCCGCGAAGCGGTTTCGATCCGTGCGTATGTTCGGCTTAGGTTGCTGTGTTCGAAATGGTTTCGCCAGTCCGCTACGAATGATGAGATTCTTTTGTAGCGGAACCCGCGAAGCGGTTTCGATCCGTGCGTGTGTGAGGCTTAGGTTGCTGTGTTCGAAATGGTTTCGCCAGTCCGCTACGAATGATGAGATTCTTTTGTAGCGGAATCCGCGAAGCGGTTTCGATCCGTGCGTGTGTAAGGCTTAGGTTCATGTGTTCGAAATGGCTTCGCCAGTCCGCTACGAATGATGAGATTCTTTTGTAGCGGAATCCGCGAAGCGGTTTCGATCCGTGCGTGTGTAAGGCTTAGGTTCATGTGTTCGAAATGGCTTCGCCAGTCCGCTACGAATGATGAGATTCTTTTGTAGCGGAATCCGCGAAGCGGTTTCGATCCGTGCGTCTGCTTTAGCTGCCGTGTTCACTGACCCACTTTTTAATCGTGCGCTGATCCACATCGAGTCGGCGGGCGGCTTCGCGGTAGCTGCCGGCATTTTTGAATGCTTGTTGCACGTAGATGTGATTCCATTCGGCGAGCGTGTGGTGGCTGCCTTGCAGGATGTCGTCGATCGATTCCGCTGCATGGCTAGGCACGGGAGTATATTCATCGCGCACGACGATGTTGCGCACGGCTTGCTCTAGTTCGCGGAAGTTTCCGGGCCATGTATAGTTGTTTGGAACATCGCGCTCAAGTGTATTCAAAATTCGACTACAAAGGTGTTGCGCGCCTTCGCTGCCAAAGAGTTTTGTGCAGATGTAATTGACGGATGTGCTTAAGTCTTCGGGGCGATCGCGTAGGATGTCGTGGAGTGCGACGGTGCTGACTTGGTCGCCGCAGAGTCGGTAGTAAAAGTCTTCGCGGAAACGTCCGTCGCGCATTTCAGCATGCAGGTCGCGGTGTGTGGCGGCGATCACTTTGCCGGTGAAGTAGGCTGGTCGATTATCGCCGATTGCTTGGAATTCGCCGGACTGTAAGAGTCGTAGTAAGCGCACTTGTGTGGCCTGGCTGACTTCACCGATCTCGTCGAGAAAGACGGTGCCATAACTACCAGCAGTGGCGAACAGTCCTGCGCGGTCAGTCATTGCACCAGTGAAAGAACCTTTGCGGTGCCCGAAGAGTTCGGACTCGATCAGTGTTTCCGAGAGTGCCGCGAGATTAACGGGGTGGAAGCTCGCTTGTGCGGATGTGATGAAGCGACCTGCTTTGATGTCGTAAGGGATGAATCGGGACAGTCCGATGGCGCGTGCGACGACTTCTTTGCCTGAGCCCGATGGGCCGAGAACGAGTGTCGGGAAGCGTCCGACTGCATCATACATCCATTGCTGATAACTCATCATGTCTTTGGTAAAGACACTCTCCCAAATCTGCATACGCATTTTTTTGATTGGCTGGCTTTGCCCTGCGATTTCGTGGTGGATGAAATAGTAGGCGCGTCTCACTTGGTAGAAGCAGGCAAGTAGGTGCTCGGGTCTGTTCCAAATGCGATCGGGTGCGTGGGCGATCAAAGTGTGGCGCTCGGCTATGCCGTCTTGAACTTTACGGAAGAGTGCGCGGTTCTTAGGGAGGTCTTCTTGATTACGCTGAATGAGTCGATCGAGGTCAGCGGCGACTTGGTGGTAGAGGCTGAAGAAAGCGAAGGACGGCAGCGCGTCGTTCCACTTCTTGGGGAGTTTACCAGCACTGCCTAGTTTGAGTAGTTCGGGTTCGGCCGCTTCAAGCCAACGGATCAGTGTGTGGAGTTGTGGTGAGAAGGTGGGCGCTTGGCTGGGTTCGGTTGGCGGTGGACCAAGTTCGGCTAGAATTTCGGCTTCTTTATCGGCCCGTGCATCGCTGAAGGGGTTGAGCACAAAGAGCGCGTGCACCCCTCGTAGTAGGGTATTTAGTTGGTCGCGAGTCATGGCTTTTTATGTAATGAATAATGACACATAATGCTATCGTAAAATGATGAATCGTTTCGGTGTGTTTTTATTGTAAAGCTTAAGTGTCTTGTTGTCAGCGCTTTGTGGTTTTGTGTGCGATAGTTGGCACGGGGCATGTTTAGAGAGTGTTGTTATGAAAAATAATACATACCTATCACTCACACGCACCGGACGTCGTTGGATCAGTGGATTACTGGTCGCTACCGTTTCGGTTTTTCCTGTTATTGGCTCAGCTGCTGGTATTCTAACTCCTGTCGGGAGTGCGGATCAGCCAGTTGAGATTCTCGATCATCATGTGGATGTTCGCATCACGGATGGGTTTGCCCGCACTGTGGTGCAGCAGACATTTTCAAATCCAAATCCACACGATGTGGAGGCACTGTATGCCTTCCCCGTTCCGGAATCGGCGAGTTTGTCTGAGATTACGATTCACTCAGGAGAGACTTTGTTGGAAGGTGAAGTCATTCCGCGCTCTGATGCCGAGCGGATCTATGAAGAAGAGAAATCCAAGGGTAATGACGTGGGGATGGGCTCGAAGGAAAGTTATGAGCGCTTCGAGTTTCACGTCTTTCCAATTCGACCAGGGGTGGAGACTTTGATCGAGGTGGTTTACTATCAGCCATTGAAAATTGATTTAGGAGTGGGACGTTATGTCTATCCTATCGAAGAGGGGGGCACGGATGATGAAGGTGAGTCGTTCTGGACACGTAATGACAAAGTGAAGCGCTCGTTCTCGGCTGAAGTCACAGTGCATTCCGGATATCCGTTGGAGGATGTGCGGATCAAAGGCTTTCCCGGTGATCCTGTTCCTGAGGGCTCCAATGCATTTAAATGGTCCTTTGATTCACCAGACGGCACACTCAATCAGGATCTGGTCGTGTATTATCGTTTAGCTCAGGATTTGCCGGGACGTGTGGATCTATTGACCTATAAGCCGGAAGGCGCTGAGCCGGGCTACTTCTTGATGACGCTGACTCCAGGCGTGGATCTTGAACCGATCACACAGGGGGCGGACTATATGTTTATTCTAGACTTATCGGGCAGCATGAGTGGCAAACTTGCAACGCTGAGCGCTGGTGTTGAAAAAGCGATCGGGCAGCTGCGTCCCGAAGACCGCGTGCATGTGGTAACGTTTGCGAACCGCGCTCGAAATGTGACACGTGATTGGGTGAGTTTGACACCTGACAATGTGGATGAGTTACTGAAAAAAATAGCGAACCTACAAGTGAATGGTAGCACAAATTTGTATGATGGACTGCGCCTTGGTTTGAAATCGATCGATAATGATCGCCCGACGAATGTGATTCTGGTGACGGATGGCGTGACCAATACTGGCTCGATTGATCCCGCTGATTTTCATGCCTTGATGAAGCAGCATGATGTGCGTCTGTTTGGTTTCCTCATGGGGAATAGTGCAAACTGGCCGTTGATGCGCACGATTTGTGAGGCTTCGGATGGTTTCTACACTTCGGTTTCGAATGCCGATGACATCGTGGGAAAGATTCTGATGTCGAAGGAGAAGATCGCTTACGAAGCCTTGCTGAATGTGGATCTGAAGGTGAAGGGACTACGCGTGAGCGAATTGACTCAGGACTTTTCGGGTAAAGTGTTTCGCGGACAGCAGCTCTCGGTGTTTGGTCGCTATGCAGAGGGCGGGCCGGCTGACCTAACATTGAAGGCCAGCAAGAGCACGGGCGATCAGGTGTATGAAACCACCGTGGATTTCCCGAAGCAGAGCATGGAGTATCCTGAACTCGCCCGGTTGTGGGCAATGAGTCAGATCGAGCAAATCGAGCTCGACCGCAGTATCGGTAAGGTCAGTGAAAAGGAATCGAAGGATAGTGTGCGCGATCTTGGCGTCGCCTATCAATTGGTGACGGATGAGACCTCCATGATTGTGCTGTCGAGCGAAGGCTTTCAGCGTCATGGGATTGATCGCAAGAATCAAGAACGTGTGGCAACGGAGCGTGCCGCTCAGGCTCAGCGTCAGCAAACTGGGGGGGAGTCTTCGACTGTGACTTCTACGCGCGTGGATCAATCGAAGCCGATGTTTAAGACGAAGGCTCCACGGATTGGTGGCGGCGGAGGCGGCGGTGCCTTTGGTATCGAGTCTGTGTTGCTAGTCGGCTTTGTCGGAGCTGGGGCTTGGATGCGCCGACGTGGGCGTAAGTGCTAATCATACTCAAACGCATCGTAATTTGTGAAAAGTGGCGCGGTTGATACGGATTTGCTGAGTGTGTGGGGAGGGACGGCCTCTGCGCCGTCCGCCGAGCCTCAGCACTCAACCACAGCACTACCACACCGCAAGACGAGGCGGAGCTCGTCCCTCCCTCACCGTTTTAGCTAAAGATCTAAGCATGCATCGCTCACAATACATCCTGCCCCGAGCTCCAGTTGGAGTTCGGGGCATTGCTCGTCAATCGGCTATCTGGGGCTGGTTGGCTTGTTTGCTGCTGCCGTTCATTGGTCTGCTTGTTTTACAGCCACTGGAAGGGTGTGCGCTGACGGTCGATGCGTTGGCGTCGCATCAGTGGCACACCTTGTGGACGGGACATTTGCTGCATTATACGGCCGAGCATTTTATTTGGGATGCGCTGATGTTTGTCGTCTTTGCTGGATTGCTGTGGAGGCAGGAGGGCATGCGTCTGTGGATTTGGATGCTGTTGGCTGCGCCGCTGATCTCGATCTTTGTGTTTTGGGTGGAGCCAGGCTTGCAGGAGTATCGTGGCTTATCCGCTTTGGATACGATGCTGTTTACTCGCTATTGCTTGGGACTGTGTCGCGGTGGTAGTTCGATGGATCGCTGGTTGTTTGGTGTGCTGCCAGTCGTCGGGGTGGCTCTAAAAATAGGCTATGAGTTTTGGAGCGGCGCGACTTTGTTTGTCTGCGACCTTGGGGTTGGGGTGGTGCCTTTACCGTCGGCTCATTTGGCGGGTCTAGTGCTCGGGTTAGTTTGGGGGCTACTTTCGCATATCACGTATGGTGAGTGAAGAACCAGTAGGGGCGCTGCTTGCGGCGCCCGCGAACGTAGGAGGCGTTACAGGACTTCGCTTGCTTGTGGCCTTTTCGCGGGCTTCGCAAGCAAAGCCCCTACAAATTACGACGCTTGCGAGAATCATACCCCTCAAAAAATGACCGCTCTTTTTGCTTCTCACTTCTGGGTTCAGGCTTCTAACTCCTGCGCCATGTTCACATTGCTCAAAGAATCCGGTTCGGCCCGTCGTGGTGTCCTCAAAACACGTCATGGCGACATTCAGACTCCGATTTTCATGCCGGTCGGCACACAAGCCACCGTCAAAGGGATGACGCCTGCGCAGATCGAAGAGGTCGGTTCGCAGATCATCTTGGGCAATACCTATCACCTTAATATCCGTCCTGGTTCGGATCTCGTGAAGGAGATGGGTGGGCTGCACAAGTTCATGAACTGGAAGGGGCCGATCTTGACCGACAGCGGCGGCTTTCAGGTGTTTAGCCTCTCGAAGCTTCGTAAGATCACCGAGAAGGGGATCGAGTTTCGCTCGCACTTAGACGGGCGTAAGTTGTTTCTTGGGCCGAAGAACTGTTTTGAAATTCAGAAGAACCTGGATACGGACATCGCAATGGTGCTGGACGAATGCCCTCCATACCCCTGTGAGCGGGAAGAGTGCGAAGCCGCAGTGGCACGCACGATTCGTTGGGCAGGTGAGTTCCTCGAGCATGCAACCGAAGATGGCTTCATTGAATCGGGGCACCATGTGTTCGGAATTATTCAAGGCTCGATCTATGATGACCTGCGTCAGCATTGTGGCCGTGAATTGGCGAAAATGGATTTCCCAGGCTATGCGATCGGTGGCGTGAGTGTCGGCGAGCCCGAGGAGGAAATGATTCGTCAAGTGGCAGCAACTGCGCCGGTCATGCCGAAAGAGAAGCCACGCTATGTGATGGGAGTCGGCACGCCGCCACAGCTTTTGAAGATGGTCGGTCTGGGAATGGACATGTTTGACTGTGTGATGCCTACGCGTCTTGCGCGTCATGCCTCGGTCTTTACTCCAGACGGTGTGTTGAATCTTAAGAATGAGCGTTTCAAGCATGATCCGAATCCGATCATGGAGGCGGATAATTATACGTGTAAGAATTTCAGTCGCGCGTATTTGCGGCACCTCGTCATGGCGAAGGAGTTGTTGGCGCACACGCTACTGTCGATTCACAACACCCACTTCTTCTTGGATCTAATGGAGCAGGCACGCGCGCATATTGAAGCCGATGATTACGCAGAGTGGAGCGCGGCTTGGATCGAACGCTACAACGCGGGCGGAAAGTAGGGTAGAAGCGTGCTTCCAGCCGCTTGCAGTGCATAAGAAAAGCGGCTGGAAGCCGCTTCTACGGTTGCTTGATTTGCCATCTGATTCTTTGATTGTAGCCGATGGACTACCAATATCTGAATCCATTTGTCGAGGTGGACAAGACTGCTGCAAATTTGCCGCATTGGAGGCAGGAGCACGTGACCTATTTTGTAACTTTTCGCCTGGCTGATTCGGTGCCTCAATCCAAATTGAGCGATTGGAAGTTGGCGCGGGATCGGTGGCTTTGTAATAACCCGAAGCCACATGATGATCAGCAGCGGGCTGAGTATTATGAATTGTTTTCAGCTCGTATGGAGCGCTGGCTTGATGCTGGAGAGGGTAGTTGCGTGTTAAAGCGGGAGGCGTGCCGCCGAGTCGTTGAAGAGGCTTTGAGGCATTTTGATGGTGAGCGTTATGACTTGGGCGAGTCAGTGGTCGCGGCGAACCATGTGCATGTTTTAGTTTGTCCTCGTGAGCCGCATTTCCTGTCGGAGATTCTCCACAGTTGGAGGTCGTATTCTGCGAATCAGATCAATCTATTGATCGGGCGTTCAGGTGCTTTATGGCAGAAGGAATATTATGATCATATTCTCCGTTCTGCGCATGCTGCATATCGTATCGAGCAATATATACAAAGGCATGCCGAGTATCGGTAGAAGCGGCTTCTAGCTGCTTGCTGTTATACTGGGAACAAGCGGCTTCCAGCCGCTTGCTGTTTCAGTAGAAGCGGCCGGAAGCCGCTTCTACTGTAGCACACTTGGCAACATCAGATCTGTTTCGCGACGGAGCCAATGGCACAGGTGTCGTGTAATCTGGGTGCAGGCTTCGAGGTGTTCGGGCTCGGCGGTGTTAGGTGTGGGTTGATTGATGAGTTGCTTGGCAACTTCGCGTAGGTGTTGCGGCAGTTGTGGCCACCAGGATTCGCGGACGGGATAGCCTTCGTCTTTGAGCAGTATGTAGACTGCTTTGAGAAAGACGATGCTTGGTAGGTCGCGTTCGGCAAAGGCATTGAGGGTGCGCTCGGTGATTTGGTAAAGCGCAGCGTGGTCGGCCATGTGTGGACCGTTCTGGGCGATGAGTGCGCAGAAGTCGGAGGCGTGCTGCAGTTTGCGATAGGATTGGCCGATGTGGCTGCGTCGGTGCACGAGTTGGTAGTCGTTGACGAAACGAGCGGTGCCTTGTTTCGATGTTTCCAAGTGGATGTCTGCAGTGTCGAACAGGTCGGGCGCGGCAGTTTGGTGCTTCGCTTTTGAGAGTCGCTTGAGGCAGAGAAAGGTGCCGCTCTCTGCTGTGAGGATGTCGACCTTTAGGTAGGACTCTCCGCTGGGAGCGATACGCAGCACGAGGGCGCGCTCGGTTACGGCAGGCTTGCTCATTCGGTGCCGCTGGCTTCGGCGGGATTGTTGATCGTCACGGCTTCACCATTTTCGCCGTTGGGCACGACTGCACCGCCTGAAATGATGAGCTTCATGCCGTCGGCAATGGTCATTTGCAGTCGTGTGACATCCTCCTCAGGTAGCATGAGTAGAAAGCCGCTGGTTGGGTTCGGCGTGGTGGGAACAAAGACGTTGACGATGTGCTCGCCCGTGACGTCCTGGGTTTCGCCTTTTGCGGTGCTGGTGAGAAAGCCTAGAACATAGCAATGTTTACGCGGATATTCGATTAACACGACTTCTTGAAAGACGGCTTTCTTTTGTTGGCTGAAGGTTTGGACGATTTGTTTGACTGAGCGGTAGACGGTGTTGATGAAGGGGACGCGGTCGAGTAGGTGCTCTATGCTGTTGAGAATAAAGCGGCCGATGAAAATGCGTGAGCTATAACCGAGTAGGGTGATCAGCAATAAGACGACGAGCACGGACAGCATCTCTAGTCCCATTTCCACGATGGGCATGTCGCGCAGTTCGGGGTCGAGGAACCAGAAGAAATATTTACTAGTGGGTGTGCCGATTCTATCGAGAAGGAATCGGATGACGATCATCGTCACGCCGAGTGGCAGAATGACGACGATGCCTGTGATGAATGCGTTTCTAAGAGAGCGTAACATATTGAACAGAAGGATGTCTGGAAACTGAAAGCGGAATATTCATGGCTGGCGAGCCTTCTTGAGCGCGTCCAAGGGATTGGTTTACCTTGCCATGTGGTTTTTGAGCTTTCTAGTGGGCGGTATGGAAAACCTGCACCACGATTACGATGGCCTGATTTTTGATATGGATGGCACGCTTGCTGATACGATGCCAACACACTTTGAGGCGTGGTCGCGCTCAATGAAGGAGCATGGGCTGGTGCTTCCTATCGATCGGTTTTATGCGCTTGGTGGTGTGCCTGCTTCGGAGATCATTGAGATGCTTGCAACAGAGCAGGGCAAAGAAGTCGATGCAGTGGCAATCGCGGAAGCGAAGGAAGATTTGTTTCTAGAGTTGCTGGTCGATGTGCAACCTATCGTGCCAGTTAAAGCGATTGCAGAATTTCACCGCGAACACATTCCTATGGCGATTGCGACTGGCAGTCCGAAGTGGGTGGCTGAGAAGATTCTTAAGACGCTGGGTATCCGTGATTGGTTTGACGCCATCGTAGGAGCTGAGTGTGTGAGCAACTCAAAGCCTGCGCCGGATACATACTTGCGCGCAGCTGAGTTGATCGGAGTGGACCCGAAACGCTGCCATGCGTTTGAAGATACGAAGCTGGGTATGGAAGCGGCGCAAAATGCGGGTATGGTGGTGATTGACATCCATACGCTGCTTTAGGGTTACGATTTACTTGGCTGGGCGCTTTTTAGTCGGCCAGGTATCGATGGCTGCTAGTTCAGTGAGCTTTGCGTTTAGGAGTGCTGCGAGTTGCTTGCAGCGTTCCGGTTGGCTTTTGGATAAGTCCTGGTTTTCACCTGGGTCGGTGGTGACGTTGTAGAGTTCGTAATGCACCTCAGGGTAATAAAATTTGAGGAGTTTATAATCGCCGTCGCGTAGTGCGCTGGCTGCGCGATCACCTGTGCTCTCGGGGCGTGGGCGCGGACTGTGCCATACGATAGGCGAGCGTTCAAACGATTCGCCTTTGATGGCAGGCAGAATGCTGACGCTATCAATCGCGTGTTCCGGTTCCGCTGGGAGCTCAGCGGCTTCAAGTAATGTGGCATAGACGTCTGTGCCTGTGACGAGTGCGTCGCTTTGGCTGCCAGGAGTGGTGACCCCTGGCCAGTTTATGATAAAAGGCACGCGTGTGCCACCTTCGTAGAGGTGCCCCTTGCCAGCGCGGAGTGGGAGGTTGCTGGTCGGAAGTTTACGCTTATTGCTTGCACCGCGGTTGGAGAGACCCCCGTGGTCGGATGTAAATAGGATGAGTGTATTGTCGGCAATGTTGAGTGTCTTGAGAGTTTGCATTACACGTTCCATACTCTCGTCTGTGCTACGGATCATCGCGGCATAGATGGCGTTGTCTTGCTGTGTTTTGGTTGTGCCGTCGCGTTGGATGAATGCTTCTTTGCCACGCTTACCGAGCTTGCTGGTGAAGTATGCCGTGTAGTCTTCTTTTGCTTCGATGGGAGTGTGCACAGCATAATGAGCGAGCACTGCGAAGAAGGGCTGGTCTGGGTCCTCCGCGACGTGGTTCTTTAGGAATTGTATGGTTTCGTCGGTGAGGCGATCTGTGAGGAATTCACCTTCGGGGGCATCTTCGAGGCCGGGGAGATTTCCACCGTGATGGTGCGGGTCTTTAGAATTGTTGTAAGGTGCGAAGTAGCTACTAGGGGCGCCTGCATGGCCACCGCCGATGTTGATATCAAAGCCTTGGGCTTCGGGCATTTCCTCGGGTGTTTTAGCGAGGTGCCATTTGCCTGTGTAAAAGGTGCGATAGCCGCCTGCTTTGAGCGCCTCGGCGAGCGTGAGCTCCTCGGGAGCTACATTGTAAGTGTTACCGGGGCAGCCGTCGCGTGCTGGGAATCGTCCGGTAAAGAAACCGTAGCGTGAGGGCACGCAGCGTGGGTGCGCGGAGTAGGCCTGAGTGTAGCGTTGGCCTTGTGCGGCCAGTGCATCGATAGCTGGTGTCTCGTAGAAGGATGAGCCGTAGCAGCCGACATCATAGGTGCCTAGATCATCGACGAGGAAGACTAGGATGTTAGGTTTCTGCGCCGCGGCGACAGCGCTAAGAGCGAGCGTGAGCAGGCCAATCGATAGGTGTAGGGTGCGTCTCATATAACGTGACTCTGACAGATTCGACTCTATCAGTGAATGCTTTCTCGCACTGATTTAATCACCGCGTTCAGTGTGAATGCGTCCTGCTGGGTTAGTCGATGTCTTCGGCAGGTTTACTGTATTTTACACGGTAGGTGCGTGGAGACATCTGCGTGTCGCGACGAAAGGCGCAGCTCAAGTTGGAGCTGTTGCTGTAGCCGCAATCCAGTGCGATGGAATCAATTTTTTCGTTTGTCTCAGTGAGTAAGCGTTTGGCCTCGTCGAGTCGTATGCGGCGCAACTCGCTGGCTGGTGTGCGGCCGAGGTGTTTCTCGAAGGCTTTTTCGAGGCCACGTTTGGAGAGGCCCGTGTATTCGATAATGTCTTCGATGGTAATTGGCTCGCCATAATGCTGTTTGATATAGCGGACTGCGGTGGCGACCGCGGGGTGCTCAATTGCGAGCATGTCCGTGCTTTGTCTGCTGACAATGCCGTGCGGCGGTATTAGTAGTGGCGCCTCTTTGTTGGTAATGTCTCCATTCATGAGACGGTCTAATTGGCGTGCGGCTTGGTAGCCGACTTCGGTGAGGCGTGTGCGCACACTCGAGAGTGGCACGGGCGATCCTTCACATAACAGCTCAGTGTTATCGACTCCTAAGATGGCGATCTCTTCGGGCACATGTATGCCAACTCGTAGGCACATTTCGATGAGACTCGCTGCCAGATTGTCTTGCCCTGTGAATACCGCAAGTGGTCTGGGCATGGCATTGATCTGCTTTAGGATGTCTGCGATGTGGCTTTCCCAGTCACCAAACATATTAGGCGGAGACTGTCTGATTTCGAAGATATGCTCATCCGGAATGCCATTCTCTTTCAGGTGCTTAATGAAGTATTCATGGCGTAATGAGTTCACCGCAACGGCCGGCCATTTGTAGTAGGCAAAGAATTTATACCCTCTTGCTAGGAAGTGCTCTGCCGCCAACTTGCTGATTGCATCGTTATCAACACGGACTCGGGGGGCGTCGCGTTGCATGTCCAAATAGCTGATGTCGACGACTGGCATGTTCAGGTTGTCGATGTAGCTGGCGGTGTCGTTGCCGTAGCAAGTAATGGCCCCGTCGCCTGGCCATCCGTGTGGAACGAACTGTCCGGAGATTAGGTAGGGTGAGATGTGCCAGTTCTTTTCACGGGAGTAGTTATAGATGCCGCGAACGACTCGTTCATCATACCAATCGAGGGCAATGATAATCGAGCGCTGGTTGAGCTTCGGGGCTTCGATATTAAGGGTAATATTCTTTTGTGAGGCTTTTTTTTGAGGGGGCATATTGGTGGTATGGGCACTTTCGCATGATATATCAATTGAAAAAGATGAATAAGCGCTTTTTTGCTGTCTGTGTCTTTTGTGCCGCTTTTACTTGTGGGCGCTTTTTCAGTCAAAATGGATATATTTTGATTGGAGAGGTGTCTTGATCGGGCGGTGGGGTATTGGCAGGGTTGAATGCATATCCTCGCCTCATGTCTTTGTGAGGTGCTGCAGCTATTTGCTAATAATAATACCCAGAATACCTAGAATATGAAATACGGCCACTTTGATGACGCAAACCGCGAATATGTAATTACGGATCCCCGCACGCCAGCGAAGTGGGTGAACTATGTGGGGACTTTGAATTTCGGAGGTTTGGTGGATCACACCGGTGGTTCGATGATTTGTGCTAAAGATCCTGCGTTGAACCGCATGCTTAAATATATTCCGCAGATGCCAGATTCGGATTTTAAGGGAGAGACGCTCTACCTACGTATTCGCCAAGCGGATGGTTCGTATAAAGTCTTTTCGCCGTTTTATGTGCCGACTCTTGATGCGCTCGATAGTTACGAGTGTCGCGTTGGTTTGTCGTATCAAAAGATTATTTCACGCTTTAGCGGTATCCGCACTGAGGTGACGATTTTTGTGCCTCGCGATGGTGAAGTGGTGCTTCGTGATGTTAAGATCACCAATGAAAGTGATGTAGCGCAGACTGTGGATGCGATTCCAGTGGTTGAGTTTAGTCACTTCGATGCGTTGAAGCAGTTGATCAATGCGGACTGGGTGCCTCAGACCATGCAGGTCGATGCAGTTGAGCAGGCAGGCGGATTAGTGATGCTGAAGCAGTTCGCGTTTATGAAACGTGAGCGTTTGGTTAATTTTGTGACTTCGAATTATCCGGTGGATTCCTTTCAATCGGATCGTGAGCTATTTTTGGGGAACTCTGGTTATGGAACATGGCGTTCTCCAGGTGAGCTGCAAAACGAGAGCCTGTCGAATTACGAGACTCGCCGCGGTAATAATATAGCAGCGCTTTTACACAAATTAGGAACTTTGCAGCCCGGTGAATCACGTCGGTTCATCACTCAACTCGGACAGGGCAAGCCGGACGCATTAGGGGATATTGCGGATCGGTATCGCGACGAGTCGGAGGTTGATCAGGCATTTGCCGAGCTGCATCTTTTTTGGAAGGATTACCTCTCGCAGATTCAATGCGACACGCCGGATGCGGCTTTCAACTCGATGGTCAATATCCATAACCCGCGCCAATGTCATACGACGCTGAACTGGTCGCGCTACTTATCGCTCTATCAACTCGGATATGGGGCACGTGGTATCGGATTTAGAGATTCTTCGCAGGACGTGATGGGCTGTTTTTCTAGTGCGCCAGATGATACAAAGGCGCTCATGCGTAAGCTGCTAAGTGTGCAACGCCCTGATGGTTCTGCGATGCACCAATTCTTCCCTCTAACTATGGAGGCGAATGAGGGCGACTCTCGTGAAGAGGGTGACAAGCAAGTGTATGGCGACGATCATCTTTGGATCGTTCAGTCTGTCTGTGGCTATGTGAAGGAAACTGGCGATTATGGATTCCTTGATGAGCAGATCACCTATTATGATAAAGTCCTCCCGCTCGCAGAGCGTGAGAGTGCGACAGTATTGGATCACTTGATGCGTTCGGTTGCCTATACGAAGGCAAATGTTGGGCAGCATGGTTTGCCGCTACTCGGTTTTGCTGACTGGAATGATACCGTCAATTTACCTGGCGAGGCGGAGAGTCTCTTCAATGCGAATCTTTATGGCGTGGCACTTCGCGAGTTGATCGAGTTACTTCGCCACCTTGGGCAGGACGCTCAGGCCGATACACTACAGGACGACTGGGAAGTTATGTGTGGGCGTGTGAATGAGCACGCTTGGGATGGTGAGTGGTATACTCGTTACTTTAAAGAAAATGGTGATCCCATTGGCTCGAAGGAAAATGCAGAAGGTAAAATCTTTACCAATGGTCAATCGTGGCCGGTTCTTTCTGGATTCGCGACAGAGGAACGTGCGCAGACTGCGCTCGATTCCGTTAACACTCACTTGAATACCGCAAATGGTATTAAGCTCAGTGGCCCAGGTTATACACGCTTCGACCCAGAGAAGGGAGGCGTGAGCACATATCCTCCAGGTGCTAAGGAAAATGGCGGTATTTTCCTTCACTCGAATCCGTGGATTATGATTGCGGAAACGATGCTTGGTAACGGTGACCGTGCTTTTGAATATTACAGCCAAATCAATCCGGCTACGAAGAATGACACGATGGAATCTTACGAGATTGAACCATACGTCTATGCCCAGAATATCCTCGGTGATGAGCATCCACAGTTTGGCCTTGGACGTAACAGTTGGCTTTCCGGCACTGCGTCCTGGACGTATCAAGCTGCGACGCAATACATTCTCGGAATTCGTCCATCGCACAATGGTTTGATTGTCGATCCATGTATCCCGAAGGCATGGGACGGCTTCCAGGTGACTCGTAAATACCGCGGCGCGACTTATGAAATTACTGTTAAAAACCCGTCAGGCGTATCCAAAGGCGTGGCATCGGTTATAATCGATGGTCAACCGACAGACAGTCATATCATTCCTTTCGCATCTGCTGGCAGCACCGTTCGCATCGAACTGACGATGGGCTCAGTCATCGTTCCAGCCTGACCGATATGGTTTAACAGCTTTATTGAGGTTGAATCACATTAAATCAAATAACCCCCTATTACCCCAAATTATGAAACATGTATTAAATTCAACACTTGTATTGATTACTAGTATGCTGCTTTCGCCCCTTTCGGCGGAAGTGTTGGAAACGTGGACCTTCTCTGAGGCCGATGGCACTACGATCGATGGGACCTCGAGTGATAAAGGAACATTACTCAGCACTGTAAGTCGATCGACTGCTGCTGTTAAAAAAGGCCGCATGGAATTCTTTCCAGATGGTGAGACCGATGGTGTTTTTTTGATTAATGCATTTGCGCAGGGGCCAGTGTCATCCGGAGTTTACGAAGTTTCATGGACGTATACTTCGGCGGCATTTGCGAACACACTTGAAGTCGATGGGTCTGCTAATATTGGGTTCGATTTTCGAGATACCAAGGAGACTCGGTATAAAGGAAATGATGATGGATTACTGGGCGGGGTGCGCCTTCGTTACGAGAAGAAGCATATTTTAATTCAATATTCTGCAGCAGGGGATGCGAATAGGTTTACGACGGTTGCTTCGATCGATCGTATTGTTTTGCCAGACCCGCTTAGTGTGCGGATTCGTTATGATTTGGATAACTCCGGAAAGCCTGGATCGATGCAGATCTTTCTTCAGCTTGGCGAAGAAGATGAGATTAATCCGGTTACCGATGCTGAAATCCCTGAAGGCACGGTGCTCAGTGGGTATCGCATCTTACAGCAAATTACCAATGGTAAGACGAATTGGCAGAAAGGTGACGTTGTATCGATTGATGACTTCACATTGTCGAAAGTTGAGTAACACGTGCGTTCTCGATCTCATTTAGCCCCCACATAT
The DNA here is from genome assembly GCF_902728235.1 of Lentimonas sp. CC4. Classification (NCBI taxonomy): domain Bacteria; kingdom Pseudomonadati; phylum Verrucomicrobiota; genus Lentimonas; species Lentimonas sp. CC4. Next base: position 1,718,186 of record NZ_CACVBO010000001.1, read on the forward strand.
TATGCGTGTTGCCCTGTTATTTCCATTTGTCCTGTCGGCGCTCGTTACGTTTGCTGCGGATCGTCCCAATGTGCTCTTCATCGCGATTGATGATCTAGTGCCGACCATCGGCGTCTATGGTGATTCTCTCGCAAAAACACCAGAGATTGATTCACTCGCATCACGCGGAACGACGTTTCTGAACCATCATGTGCAGTGGTCTGTCTGCGGACCATCGCGTGCGGCCTTGACGACTAGTTTAATGCCAGAAGAGACTGGTGTGATTGGGTTCAGACCGATACGTGGCGTGCTGCCAAATGTAGTGACACTGCCGCAGTATTTTCAGGCGAATGGTTATGAGACAGCGTGCTCTGGTAAATTTCATGACAATCGAACGGTCGGTGATTCGACTAAGGCATTGTCGAGCAAGGGGCAGTTCCCCGATGGTCGTCAGCTGGATGACCCGGCATCGTGGTCGATCCCATATAAGAATGGAGGAGGCAAAGGGTATTCGCCTAAAGGCCATAACGCCGTCGATTATGCGAATGCGAATGAGGCAGAGTTTGTTGACTATAATATTTTAAAGAAGGGCGAGGCTTTGCTCGATCAAATGGCTGCGGGCGATAAGCCATTCTTTTTAGCGGTTGGTTTCAAGAAACCACACCTAGCTTTTATCGCACCAACGCCGTATTGGGATTTGTATGACGATAATGGCAATGGTCGCTATGATGACGATTTTCCACTGCCTGATTTTGACGATACTCCGAAGAATGCGAGCGAGCAGATGGTAACGGTGTTAGCAAACAACTCAGAGCTGCAGAGTTACATGCCGTATAAAAAAACGGGTATGCCGACTGAGTCGCAAGTTCGTGAACTACGCCATGGTTACTATGCTTGCGTCTCATTTATCGATCATCTCGTCGGAGAGTTACTTCAGAAGCTGGCGTCCACAGCAGACCCTGTGCAGGGCGGAAAAATGATGGATGAGACGACGGTCATCGTCCTATGGGGCGACCATGGATTTTACCTCGGGGAGCATGATCGCTGGGCGAAGCACTCGATCACGGAGCGTGCGACAGCCGCTCCGTTAATTATCGTTGATCCGCGTAATCCGGTGTCAGGCGCTAAGACGATGAGCCCGGCGAACGCTATTGATTTATATCCGACGCTTTGTGAGCTCGCAGGACTTCCGCTTCCGGAGCAACCGACATCAGCCGACGTGGATGGCGGGCGTCCGTTACGTGGCACGAGCCTGGTTCCTGTGTTGAAAGACCCTGCGGCGAGTGTGCACGTCGGATCTGTGAGTCACTTTAATTCAAAGGGGCATAGCGCCTATGCATATCGGACAGAGCGCTATCGTTATATCGAATGGATAAAATCAGGCGCCGTTGTGGAGGTTGATTTATTTGATCTGCAAGACCAAGCGCAGGAGCTTGTCGATTTGGCCGATGATCCGAAGTATGCCGATCTGATTGATCAACTCGCCGGTGCATTACGTGCTGATCCTGCCACGCAGGGGATGAAGACCTTACAGCGTTCACGTCGATAGCACATGTGTGTGGTCGTCGCCCCTAGACTCCTAGAATTCCTATGTTCCCTAAACCGTTATTTTATTTCTTGTTGCTCAGTGCTGCGACGCTGTCTGCCGTGGATCGTCCTAATGTCCTCTTTATTGCGATTGATGATCTGGTGCCTACGCTTGGTTGCTATGGCGATGCGCTGGCCATCACGCCTGAAATAGATACGCTCGCAGGGCAGGGCACGACCTTTCTCAACCATCATGTGCAGTGGTCGGTGTGCGGGCCATCGCGTGCGGCGTTGACGACTAGTCTGATGCCCGAAGAAACGGGCGTGACTGGTTTCAAGGCGATTCGTCATCCGGATTATTTGCCGGATGTCATCACGATGCCACAGCACTTTAAGAACAATGGTTACGAGACGGCCTGTTCCGGAAAGTTTCACGATAATCGCACCGTCGGCACGCCAGGGACGACATTAACGAATAACCAGTATGCCGACGGTAATACCGTCGATGATCCTGCCTCGTGGTCGCTTGGTTGGGTCAAAGAAACCAATGTGTATAATCCAGTAGGTAAGCCGGCTGTCGATTATGCGAACGATACGGATGCGGACTTCACTGATCATATCATTTTAACCAATGGCTTATCACTAATCGATCAGATAGCTTCTGGCTCTAAACCATTTTTTCTAGCTGTTGGTTTTAAGAAACCGCATTTGGGATTCGTAGCGCCTACGAAGTATTGGGATCAGTATGATTCCAATGGCAATGGTGACTACACTGATGACATTCCGCTGCCGACTTTTACTGATCACCCTGCAAACGTTGATCCAGCATCCGCACTCGAAGCAACTTTAGATAATAATGATGAGTTGCGTGGTTATGAGCCCTTTGATGTTACAGGGTTACCGACCGATGCGCAGGCACGTGAATTGCGGCATGGCTATTATGCCTGTGTGTCGTTTGTCGATAAGTTGGTGGGAGACCTTTTAGATAAATTGGCGGCGACTGATGATCCGGTGCAAGTAGGTAAGAAAATGTCGGAAACGACAATCGTTGTTCTGTGGGGCGATCATGGTTTTTATCTCGGCGAGCATACGCGTTGGGCGAAGCATGGCGCGACAGAGCGTGCGACGGCTGCGCCGTTGATCGTGTATGATCCACGCAACCCAAGCGTAGGGGCGAAATCGAATAGCCCCGTCAATGCCGTAGATATTTATCCGACTCTCTGTGAGCTCGCTGGCTTGCCGATACCTGAGCAACCGTTGAGTGATACAGTCATAACCGGCCGTCCATTACGTGGGCGCAGTCTCGTGCCAGTGCTGAATGATGCAGATGTTTCGGTGAATGGTGGTGCGATGAGTCAGTTCAATAAGAATGGACTGAGTGGCTATTCGTATCGCAGCGAGCGCTATCGATTGATCGAGTGGGTGAATGGTTCTGGCATCGTGGCCGAGCGTAATCTGTTCGACTACCAAGGAGTGGGAGGCTTGGAGACCGTCGATGTTGCTGCGGATGCCGATTATGCGTCTGTGCTACACCAACTCTCTGTTGCTATGCGAGCAGAACCAACCACTCAAGGAATGGCTGAATTACAAAGCTCCGCAGCGAAAGCCCCTCCTGCAGATCTAGGCGTGCCGTCGCTAATGGTTGCAGGTTCGAGCTCAACTCAACTCGAGTTAAACTGGCCAGCAACGAGCACCGTCACCTATCGCGTGTTGAGTAATGACGATTTGGTGTCGCCTTGGTTGGAGGTGAGTGGCTTTGAGTCGGTCGTCGGTGGAGCGGCTTCGGTCACGATGTCGGGAGCGAAGCGATTTTATACCGTCGAGGTGGACGATAACCAAGCGCCGCGTTTCGCTGCAGATCCAATTCTTGCAAGCAACGGGACTGTGGATGCGTCGTATTCGGCAACTATTGCGAGCTCAGCAACAGATCCAGATTTGGGAGCGTCATGGACGTATTCGAAAGTTTCAGGGCCAGCGTGGCTACAGGTTAGCACCGCGGGGGCGCTGTCTGGCACTCCCTTAATCGCGGATCTGGGGGCCAATTATTTTATGGTGTCTGCGACGGATGAGCTCGGTGCACAGCAAACTGCAGCGTTACAGGTCACGGTGGTGGAGGCTTCGGTTTCGGGCACGATGGATACTTTTACTGTCGTAGCTGATACCTATGCCAAGGAGTCGGCTCCGACTGCACCTTGGGGAGGAGTGAACTATATTGAGTTAAGGCAGATGGATGCGAGTAACTTTGAGCGAATTGGTTACCTCCAGTTTTCCGTGGCAGGAGTGGGCACGGTGACGTCGGCGAAGCTCTGGCTGCATTCGAGCAGTCTGACTTCTCAAGTTCAGGCATTGGCGACTTCGAACTATTTAGCCGATGGAACGACTCCATGGACTGAGTTGAATCTGATTTGGAATAACAAGCCAACCGTCGGACTTGAGTTAGGCAGCGGCGCTGCGGTCGTGGGTGAATGGTTCTCGATTGATGTGACTTCGTATATCACTGGGAATGGCACGTTCTCGATCGCACTGGATGAGCAGGCGAATAATGTCGGGAAGCTGGATAGTAAGGAAGTTTCGTCGGGGACGTTGGCTCCATACTTAGAGGTCGTCTGGGAGTAGGATTGAACAACTAAAGTCAGGGATTAATACATGAAAAAGGCCGTCGGATTATCCGACGGCCTTTTGCGTAAAGTTTATGTTGCTGTGATTACTGAGAGCGACGACGGAGCATCACGAAACCGAGCGCGCAGATTCCTGAAAGTAGGGCGTAGGTGCCTGGCTCGGGGACGGCCGAAATAGTGAAGGCTTCAATACCTATTGTGCCTGCGGTAGCCTGGAGCGTGAAATTGGTATTTGCATTAATCAAGAGGGGGGTTGAGAAATCAAAAGTATCTAATGTTCCGTTTGATAGAGCTGAATTCGTAATGGTCGTGCCTGCGAAATTAAATACTTCTCCGCTGTCGAAGGTCGTGAAATCGAGTTGATATACTTCGACATCTTGATTGAACTTGAACGTTACAGATTGGTTGAATACTGCTTCATATGCATCTGTATCGGCGTCGCCTGTTGCATTGATTCCCATGGATGTTGCAGTGCTATTCAAAGTGGGATCTGAAGATCCAGTATCCGAATTTAATCCGACTACCGTGAGGGTGAGTCCTGTGAAGGTTGGGACAGAGACCGTTGCTGTGGCCGTTCCGAGGTCGGCAACATCAATTCCATCTACGAGAATACCAATACCTCCCGCTCTGTTATCCAATCCCATTATAGTCTGAGAGTGGACTGTCTGTAATACGATTATTGCGAGTGTGGAAATCGCGTAGTGTAATTTTGATACTCGCATATAATTGATGTGTCGGATATTTTATAAATGATTCAGTGATGTGATCTTACTTTCAGGTCCGTTGCTAAAATCAGTCGATGAGTTGTAGTCAAACAGTTGAAATCGTGTTTTATGCAAGAACAGTGCCAGTTGGCAATATTCGAATTTTAGGGAGTAAATATCACCATCTGACTGTCAATTAGTTACAAAACTGTGACTTCTTTCTTCGGGAGTGTTGAGCATGATCAGGACCTGTTGGTTTGCGCATAAAAAAGCGGAACGCTTGCACGTTCCGCTTTTGAAATTTGAGGTCTAGATCAACCCGAGCACCATTTTGCCTTCTTCGGTGATCATGTCTTGGTTCCAAGGTGGATCCCAGACGATCTCGACTTCGGCTTCGCTGACACCAGGGACGGTTTCGAGGCGCATCTTGGCGTCTTCAGCGATGGCTGGTCCCATGCCGCAACCGGGAGCGGTGAGCGTCATGTCCATAGTGATCTTGTAGCCGCCTGCTTCGTGCTCGACTATTTCGAGTGAGTAGACGAGCCCTAGATCGACGATGTTCACGGGGATTTCCGGGTCGAAGACGGACTTGAGGGCTTCCCACAGTGCGTCTTTTTCCGGTGGCCCCTCGTGGTTTTCGGCAGCGGCGTCTTTAGTCGTTTCAGTGACTTCTTCACCGAGCGCATCGGCATTCGCACCGCTGATGCGGAACATGCCGTTGTGCGTCATCACGGTGAAGTTGCCGCCGAGGCGGTGTGTGATGGTGACGGTCTCGCCTTCGGGCAAGGTCATCGGTGTGCCTTGCGGGATGAGCGTGACTTCAACCTCGCGAGTGAGTGTTACTTGATCGTCCATTTTGAGAATTAGGAATTAAGAATTAGGAATTACGAGATAGCCGAAAACTGGCTAACTGAAAACCGCCCAACTCATCTGTTAGTGAATCTTAGATTCGAATTTGTTGCGGATCAGTTCGCGGAGGTTGTCAGCGAGCTCGTCGCTGTCGACCTTCTCGATGACTTCCTCGAAGAAACCAAAGACCATGAGTTTCATGGCATCGCGCCTCGCGATACCGCGCTGCATCATGTAGAAGAGCTCGTCGGCATCGACGTTACCAGTGGTCGCACCGTGTGAGCATTTTACATCGTTGGCTAGAATCTCTAGACCAGGCAGTGCGTTTGCCTCGGCGGTTGGGTCGAGGAGCAAGTTGCGGTTGGTTTGATACGCGTCGGTTTGCTGCGCATTTTCTGCGACCTTAATCAAGCCAGAGAAGATGGTGCGGGCATTGTCGAGCAGTGCATTCTTATAGAGCAGGTCGGACACGGCGTTGCCGGCGTTGTGCGTCTGGAAGGTGCGTTGGTCAAACTCTTGAGTCTCTTCGGCGACGGTGAGCGAATACATCTTTACGTCGGCACCTGGGCCATCGATACGTGTTTGATTCTCAAAACGTGCACGCTTCGCGCCGATGTTGACGGCGAGGTTCTTTACCAAGGTGTCGCGGTCGGCGACGGTGGTGTCGAGCTGGAAGGAGACGGTTTTCTCATTCCAATCCTGCACAACCTTGCGGAAGATATTCGCGCCGCTGGCTGCATGGATGTTGGACACCGAGATGCTCATCGCTTCGTTCTCTTCGGTTTCGGAGAAGAAGATATCAACGACGGATGCCTTGGCGTTTGCCTCGGCGATGATCAATGTGTGCGGGAATACGGCTGCCTTTTCGCCACTGGTCCAGTAGTAATTGATGAACGGCTTCTCAATCTCAACGCCCTTAGGGACGAAGAGGATGGAGCCTGCTTTGACGAGTTGCGCGTGCAGGCCGAAGTATTTTTCCGAGCCAAGCTCTGTGGATTCTTGAAGAAAGTATTTCTCCATCAATTCCGGATGCTGAGCGACGGCTTCGAGGACGGGCAGGTAGATTACGCCTTGTGCGGCGAGTTCTTCGCTGATGCCTTCGAACTGTGCTTGCGCGTCGTCGGCGAAGACGAGTTGCCCTGCACGGTCGCTGACGAGGTTCGAGCGTTCGACGAATGCTGCGAGCTTGTCGGCGCTCGGTGCTGCGGCGGGTGCAAAACCGTCGATGCTGAGTTTGCCGACGGAGGCGAAGCGCCAGCGCTCATCGCGAGCGGTCGGTGCTGGGAGGATGTCGAACTGGGCTTTACCTTCGCTACGAAGCGTGGTGAGCCATGTGGGTTCCTCGGTGAGAGTTGTATTTGTTGGATTTTCCAAAGTGGTATTCATTCGATGTTCAAAGTTGAATGTTCAATGTTCGACGTTCGTCGGGGTTACCCGACGCTGCCTTCCATTTCCATATCGATGAGGCGCTTCAGCTCGACGGAGTATTCCATCGGGAAGGCTTTCATGAGATCGTTGACGAATCCATTCACCGCGAGGCTCATGGCTTCGCCTTCGTTGAGGCCGCGTTGCATCATGTAGAAGATCTGCTCGGCGCTCACTTTGGAGACGCTGGCTTCGTGCTGCACAGTGTTGTTCTCGCCGCGAGTTGTAATCGCAGGATAGGTGTCGGTGCGGCTGTTCGTGTTGATCAGCAATGCGTCACACTCAGTATTGTTCTTACAATTCTTGAGGTGCTTCGGCATGTGAACCTGACCGCGATACGTGGAGCGACCTTTGCCGATCGAGATCGACTTGGAGATGATGTTACTCGTGGTGTTGTCCGCGAGGTGCATCATTTTTGCGCCGGTGTCTTGGTGTTGGCCGTCGTTAGCAAGTGCGATGGAGAGCACTTCGCCGCGTGCGCCTTTGCCCTTCAGGACGACACCAGGATATTTCATGGTGAGACGTGAGCCGATGTTGCAATCGATCCATTTCACTTCGGCACCTTCGTCAGCCATGCCACGCTTGGTAACGAGGTTGAAGACGTTGGAGGACCAGTTCTGCACGGTGATGTATTGGATCTTGGCTCCCTTGAGTGCGACGAGCTCAACCACGGCACTGTGTAGCGTAGTGGTTTCAAACTTCGGTGCGGTGCAGCCTTCCATGTAAGTGATCTCAGCGCCTTCGTCGGCGATGATGAGCGTGCGCTCGAATTGGCCAAAGTTTTCCGCGTTAATACGGAAGTAGGCTTGGAGCGGTTGCTTGAGCTTCACACCCTTTGGCACGTAGATGAAACTACCACCAGAGAAAGTCGCGCTGTTCAGTGCGGAGAATTTGTTGTCCGAAGTCGGGATAACCTTGCCGAAGTAAGGCTTAAAGATTTCCGGATACTTGGCGAGGCCTTCAGTCGAACCGACGAAGATCACACCTTCTTTCTCGAGGTCTTCCTTCATGCGAGAGTAGGAGGCTTCCGAGTCGAACTGTGCTTCCACACCAGCGAGGAACTTACGCTCTTGCTCGGGAATGCCGAGACGCTCGAAAGTTTCCTTCACATCGTCGGGCACATCGTCCCATGAGCGAGCAGGCTGCTGACCTTTGGAGAGGTAGTAGCGAATCTCGTCGAAGTGGATGTTTTCTAGATCTTCGTCGGCCCACTTAGTTGGCATCGGCTTCTTGTTGAAGATTTCGAGTGCCTTGAGGCGGAAGTCGAGGATCCAAGGATCTTCGTCTTTGACCTTGGAGATGTATTTGACGGTCTCTTCGGTGAGACCGATGCCAGCGTCGAATTCGTAGTTTTCAGGATACTTGAAGTTCCCTTTCTCGGTATCGACGTTGATTGCTTCGTCTTGGATGTCTGTATCTGACATAATTTAAAATGGCTAATGGATGATGACTAATTGCTTAGTCAGTTACGCGTTTGCGCTTACGAATGCTTCTTTGACCCAGTCGTAGCCCTTGGATTCGAGCTCTTTGGCAAGTTCAGCGTCGCCACTGTGGACGATTTGGCCGTCATACATGACGTGCACAACGTCTGGCACGATGTAGTCGAGCAGGCGCTGGTAGTGAGTGATGACAAGGAATGCGCGCTCAGGGGAGCGCATCATGTTGACACCTTCGGAAACGATACGGAGGGCGTCGATGTCGAGGCCGGAGTCGGTCTCATCCATCACACAATACTTCGGCTCGAGCATGGACATTTGTAGGATCTCGCAGCGCTTCTTCTCACCACCGGAGAAACCTTCGTTGAGCGAACGTGCGGTGAACTTACGATCCATTTTGAGCGCATCCATTTTGGCGTAGAGCTCCTTGTAATATTCGACTGCGTTGACGTCTTCGCCTTCCGGGAGGCGTGCTTTACGAGCGGCGCGGATGAAGTTGGCGATCGAAACACCTGGGATTTCAAGTGGGTATTGGAATGCGAGGAATAGGCCGGCCTTCGCGATTTCGTCTGGCTCTTCGCCAAGAATGTTGACGCCGTCGAGGAGGATCTCGCCGCTTTCTACAGTGTAATCTTCGTGGCCAGCCATGACCTTTGCCAATGTGCTCTTACCGGTGCCGTTTGGCCCCATGAGTGCGTGCACTTCACCCTTTGGAATGGTGAGGTTGAAGTTTTTGAGGATGGCTTGTCCGTCGATGGAGACGGATAGGTTTTTGATTTCGAGCGTGTTCATGGTATTTATTTTCGAGTTTAAGTGTTGGTTGTTAAAAAGTGTTCTAAGTTTCAGCGTTTCAATCTTTCAGTTTTCAGCTTTTCCTTGTTCGTGGCAGTTGCCGCAGCAGCCGTCGTAGGCGATGTCGATGTGCTTTGCGGAGAAGCCTTGGGGGAGTGCAGACATGAGCGTCGCAATGACTTCCTCGGATAGATCGATGTCGATGATTTCGCCGCTTTCTCTGCAATAGAAGTGGGCGTGTTGCGTCAGGTTCGGGCAGTAGCGTGTCGGCTCGCGCTCGAAGTTGACCTGCCGGATGAGGCTCGTTTCAGTGAGCGTTTCGAGACAGTTATATACTGTGGCCAGCGAGATCGATGGCATGTCTGCGCGAGCGCGGGCATAGACTTCGTCCGCAGTCGGGTGATCACGCTTCTCCAGCAGTAGGGCGAAGATGTGCTCGCGCTGCTTGGTCGAGCGCTGTCCGCTGCGCTCCAGAGCGTCGTCGAGAAGCTCTTTATATTGTGGTGAAAGTTGCATGTGTGGTTGCTTGGTCGTCGAAGGTAGGTGTCTCTTTGTTGAGAATGATTCTAAATCGCAATAGTAATGAGACTGGGTAGCAATAAAGTTCGAAAGTTGGAGATAGCAAGTTTAATTGGAATAATTCTAAATAAGAGCGCGGATAAGTTTTTCTAATGCTGGGAGGTGTCGGAGTTAGAGTGCTGTTTTGAGCAAAGAAAAAGGGACACCCTCGATAACAGGGAGCGGACTCGTTGGACAGTGAATCACTGCGATGGAATGAAGCTCAATTGCGTTGTGGCACGGGCCTCTCGGAGAGAGCCTGTTTTGCGTTGTCGAAGGCATGCTCTGCTGCCATTCGAACAGCTCATGGTTACAAACCACCCGGAGGCGCATGCACCACAATGTTGAATCGGAGATTCCCCCAGTGCGCTGTGAGCCTCAACAGCTATCCCGCTAATCGACGATGAACCAAGAAAAAGCCCACCGTTACCAGTGGGCTTTGAAAGAGGGGGGTGACTGACAGGACGAAGGACTGCGGCCTGACTGAGCTAGCCGAAGTCCGGAGATGGCGTAGCAATTCTGTATCACCTCGGGAACAGACAGACAGGAATGTCTGTGTCACACTTTGTCGCTGAAGCCGAGGGCTTCGCTGTCAAATACCATGTCGGCGACACGGGTGGCAGGGCCTGTCATGCGGACTGCAAAGTCGTCGCCAATTTCGATGGCAATTTTGCCTCCGGGCATGTGCACGGTGATGTCGCGATCGCAGAGGCCGATACGGTGTGCAACGGCGGCAGAGGCGCTGCTGCTGGAGCCGGAGGCGAGCGTGTAGCCTGCGCCGCGCTCCCAGATCTCGATCTGAATGTTGTTGCGGTCGATGACCTTGAGGAATTGCACGTTGGTGCGATTTGGGAAGGTGGAATCGACTTCGATGGCTGCGCCGTCTTTGCAGGCGAGTGCTTCAGAGATTTCTGGTAGTGGCACGACGCAGTGTGGGTTGCCGATGTCAGCAAGATAGACGGTGTAGTTGGTGCCGTTGATCATGAGCTTTTGACCGATGTTTTGGTCGGCTTGCTCGGGGCCATCGACGGGTATGTGATCCATTGCAAAGCTGACTTTACCCATGTCGACGGTGATCGAGGCTGCGCCGTCGCTGATTTTGCAGGTGACGACTCCGCCGAGCGTATCGACGGTGAACGCATCGTTTTTAACTTTGCCGATGTCGTAGAGGTAGCGGGCGAAAATACGCAGACCGTTACCACTCTTCTCAGCTTCGCTGCCATCTGGATTCATGATACGTAGGCCGAAGTCGGCTTTGTCGGTTGGCAATGGTCCGTAGAGGATGCCGTCGGAGCCGAGGCCGAAGTTGCGGTGGCAGATGCGCACTGTGTCTTGCTCGTTTGGCAGTTGAGCGGCGTCTTTAGGGTCGAGGACGAGGTAGTCGTTTCCGAGTGCGTGGTATTTAGAGAATTTCATAATGATAAGAGTTTATTGGTTTGGACGTGCATTTCAACCTGCATCGAGCAGTCGAGAGCCTGATAACTGTGGGCGGCTATAGGCTTGCGGACTGTTCGCATGTCTTGAATGCTGTGTTTTTCGATAATTTGTCAAGATCAGCAAATATATGAAGCGAATAAAGGTGCCAGAGTCGACCCTCTCAGAGAAATTGAGCACTGGCTATTTTGGCAAGGCTGAGTGGGGTATGGTTTTTCTGGTGTTCCCATTGTTCATGGTCATGGACTTTCATTCGATGGGCTATGGTGGCGTGTTGGAGCCGTTGATGTTGCCGTTTGCATTGGTGATAGCGATTGGAGCAGGCTTGCGGTTGCGATTCGCAGGCGCTTTGGGAATCTCGGCGATGTTGCTGCTCGTGTTGATCTATGCGTGGGTGCGCGGATTGGGCACGTTTGGGGAAGGCACCTTTGCGGACCATCTGTTGTTCGCGGTGGGGTTGTTTGTTTTATTTCTCTCGGCTATGTTCTTTTGTGCGATTGTTGCGGGGTATCATCTACGCAGCGCGGAGATTTCGACAGAGCGTGAGTTTTTGATGCATCGAGTGTTGGATGCATTGCCGATTGGCGTGTGGGTGCGTGCCCCGAAGGGGCAGACAGTGTTTGTGAATGAACGTTGGGCGAGTTTTTCTATGCTGTCCGTAGAGGAGATTATGGACTCCGATTCTCCAGCGCCGCCAGTGTATCTTGGCGAAGAGTGGGAGGTGGAGCGGCAGGAGTTGTTAAATTCGGATGATGGTGCCATCCGCTATAAGCACGTGGATTTAGTGGATAATCATGATCGTTCCTGCTCAATGACATTGCTCACTTTGAGGGTTTTTATTGATGATGTTTTGGGCGTTGGGACCTTGTCGCTATTGGTGGATGAGACTGCATTACGTATGTATGAGGAGCAGATCCGGTTGAGTGAGAAACGCTTGCGGATGGCGTTGGATACTGTGGAGATGGGGTTCTGGGAGCAGGATTTGGCCACGCGTGAAATCTATCGAGATACGAATTGGTATCGTATTCTAGAAGTGGATGCCGCAGCTGTTACAGGAGAGCAGGAGGAGTGGCAGGGGCGTATTCATGCTGACGATCGTGCCCGTGTGCTGGAGGCGTATGAGAATTTCTCACGTCATGGCGCGGAACCTATAGAGGTCGACTATCGTATTTGTAAGGGCGAGAGCGATTATATCTGGGTGCATGACCGTGTGATTGTTCTGGATCGTGATGTGGTGGGGCGTCCCACTCGTATGATGGGAACCATGCAGGACATTTCTGCACGTAAGCAAATCGAGCTCGATTTGAAGCATGCGAAAGAGCGCGCGGAGGCAGGTAACCAAGCGAAAGGGAATTTTATCGCAACGATCTCTCATGAGATCCGCACGCCTCTGAATGCTATTATTGGATTATCGAGTTTCTTAAATGAGAGTGATCTAGATGAGGAGCAGTTAGATTTATCGAAGACGATTTATTCGAGCGGCAAGAGTCTATTGTTTCTGGTCAATGAGATTTTGGATTTCTCGAAGATTGAGGCGGGACGTTTGGAGCTGGAAATGCAGGAATTTCCGCTACATTTGTGTTTTGAAGAGAGTGTGAAGCTGTTCCAGGCAGGGGCGGCGGATCGCAATGTGGCTCTTGAGCTATCGATGGATGCCTCGTTGCCAGAGTTTGCTGTGGGCGACATGGAGCGACTACGCCAAGTGGTGCAAAATTTACTGTCGAATGCTTTGAAGTTTACAGATTCGGGTAGCGTTGAGATAGTGGTGCGTCCTGTGGAGTTGAGTGAATTGCCGGCAGAACGACGTCCCGATGAGCTAGGGGCCATTGGTTATTTAGACGAACTTGACCATGATTATTTAGAAGTAGTGGTCTGTGATAGTGGTATCGGAATTCCGGCAGATCGTCAGGAAGTGCTCTTTGAGGCCTTTAGCCAAGTGGATGCATCGACCACACGTAAATATGGAGGCACGGGCTTGGGGCTCGCGATCTGTAAGCGCTTAGTCCACGCGATGGGTGGGAAAATTTGGTTAGAGAGCAGCGAGGGGTGTGGTGCGCTCTTTGGTTTCGTGGTGCGGACGAAGTTGGTCGAAGAGGGGGCTACGGGTGGGCTCGATCCTATCCCAGTGGTGAAGTCTGAGGAGGAGGTAGAGCGCATCGTCGAGCAACACCCTTGTGATATTTTAGTGGTGGGAGGTCGAGATGAGACGGCCGCGCTGATGCAGACTTGCCGCCGCTTGGGGTATGCCCCGCATCATGCGCAGCATTATGATTTAACCGAGAGCGACTTCCAGCGCCGCCGTTATAACATCGTTTTTATCGAGATGAGCCAAGAGGTCGAGGGACTTGAGCTTGCTCGCCAACTGTGCTCTGTCGCTAAGATGAAGCGTCCAGAATCCATTTTAGGCGTGGTGCCAGATGGGCACTTCGTATCGAAAGAGCGCTGCAAACTCGTAGGTATGCAGCGCTTAATCGAAGGAAATCAGGATCTAATGACTATCCGAGAGGTGATACTGGATGTGCTTAATGAGCACGGTTGAACGCGCTCACGAGTGCATGTAAACCTGCGAGCTCGATGTTGGAATTGATTCCGCAACCGAAGTAGACTGAGCCATTGGTGTGTTGGATCTGAATGTAGGCTGCCGCTGTTGTCTTTGAGCCGCCGCCGATGGAATGCTGACGATAGTCGAGTAGTGTGAAGTCTTTCCAGCCTTTCGCTTGTAGGGCATCGACAAACGCGCTGATTGGGCCGTTGCCTAGGCCAGCGACGCTGTATGATTCTCCTTTGTAGCTGACTTGAGCCTGAATGCGCACTTCGCCGGTTTGGCTGAAGTCCTCGCGCTCGATGGAGATAAGCTCAAGTGGTGTGTTGAGATTCACGTATTCGCTCTGAAAAATTGCGTGCACCTCGTCGGATTTCAATTCACGGCTGCCTTTATCGGCTGCTGCGTTGACGACATCGCCGACTTCGGGGTGCATGACTTTGGGCAAATCGAGCCCGAATTCGCGGGACAAGATATACGCGACGCCACCTTTACCGCTCTGGCTGTTGATGCGGATGATGGCTTCGTAATCACGGCCGATATCTTCCGGATCGATTAACAAATAGGGGACTTGCCAGTGCGAGTCGGGCTGTGCCTCTTTCTCGCGCAAGTCCATACCTTTCTTAATCGCATCTTGGTGTGAGCCAGAGAATGCGGTAAAGACCAAGTCACCTGCGTAAGGGTGACGCTCGGGCACATGCATGCTTGTCACACGCTCATAGATCGTGCGGGTGCGTTCCAAGTTGCTAAAGTCGAGCTTGGGATCGACGCCTTGCGTGTAGAGGTTCAACGCGACCGTGACGATGTCGAGGTTGCCGGTGCGCTCACCATTGCCGAAGAGCGTGCCTTCGACGCGGTCTGCACCCGCCATCAAGCCGAGTTCGGTGGCTGCGACGCCAGTGCCGCGGTCATTATGTGTGTGCAGAGAGATGATTGCGGTGTTACGCGCTCTCAAGTTGCGGCAGAACCATTCGATCTGGTCGGCGTGCACATTCGGCGTGGCCACTTCGACAGTGGCAGGAAGATTCAAGATGATCTTGTTTGCTTCAGTCGGTTGCCAAACGTCGATGACCGCTTCGCAAATTTCTAAGGCATACTCGACTTCGGTGTCGGAGAAGCTCTCTGGAGAATATTGCAAGCGCACGTTTGTGCCAGGAAGTGTTGAGACGAGGCTTTTGATCAACTCCGCGCCTTCGATGGCGATCTGTTTGATCTGCTCTTTGCTCTTGTTGAAGGTGACGCGGCGCTGAAGCGGCGAGGTCGAGTTATACAAGTGCACGATGGCATTGGGCACGCCCTCTAAGCTCTCGAAGGTGCGTCGGATCAAATGCTCACGCGCTTGCACGAGCACTTGTAAAGTCACGTCCTTGGGAATGCGCTTTTCCTCCACCAAGCGGCGGATGAAGTTAAACTCGGTGTCACTGGCGGAGGGGAAGCCGACTTCGATTTCCTTGAATCCTGTGGCGACGAGCAATTCAAAGAAGTCGATTTTCTCGTCGACGGTCATTGGGATCGCAAGTGCTTGGTTGCCGTCGCGAAGGTCGACGCTGGCCCAGATCGGGGCAGTTTCGATCGTTTTGTCCGGCCAGGTGCGATCGGGCAAATTGATTTGCTGAAAGGGGCGATACTTGGTGATGGTGCCTGTTTGCATGTTCGTAAAATGGAAAAAGGTTGGATAATGGAGGTTTATTTCGAGCGTTCGAAGCGCGTGTTTCAGTTCGGCGCTTCAGTATTTAGTGGTGGGAGCATTGGCTCGCTTGACTATTATGGGCGGGCATTGAGCCCGCAGACGTATGACTTCATATCCCCTAAGGGAGAAGTTCAAGGGCTCCAGCTAGGAGTGTCGTCTCTACGAATAAAACGTGCATCGATTGGGAGCATTCATTGGTTTGTCGCTCTGTCAAGCGCGTGCTTGCTTCGAGCGCTACGGAGCGTGTATTCTTGAGTCTTGTTTGTTGGAGCAATTCCTTTCAAATTTCTATGACTGTGGCAGATATGAATTTAGACTTAAAAGATCGCACCATCATCTTGGGCGTTACGGGATCGATTGCGGCTTATAAGGCAGCAGATATTACCAGTCGCTTGACTGAGGCGGGCGCAAAGGTGTTTCCAGTAATGACCGCTTCGGCATGTCGTTTTATACAGCCGCTTACCTTACAAGTGCTCTCGCGCAATCCAGCAGCATCGGACATGTGGAACGAGGGCGAAGGCTGGCAGCCTGGCCATATTGAACTGGCAGATCAGGCAGATCTCCTGCTGGTTGCCCCGGCCACGGCGCATTGCCTCGCGCAGTTTGCTCAAGGGCTGGCTCCAGATTTACTCTCGTCGATTCATTTGGCAACGCGAGCACCAGTGATGCTCGCCCCTGCGATGAACGGCAAAATGTTGGCGCATGCTGCGACGCAGGCGAATATTGAGACGCTCCGCTCGCGAGGGTATCATTTTATAGCCCCGCAAAGCGGTATGCTTGCTTGCGGATATGAGGGCGATGGCAAGCTGGCTGCAGTTGAAACGATCGTTCAATCGGTCAAAGACTTTTTCGCTAAGGATTAATGGATAACGAAGATACGCAGCCTGAATCAGCAGCGGTTGATCCAAGTAAGGAACGCTTGAAAAATCGCCTTCTGAAGCCTGGAGAGAGTTTCGGCAACTTCCGTGTGGTGCGGTGTCTCAGTTCGAGCTTGTTGGCCAATTATTATCACATGCAGCACGTGCGTGATTTGCACGACGTGACGGTGTGTGTGTGCCATCCTCGGACCATGGAGGATCCTAAGCTTTTGAAACGCTTGGTAGGGTTGCAGGCGTCTATCCGAACGATCGATCACGAGGGCATTCCGAAGATTCAGGATTGTGCTGAGTTAAATGACCGGCACTGCATTTTCATGGATCCTGTCGAAGGGCAGAGCTTGAGTGAGTATTTCGCCGAGCATGCTCAGCCTGGTGAGACAGGGATCGGAGCTGAACGAGTGACTCTTGTCGTGGCGCAATTATTGGGGCTACTTGGCTTTGCGCATGCTCAGGGCGTGGATCATCGTGATATGGATACGGACCTGATCTTTATCAAGGCGGACGGATCGATTCAGATGCTCGGTATGGGAGTGAAGGCCACCTTTGGGCGTGACTTATTTGAGTCGATCGTCTCTGCGTCGGTGTGCCCTTTGGTTTCGAATGAGGCTCCCGGACGGATCGATTCATTTGATGTGATGAGCCCGGAGTATCGGCGTGGTATTAAAGAAGACTCTCGTGTCGATATTTATGCGTCTGGTTATATCGCGTATTGGCTCTTAACTGGGCAGAAGGTAAACCTGTCAAATTATACGGCTCCGTCAGCGCTGGTTGAAGGCTTACCGAAGGAATGGGATACACTTCTGGAGAGGGCGCTGAAGCGTATTTGTGAGGAGCGTTATCAAACGTGTAAGAGTGTTTTAGTAGATCTTAAGGAGACGGATAAGAGCGTCGAGTCGGAGCGAGGAGGATTAATTCAGCGTCAGATTGATTGTATTCGGGTGCCAAAGGGGATTGTCGACCGTGGTGAACTGGCGACTCGAGTTTACCGATTATCGGTGATTGGTTTGATTGGTGTCACTTTGACGGCTCTGGCTGCGTTCTTCTTGCAATCGTTATTTGAGGAAGGGCCGAGGCAGTCTGCGCCTGTGGCGGTGGTGATGGCCACTGAGGGCGCTTCACCAAATCTTAGCCTAAACCTTCTGCCTGTGGAGGCGCAGGTTCGTATTGTCGGCGTCCGAGATGTGTTTGAAGCGAAGTCAGGCAAACTCGATCTAGTGGTGCAACCGGGGAGTTATGATGTGCGTATTATGGCTCCGGGGTATGTTGAGCAGTTGTTGCCAGTTGCAGTTGGAGATGTGGCCTTGACGGTGTTGGATGTAGAGTTGGTGGAAGCTTCCGCTGATGTCGTGATGCAGACAAATAGTGGTGCGATGATTGTCCTGCTGACTGAGGATGGGACGGAGACTGAACTCGGCACAACAGATGCCGAAGGGAAGTTTACTTTAAAGCGCAGTGAGTTTTTGGGCACCAATCGTATTGAGATTCGAAAGAAGGGGTATTCGCCTTTGATCGTGGAAGACCTAGACGGTGATCGGGTGGAGGCTGCATTGCTTGAGCTTCCGTCGGGGTTGACTGTGCGCACTGAACCAGCAGGTGCGACTGTATTAGTGAACGATGTCGAAGTTGGGCGTTCTCCGGTCACGTTCGATGCTTCGGCTGGAGTGCGTGCTTATCGAGTGGTCGTCAAGCATGACGGTTATCGCCCTGCTGAGCGTCGTGTCGAGCTGGATCCTGGTGAAAATGAGGTGCTAGACTTTGGTCAGTTGGCGTATCGTTCGGCGGCATTGGATTTTAGCGTTACATTTGCGAACACTCCAGAGCAGGGCGTCTCTAAATTGATGGACGACTTGACGGTGGAGCTCGATGGGCAGCAATTGCAGTTGGATGCAGCTCAACTGAAAACGGTGCCAGAAGGTCCACATATGGTGCGATTGTTGCACCCTCTTTTTACTTCAGCGCTACAATCGGTAACGATGGCCGATAGCGAGGATCAGACACTGCGTTATGTCATGGTCCCCAAGCCAGCGCGAGTTGAGTTACGCATGCCTCCTGGTTTGGAAGTCGCTGTCAGTGTGAACAATCAGGCTGTTAATGCCGTCGAAGGCGTGGTCTCTATCGTGGCTAATAAACGTGTCGAAGTGCAGTTGCGCATAAAGGATTATCTTACGATGGCGCAGCGCTTCGAGCTGAAGCCAAATGAGCGTGCCGTGTGGGATGTGGTGCCAGCCCCGATTCCTGGTCCTGAAGCTGGATCTGGATGGACGATGCCCTATGACGCATTGAAGTTGTCGTGGATCGAGGCCGGGCAATTCTCAATGGGGAGTCCGTTGCGGGAGGGCGGACGTTTGCCGAATGAGGGGCCGCAGACTGAGATTCGTTTTAGTCGGGGCTTTTGGGCTGGAGTGCATGAGGTCACTCAGGCGCAGTATTTTAAGGTCATGGGCCGCAACCCTGCTTCAGTGACTGGTGCGAGTTTGCCTGTGTATAATGTGAGCTGGGAGGATGCGAAGCGCTATTGTGAGTTGCTGTCGAGTCAGGAGAAAGTGGCAGGGCGCTTACCTGATGGCTATGTCTACCGCTTGCCGACCGAAGCCGAGTGGGAGTATCTGGCTCGGGCTGGTTCTGAATCTCCATTCTCCTTTGGGGATCGAGCAGATGTTTCTAATGGGAACTTTCAGGGAGTCTACCCTGGGAACGGTCGCTATGAGTCTAAGGTTCCCGATCATTATGGTTCTGTCACTGTTGGATCGTATGCGCCCAATGCATTTGGAGTGTATGATGTGCATGGTAACGTCGCCGAGTGGACCTTGGATCGCTATAATGGGCGCCTTCCTGGAGGCTCACATGTGGATTTGCGTCCTCGCGAAGAGGGCCGACGTGTGGTCGTGCGCGGTGGAAGTTGGGAAGACTTCGCCGTTTGGGTGCGCAGTGCTGTTCGCAAAGATATCCGTGCCAATATGACGAGTAACGCGATCGGGTTCCGTGTCGTGCTCGCGCCTGCACTTTAAGCTAGAATACACCACGCCGTGACTGGGCCAGCGAATAATGCGCAGTCTACCAGCACGCGATAGGCTTCGGTCGACAGTCGGCGTTGGTAAGCATGAATCATGCAGAGTGTCCCAAGTGATAGCCCGATGGGCAGTGCCGCCTCGGGTGTGAGATAGAAGAGAGTTCCGCCGCAAATGAGCTTCAGTATCAGGGTGATTTGCGATGGGAGTCGTGCCATTGACTTCACTTGTAGCGCTGCATCAACACGTTTCTCTTTGAGTCCAATCATTAGGCAGTTGATTAGGCAGAGCAGTGTGAGTGCGGCTGACGGCATCCAGAGGGCCGCATTGGGCAGTAGAAATACAATCACGCCACCTACGAAAATCAGAGCGACGCATATTTCCTTCGGAAAGAACCGGTGGGAGAGTGCTTGGTTCAGTGCGGTGTAGAGTAGGCAGAGTGCGAGGAGTATGAAGCCATTGAGGAGTTCCTTATTTGAAAGTCCCGTGAGTGCGATGCCGATGTTTAGGGTTAGGGTGCCGCTCCAAACCGTCCACAGCACGTGTGTGTGGCGTTTCGCAAAACGGTGCCGAGTTGAGTAGAGTTGCTCGATCGGACGCTTGGTCACGTCGAACAGGCGATCCGCCATGTAGGTCAACCAGACGGACAAGCCGAGCACGATTTGGGCAGTCGCGCTGATCTGAAGCCCGAGTGTATTGGCAAAGACCACCTGCCATGCGAGCGCAATGAGCGCCGCATCGAGTGCGAGGAGGTTGGGCCATTGCCAGATGCGGATCGGGTGCATGCATCGAGCATGGAAGAGAAATTGAGCAAAGCGCAAACCCGAAGCAGTGCGGTGTTTTTAATTAACCTATATTCAGGAGTTAGAAGTTAGGAATCTAGGTTTATATTGACTTCTATCGACTCTTTTAAGGATCAAACGCACATTTTATATTGACGGACACGAACGCATATCCATTTTTTCCAATTTCCCCTTTAAGGGGCATTAGCTCAGTTGGTAGAGCGCTTGCATGGCATGCAAGAGGTCAGGAGTTCGACTCTCCTATGCTCCACCATTTTTCAAAAAAAGGCCGGAAGTCTTTATGACTTTCGGCTTTTTTGTGTTTATTTAAAGTGTGGATATAGTGTCAGTATTCCAGAGGCAGGCAGAGTGCTAGAGCACTTGCTTGGTGTATTTTTTACCGTTGGCGTCAACGAAGAGGATGCGTGTCTCTTGGATCGCCATCACTTTGAGATCAAGCACGAGGTTCACGGTATCGCCGACGGCGTAGGCTTTATTGTTGAGGATCACTTTGCTTGCACTGCCCGAGAGGCGGACGCCGGAGATCTTCGCGTCTGATAGCCACTGAATGATATCCATGCTTGGCTTGGCTGCTGCTGCGGCCTCGGCTGCTTGTTTGGCGGCCAGTGCTGCGGCTTCTGCTTCTGTTGCTGCTAGGGCCTCGGCTGCTGCTTTGGCTTCAGCTGCCTCCCTTGCGATACGTAGCTCTTCTAGCACACTGGGCGCACCTTGTTTGGTTGCGGCTGTGCTTGTTTCAGGTGCCGGGGCAAGTGGTTGAAGTGTTGCGGGTGGGCTTGGGGCAGGTGTCGTGACGGTTGCGCTTACTGGAGCTGTTGCTTGTTGAACGACAGGTGCGGGTTCGCTGCGCAGTAAGACGATGAGGAGCCCTGCGACAAGTCCGATGAGGAGTGCGATGCCTGCGACGAGTCCGACCAGTAGCCCTGACTTGCTGCCTGTGCCAGAGGCATTATAGCTCCGGTTTGTGGCTGCGGCGGCGTTTGCATTCTCCGCGGCAGTGGCGGGCTGGTTTGGGGAACGCTGGTTTTGCGCTTTGCGAAGAGCCTGGTTGATTAAAGACATTTGGGAATTAGAAATTGAGAATTAGGAATGAGGAGTTGGAGGTCACTGGTCTTAGGAACTGCCGATTCTTCATTCGTAATTCCTAATTCGTAATTCTCCGCTATCGGTGTAATCGATTGATGTCTTTGAGCGCTTTACGTGCATCCCACCAGTTGACGTTGGTGCCGTTACGGATGAACGAGGCGAGTAGGGCTTTATCGCAGATGTTGTTGATCATGCGAGGGATGCCTAGGCTGCTCTTGGCGATTTTCTTAATCGCTCGTGGTGTGAACTGTGGTTGGCCGTTACTACCTGCGAGGCTGAGGCGGTGCAGGATGTAGAGCTGGACCTCCGCGGGGTTAAGGTGCTTGAGATCGTAGTGCACGAGCACCCGTTGACGTAGTTGGCGTAGGCGCTCTTCCTTGAGCTTCACATTGAGCTCAGGCTGTCCCATTAGAATGATCTGGAGGAGCTTTTGGTCGTAAGTCTCAAGGTTGGAGAGCATGCGCAGCATCTCCATAACTTCGAACGAAAGGTTTTGCGCTTCGTCGATGATCAGCACGATCTCGCGGCCTTGGTGGATGCGTTCCATTAGGATGTCGTTCATGCTGTCCAGCAGATCGCTTTTTGAGCGAGCTTTCGACTCTTCGCCCAGCTCTTTCATGATGCCCTTGAGCAGCTGCGTTTCCGAGATCCTAGGGTTCAATAGCAGCGCGGTGTCGCACTTTTCATTGGCATCAAGCTCTTCGAGAAGCTTGCGGCAGAGTGTGGTCTTCCCACAGCCAACCTCACCGGTTAGCACAATAAACCCTTTTTTATCTTCGATGCCGTAGCGTAGATGCTGGAGCGCTTCTTCGTGGGTGGGACTGAGGAACAGGAAACGTGGATTAGGCGTGACGTGGAAAGGCATTTCCGAGAATCCGAAATAATCTTGATACATAGATGATGGAATCTTCTAGGCGAAGTGGAGATTTCCCTTTCCAATATTACGAAAATGGCCTTCTGTGTGGAGACTAATGTCGAAACCTCCACAGCGAAAAGAACGTGTAATCCTACTCATGATGGTTGGGGTGCTGTTGGCATTGATCGTATTCTTTAGCAGTCTCATGGTGCAGACGTATCGGGAATATAAGAATTTCAGAGCCCGCGAACTTAGGATCGAGGCCAAACTCACACAAGCTCGAAAAGAGTTTGAGCAAAAGGAGATGTATTTGGCGCGATTATTGGAAGATCCAGAGTTTTTAGAGCGAGTGGTGCGCGAGCGGCTTGGATACGCGCGTCCCGATGAATTGCTATTTCGCTTCTCTGACGAACCCTGATTCACTCCTGAGGAATAGGCTCTATTGAGTTTTAACCTAGATTTTACGTAAGAGGCGGATAGGGGTTTGCATTTTAAGTGGGGGTGATTAGTTCCTGTTAGCTCCGATTATGAATAATTCCGAAGCGACAGTATCTCTCATTCAATCATTCACGCAGGCCGGGCAGGGGCAGGTCTTTAGCTACTTCGATGAGCTCGATGCCGCGGGGCAGGCTCAACTCTTGGCGCAGGCAGCGACGATTGACCTCGCAGAGGTGGATGCACTGGTTGCGGAGCATGTTAAAGGCGAACACGCGAGTGCGGTCAATCTAGATGGCCTGACTCCGGCTCCTTACACCGCGCTGCCCGCGAATGGCGGTGATCAAGCGCAGTGGGATACTGCATTTGAAGCGGGTTCGGCGGCGATTGCGGCTGGTCGTGTGGCTGCCTTTACAGTGGCTGGTGGTCAAGGCACACGCCTCGGCTACGACGGGCCGAAGGGCACGTATCCAGTGACACCCGTTTCGGAGAAGACACTGTTTCAAGTATTTGCAGAGAAGATTGCACGTTCCGGTGAGCGATTCGGAGTGACAATTCCTTGGTTCATTCTCACCAGTGAGATCAATAATGATGCAACGATCGCAGCCTTTAAAGAAATGGATTTCTTCGGCCTCGATCCAGAGTCGGTGCATTTTATCGTGCAAGGCTTGGTGCCAGCGGTTGATTACGACGGCAAGATCTTGCTCGCTGAGAAATCTAAGATTGCGATGACTCCAGATGGTCACGGTGGTTCGCTGCGCGCGTTGGTGCGTAGTGGTGCGGTGGCGAAGATGAAAGAGATGGGCGTCGACTGCGTGAGTTATTTCCAGGTCGATAACCCAATCATTCAATGCATCGATCCGGCTTTCATCGGCTTCCACGTGCTCGGTAACTCGGAGCTATCCAGTAAAATGGTGCCGAAGGCTTACGCGCTCGAGAAAGTGGGGCACTTCTGTATGCAAAACGATTCCGCACTCGTAGTTGAATATAGTGACATGCCGAATGCCATGCAGGAGGAGACGAACGAGGATGGCTCGATCCGCTTCAATGGTGGCAGTGTCGCGATTCATGTTTTCGATCGTGAGTTTATTACCCGCGCTGGCAGCACGACGTCTGACTTGCAGTTGCCGTTCCACCGAGCGGATAAGAAGATCCCTTACGTCGGTGCGGATGGTGCGATTGTGACACCGGATGCCGCGAATGGTGTGAAGTTCGAGATGTTCGTATTCGATGCGCTGCCACTCGCGAAGAACCCGGTCATCATCGAGGCCGCGCGCGAAGACGATTTTAGCCCTGTTAAAAATGCCGAAGGCGTTGATTCCCCGGAAACCTGTAAGAATGACCAACGCCGTATGTTTGCTCGTTGGTTGAAGGCCGCGGGTGAGGAGATCGAAACAGATGAGACAGGCTTACCGCTTCTGACATTCGAAATTTGCCACCTATTTGCTGCGGATGAAGCTGACTTCGTCGCGCAATGGACGGCACTTGCCGAGAAACCCGCTATCGTCGATGGTCTGATCATCGAGTAATCCATTCTATCACTTAGCATCACTTATTAGTCATCCAAATATTATGAGTCTTATCGAAAAAATCGAAGCTGCAGGTGCCGCTGGTTCCTTGCTTGAGAGCACTGTTGTAAATTTGAAAAAATGGGCAGGTGCCGATTTTCTTCCTGAATGGGCAGGCGCCAGTATCGCTGAACTCGTGGACAACGGCGAGTGGGACGAATTGAACGACCGCTTCTACCAGAACCTTGCATTCGGCACTGGTGGTATTCGTGGTCGCACGATCGGTCGTGTCGCCGCCGTTGCCGAGACGGGCACACTGTCTGAAATGGGCACGCCCGAGCACGCAGCCGTGGGCTCGAATGTGCTCAACGATTTTAACCTCGTTCGCGCAACGATCGGCCTGTTCCGCTACGTTGAGAAATATCTCAAAGACACTGGCAGCTATGATTTGCCACGTTTCGTGATCGCTCACGACGTGCGTCATTTCTCCCGCCACTTCTGCGAGCTGACTGCATCGACATGGTCCAAACTCGGCGGTCAGGCACTTATTTTCGAAGGCCCACGCTCGACGCCTCAGTTGAGCTTCGCGGTTCGCCAGAACAAAGCGACTTGCGGTGCGGTGATTACTGCCAGCCATAACCCGTCGCACGATAACGGTTTCAAGGTCTATTTTGATGACGGTGCTCAAGTCGTATCACCGCATGCCGAAGGTATCGTGGACTTGGTCAATCAAGTCGAGCTGTCCGAAGTGCCAGCATTCCTTGATATTGATCTGGCTCGTGTGATTACATTGGGCGCGAAGGATGATGCTGCGTATCAAGCAGTGCTGGACGAGATGGTGATCGACCGTGAGGTCATGGAGAAGCAAGCGCCACAGGTCGTCTTCAGTCCCATTCATGGCACGGGCGCGATTAGCTCGGTTCCTGCATTGAAAGCACTCGGCGTCGATGTGGTCGAAGTGCCTGAGCAGATGAAGCAAGATGGACGTTTCCCTACTGTCAAATCGCCGAACCCTGAAAATGCGGAAGCCCTTGCGATGGGCATTGCGAAAGCCAACGAAGTCGGTGCGGACGTAGTGATTGCAACGGATCCTGATGCTGACCGTATGGGTGTGGCCGTGCGTGATCGTAATGGTGAGATGATTCTGCTGACTGGTAATCAAATCGGAACCATCCTTGCCGAGTATCGTATTTCCGTGCTCAAGGATGCAGAAATCATCCCTGAAGATGGTGGCGACAATGTTGTTTTCATTAAGACATTCGTGACGAGCCCGATGCAGGAAGCGGTCGCGGATTGGCATGGCCTGAAGACGATTAACACTTTGACTGGCTTCAAATGGATTGGCGCAAAGCTCGCTGGTTACGAAGCGCAGATGAAGGAAAAGTTGATGGAAGAAGAAGGCACAGCAGTCGATTACGACGCGTGTGATATTTGGACACGTGCGGATCTGCTGCTCGATTACTCCAGCTACTTCGTCTTTGGCGGTGAAGAGAGCTACGGTTATCTCGCGAGCGACAAGGTGCGTGATAAAGATGCCAATGCCGCTGTGGTGATGTTCTGCGAAGTCGCAGCTTACCTGAAGGCGCAGGACATGACTTTCACTGAGTTCCTCGATTCCTTGTATTTGCAACATGGATACTACGAAGAGAAGACCATTAACATCTACTACGAAGGTGCTGCGGGTAGCGCGAAGATCGCGAATATTCTAGCATCCTACCGCAACGATTCGCCGAAGGCATTTGGCGATGTGGCAGTCTCTGGTTTCACTGACTTCGGTAAGGATGAAATCATCGATGCGGATGGTGAGAAAATTCCTGCGCAGGACTTTTACTTCCTCGAATTGAGCAACGGCTACAGCTTCGCCGTTCGTGGCTCTGGCACCGAGCCGAAGATTAAGTTCTACGTGTTCGGCCGCAGCGATGTGCTTGATCCAGAAGACCTGATTAAGGTGAAGGCTGAAGCAGCCGTTGAAATGCAGACTATCCTTGCTGCGATTGATGCCGATGCGCGTGTGCGTGCGGAAGGGTAATTCGACTGCCCAATGATTTACGAAAGCCGCGCCCTGCAAGGGGCGCGGCTTTTTTTGCGTAGAAGCGACACTCTTGTCGCTTTTGTTCGGTGTGAAAGCGACAAGAGTGTCGCTTCTACGTTTTATGGTCACGGATGTATTTTCGTATTCGTTCGAGAGATGAAGCGTTGCGGACGATGTGATCGTAGCTCTCTTTTTGCCAGATCGTTCCGTTGGTGCGTCGCACTTTGTTGATATTGCGTGCGGATACACCTTTCCAACTCTTTAGGATGCCGTGCAGTTCGTTGTCACGAGTGGGCACGACCAGTGCGTGGGCGTGGTTTGAAGCGATGGTGTAGCAGTCGATTTTGTAGCGGTCTTGGTCGAATTTGAGAAGACAGTCTTCGACGATTTGAGCGTAACTTGGATCGCGAAAAAGATTACTGCCGTAGCCGCGGTCCAGCCATACTTCGATTTTACGAGCGAAGTGTGTCTGGTATTCGTCGAGTTGTTCCTTGTTCCAAGGTTTGGGATTACGAGTCAACCATTGCTCAAATTCGTGTTTCCATTGGCTCAATTTCTCTTTGGGAATCGAATCTGCGAGCCTGAAGGTCACAAAATAGAGTGCGCCATCCTGGTGCCAATGCGGCAGGTTGGCTTCGAGCATTTCAACTTCCGCTAGAGGTTTGAAATACTCGAAGTCTTTACCTGCTTGTAGCATGTTTAAAAGGGGTAGAAGCGACACTCTTGTCGCTTTTTATTCGTGTAGGTTCTGTGTGAAAGCGGCAAGAGTGCCACTTCTACGTTTCTTTGGTTCTGTGGTAAAGCGACAAGAGTGTCGCTTCTACGATACCTAAAAGCCGTCCGTAAAAACGACTTCGTCGTAGCCCAACTGACCGCCGCGGACGTTGGCATCTTTGAGTGCTTTACCAATCGGTAGCATCATACCGATGACGTGGTGCTCGGGGAGGTTGATGATCTCGGCGACTTTTACGGGGTCGAAGCCGATCATTGGGCACGAGTCGTAGCCCATGGATTTTGCGGTGAGCATCAGCGTCTGAGCGGCGATGCCGATCGAGCGCATGGCTTCGTCGCGTTGCAGTGCTTCGTTGTCCTTGTAAAATGGCTCAATCATTGGCACGAGCATGTCTTGCACCGGTTGAGGTGCGTTGACCCAGTAGCGGGCGCCATCTTCGTAGGAGTGCAGATCGGCACAGAGCACGATGAGGACAGAGGCTTCGCTAATTTGTGCTTGGTTCCATGCGGCGGCTCGGATCGCGTCTTTCTTGGCTTGGTCAGTTACGACGACGAAGCGCCAGTTCTGCATATTAAAGGAAGTGGGGGAGAGCAGTGCCAATTCGAGCAGTGCTTGAATCTCACTCTCGGTCATTTTGTGGTCCGGATCGTAATGTTTAACGGAGCGGCGTTGGTGTATAGCAGTAGTAGTATCCATGTGGCTAGAGGTTGATTAGTTTTTCGAGAGAATCAAGTGATCTGCGATCAAAGCTTGCTTCGATTTAAAATTGGGCTCTGCTAGTGGCTCTTTTATTGAACCTCAACTACTACCAATTTATGAGTAACAAATTATACAGTTCTATCATCGAAACAGTCGGCAGCACTCCGTTGGTTAAAATCAACAACACTGCGGAAGGCATCAACGCCAACATCTACCTGAAGTGTGAGTTCTTTAATCCACTCGCTAGCGTCAAGGATCGTATCGGTAAGGCGATGATCGAAGCTGCTGAGCGTGATGGTAAGATCGGCCCAGGTAGCATCATTATCGAGCCGACTTCCGGTAATACTGGTATCGCATTGGCATTTGTGTGTGCGGCCAAGGGCTATAAGTTGATCCTGACGATGCCTGAGACCATGTCCGTTGAGCGCCGCGTATTGCTCCGTATGTTGGGTGCTGACATCGTGCTGACTCCTGGGCCGAAAGGCATGGGCGGTGCGATCGCACGTGCGGGTGAGCTCGTCGAAGAATACGGCGAAAAGGCTTACATGCCCCAGCAATTTGAAAACCCTGCAAATCCAGAAGCGCACCGCTTGACGACTGCCGAAGAGATTTGGGAAGCAACCGATGGCAACATTGATGCCTTTGTTGCAGGTGTTGGCACCGGGGGCACGATCTCTGGTGTGTCTGAAGTGATCAAGTCACGCACAGAGCTTTACACCGTTGCGGTTGAGCCTGAAGCGAGCCCAGTTATTTCTGGCGGCAAGCCAGGACCACACAAGATTCAAGGTATCGGTGCAGGCTTCATCCCGAAGAACTGCAACACTGATTTGATTGACGACGTGATCAAAGTCTCCAACGAAAATGCTTTCGCGACTGCACAAGCACTCGCAGAGAAGGACGGCATCCTCGGTGGTATCTCCACTGGTGCGAATGTCTATGCTGCGATGGAACTTGCAAAGCGTCCTGAGATGGCGGGCAAGACTATCGTCACTGTCGGCTGCAGCTTCGGTGAGCGCTACTTGAGCACACCGCTGGCTGAAAAGGCTCGCGAAGAAATGATCGCAGCCAGCGCAAGCTAAGTTCGATTCAAACTGATTTAAACAAAAGCCCCGACCGGAAACGGTCGGGGCTTTTTCGTCTTAAGGTTGAAGCACGCGGTCGCTTTAGTCGTTGGAGAATTCAACTCGAAAGGCGCCACGCAGTTGCCCGAGTTCGTAGCCAGTGGCTTGGTCTGCTGGATAGAGTTCGCCGAGCGTCGTTTGCAGCTCTTCTGAGAAGCTTGCCGGATCGCCATGGCATTTGAGGCAGGCTTCGCCGACCATGATGGGGTGGTGCACTGTGATCGTGTCACCGTCATGACTCACCGCTGGAGGCAGGGACGATGCACCAGTCGCTAGTAGCGCTTCCCAAGATTCCATGATACTGGTTGATTCGGTATCTGCCTGATTCGCTGAGTTGCGAACGCGCAGCGCGGTGCGGCTGACTTGGGCACCTTCGTGATCACCCGTGACCTGTTGTGTGATCGGTTGGGCGATCTGTTGACAGACTTGGAGCGCGTTAACCGGGCCGCCAGCTTGCATGGCCTGTTTGAGCTGTGTGCCCAGGCTTGTTTTTAGCTCACTAACAATCGCTTCACTGCGGTCGATGTAGGCTTGGTCATTCGCTGTGTTGTGATCTGAGCACCCACACATGAACGTGGCGACGGAGAGTCCTGCGAGTAAACCGAGCTGTTTCATTGCTTTAAAAGTGTAGGGCAATGCGTGGTTTGAGCACTCAGGGTGCTTATCCTAAACTTTGCACCCACTGGAGGTATTTTGCGTTTACACTCTCAGTCTTGGCAGTGATCCACTCTCCTTGCTCATCAGGGTGGTTGGCTGCCATATATGCATCAATCTTCGCGAGGTGGTCGCCGAGGAATTTTACAGTGAGGCGCAGTCCCCCGTGGTGCACGACAGCATTGCCGTCGGGATAGTATGATTGAATGGATTCGATCTGGACGCAGGCTGCTAATTTACGCTCGATGAGGTCATGGGCGAGGCGTTCTGCGACATCTTGATTACGGCAAGTGGTCCAACCAATGTATAATGTATTAATCATAAAACAATTTTGTTAAGTGCTGTGTTGTGGGTCAATCGACATGCATGCCTGAAGGTGCTTCATTCGACTGAACTATCCTATGTATTAGGTAGGCTTATATTGCGATGCTATTGGTCTTCTTGGTTTTGGATATGAGCAAATGGTTTACAGCTCGAAGCCAGCTTTGGCGATGAGCACGACGAACTCACCCTTTTGGCTACCTTTAGCTACGCGGTCGCATACTTCGCCTGCGGGGCCGGTGTGCACGGTTTCGTGTAGTTTGGTGAGTTCGCGGCAAACACTGATGCAGCGATCGGGCCCGAGCGTGGCGACTAGGTCATTGAGGAATTTGCCAATCCTATGGCAGGATTCGTAAATGATGAGGGTGCTTTCGAAGTCTTGTTGAGCCTCGAAGAAACGTTTGCGTGCTGCGCTTTTGGGCGCGAGGAAACCGACATAGTAAAAAGAATCGCTCGGTAGCCCTGAAAGGGAGAGGGCGGTAATGACTGCGCTGACGCCTGGGGCGGTGGTGACTTTGAGTCCGCGTTTGCGGCATTCGCGCACGAGTCGGAAGCCTGGGTCGCTGATGGCGGGGGTGCCGGCGTCGGCGATGAGGGCGATGTCTTCGCCTGCTTCCATGCGGTCAGCGATTTCGACTGCCATGAAGCTTTCGTTTTGTTCGCGATAATTGATGAGTTTGCCGTGTTCCTCAATCCCGAGTTTGCTCAACAGTTTTCCAGTCACGCGGGTATCTTCGCAGGCGATAGCGGTGCCTGCGCTGAGCACTTCGATGGCGCGGGCTGTGACATCAGAGAGATTACCGATGGGCGCAGCGACGAGCGTGAGGATTCCGGAGGTTGGCGTGTCTGACATAGTGGAGGACTTTAAGTGAGTTGGAGCAGATGTCACAAAAAAAGCGCCTGTATGAAGCTCATACAGGCGCTGATAGTAAAATGAATGGCTCGACTTAGCCGCCGAATCCGGGGGCGCCGCCTTCCCAGTCTGCTGGGCGAGACCAAGGTAAATCCTGATCATCGGGATTGGTGTCGAAGCAACCGCTAGTTGCCAGTGCACATAGCGAGAGAGCTAAAACGAGTAGAAGACGAGGGATCATAAGTGTTGTGTGAGCGCTAAGCAATTAGTGCAGGATCTTTACAGTGTCACCGGCATCGAGGTCTAGCTTGGTGCCTGGTAGAATGTTTGCGATCGCAAGAGTCTCAGTGACCTTGGTGATTTGAACTTTACCCAATGCAGTTAAGTCTTGGATGAGTGTGATTGTTGCTCCCATGGCTAGGCCAAGCTCTGGAGTGGAGTTGAGGACGATGATGCCATTTTCAGTGCTGATCGAAGCCACGGTGGTTGCTGTGCCGATCGATGCTGGTTGTGCGGCTGGCATCATGTTGGGTTTGAAACCAGCCTTTTGGTTGGCTGCAGTTGCGCTGCCTTCTGTGCGGCTGCTACTGCTGCGTGCCAGTGACTCAGCTGCCATTAGGTCTTGCTTGAGTGTGTCGTTTGCCTTTGCAAGCTCCTCGATGCGCTCATTGAGCTGAGCGAGTTCAGCTTCATTGCTAGCTTGGGCTAAGCTTTCTTCGGTCTTAACCAGATTTGCGCGTAGGCGAGTGGCTTCTTCTTCCAACTCAGTGATGGTGCTTTTTGTTTCGTTGAGCTGCTTCTGCGTGCGCGTTACTTCCTGCTTGGCAGTATACATCTCTGAGCGAATCGACTCTAGCTTGCCTTTTGTGTCGGCCAAGGACTTACGCTCTGTAGAGAGTTGTGCTTGGGTCGATGTGATCTGGTTGTTGGCCGTTTCAAGCTCCATTTGCACGGCTTGAGTGGCTGCTTGAGCGTTCACTAGCGCAGTTTGTTTTTCCGCAAGTTTGCCTTTGGACATGAAGAACAAGGCGACTGCTGCGGCTGCGGCGACGATCGCTACAATTCGAAGAATAATTGATAGACTTTTCATTTATGGTGTTTGGGGGCCCTCAATGGAAGGGCTATGCTGAGAAAAACTCTGTTTCGTGAATGGGGTTTTTGGCATTAGCGCTAACTCCACGGTTGTTAGCTGCCAATCGAAGCAGCAATTTAAAGATCAATTCACTTTGTGATTCAAGACCCAACTTCACTGCAATTGCATCTGCTGTTTGTGCGCTGCCTTCGCTTGATTTGATCTCGGCGACGATCTTTTGTTCAATTTCAAGAACGGTCGCAGCGGCTGCTTTACCTGCTTCTACGCCTGGCTGGTGGTAAGCGTTGATATTCACTAGGTTAGCGTAGAGGCCGACGGCGCGCTCGAAGAGGGCGATTAGTTGACCGACTGCTTCGGGTGTGACGTCCGTGATCGTGATGGTGATCGACTGGCGGCCGTTGTCATACAGCGCATCGCGTGTGCCGAGGAAGAAGCCTTGGAGGAAATCACCACTAGTGAAGCCTTCTTCGACCTCGATGGAGTCGCCTTCGCGATCCTTGAGCACTTCGATGAAGGTGGCGAAGAAGTTATGCACACCTTCGCGGAGCTGCTGCACGTAAGCGTGTTGGTCAGTCGAGCCCTTGTTGCCGTAAACGGCGATACCTTGGTGCACGACGTTGCCATCGAGGTCTTTTTCTTTACCGAGCGATTCCATGACCAGCTGTTGCAGGTATTTGGAGAACAGCATGAGGCGATCCTTGTAAGGAAGGACGACCATGTCTTTTGCGCCTTTACCGTCGGTTGCAAAATACCACATGAGCGCGAGAAGCGCTGCAGGGTTCTGTGCGGTTTCGGTCGAACGAGTCGCGTCGTCCATTGCTTTTGCGCCGGCAAGCATACGGTCGATGTCGAGGCCTTGGATCGCAGCAGGGAAGAGTCCCACGGCTGCGAGCTCGGAAGTGCGGCCACCGACCCAGTCCCACATCGGGAGGAAGTCGAGCCAGTTGTTGGCTTTCGAAACTTCGTGTAGCTTGCTGCCTTCGCCAGTAATAGCGATGGCGTGCGCACCGAAGTCGAGGCCCGCAGCGGTGTAGGCTGCGACTGCTTCGAGCATGCCGTTACGTGTTTCGGGTGTGCCACCTGATTTGGAGATAACCACGGAAAGTGTTTCGCCGAGTTGACCGTCGAGTGCGTCGAGCGTGCGATCGAGGCCGTTCGGGTCGGTGTTGTCGAAGAAGAAGAGCTTGATCTTGTCTGTCTTCGGGCCGCCGAGTGCGTCTGCGACGAATTGCGGGCCGAGGGCAGAACCGCCGATGCCGATGACGAGCAGGTTTTTGAACGCGCCGTTCGCGCCTTTGATTGCACCGCTGTGCACATCGGCTGCGATCTTCTTGATCTTCGTAACACAGGCATCGATCTCGGCAGTCAGTTCTGGCTGAGGTGCGAGGGCTGCATTGCGCAACCAGTAGTGACCGACCATGCGGCCTTCGTCTGGATTCGAGATCGCGCCGGCTTCGAGCTCTTGCATCGCTGTGTAGGCGGCTTGCATGCGTGGCTCCATCTCAGCAAGGAAGTTGTCGCCGAAGTCGATGCGGCTGATGTCGATCGCGAAATCGAGCTCGTTAAGATTGAGATAGTATTGTTTGAAGCGGTTCCAGGACATGACGGTGTGAAGTTGGTTGTTGGAAGTTGGTTGTTGGAAGTTGGATGTTGGAGCGGGTCTTCCCGCGCTACAGATTTTTATCAGTGACGGCACCTTCGGAGGCGGTGGCGACGGTGGCGGCGTATTTGCCGAGCACGCCGCGCTTCGAGCCTGCGCCGGTTGGTTTGAAGGCTGCCATGCGGGCGTCGTATTCAGCGTCGTCGATCAGTAGGTCGATGGTGTTTTTGACCGCGTCGATCTCGATTTGGTCGCCGCTCTTGACGATGCCGATCGGGCCGCCCTTCGCTGCTTCCGGTGTGATGTGCCCGACGTCGAAGCCGTGACTACCACCAGAGAAGCGTCCGTCTGTGATGAGGGCGACTTCCTGAATCAGGCCGCGACCTGCCACCGCGCTGGTGGGTGAAAGCATTTCACGCATGCCAGGGCCACCGACGGGGCCTTCGTTGCGAATGACAACCACATCGCCTGCGACGACGTCGCCGCGAAGAATGCCCACGAGGGCTTCTTCTTCGCATTCGTAAACTTTGGCTGTGCCCTTAAAGTGGAGACCTTCGTTACCTGTGATCTTACCAACCGCGCCTTCGGGTGCGAGGTTGCCGCGTAGGATGCGTAGGTGTGTCGTTTCTTTGATTGGCTGATCCCATGGACGGATGATGTCCTGCTCGTCGGGATAGCTTGGGTAAGGCTTCTCGTCTTTGAGCGATTCGGCGAGCGTCTCGCCAGTGACTGTCATGCAGTCGCCGTGGAGGAGGCCGCGGTCTAGCAAGATCTTCATCATTGGGCGGATGCCGCCGACGCGGATGAGGTGGCTCATGTTGTATTTGCCGAATGGCTTCACGTCTGCGAGGAGCGGGATGCGCTCGCCGATTTCCTTGAAGTCGTCGATGGTCAGGTTGACGTCTGCAGAGTGCGCAATCGCAAGCAGGTGCAGGATCAAATTGGTGGAGCCACCGAGTGCAAGGCATGTGGTGATTGCATTTTCAAAGGCCTTACGCGTCATGATGTCGCGCGGCTTGATGTCGAGTTCGAGTAGCTTAAGCACTGCCGCGCCGGCATTTTCGCAGTCCTTACGCTTCGCTTCGCCGATGGCGACTTGAGCGGAGCTGCCTGGAAGACTCATACCGAGCGCTTCGATCGCGCTGGCCATGGTGTTGGCAGTATACATGCCGCCGCAAGAGCCAGCGCCTGGGATTGCGTATTTCTCGACTTCTTTGAGTTCGTCGTCGGTCAATTCGCCCTTTGCGTGCTTGCCGACTGCTTCGAAGACGGAGACGATATCCATCGCGTTGCACTCTTCGTCTTTATCCTTTGGCAGGAAGCCGGGAAGGATGGTGCCACCATATACAAACACCGCTGGGCGGTTGAGGCGGGCGAGGGCGATCATGCAGCCAGGCATGTTTTTGTCGCAACCGCCGATCGCGACGAGGCCGTCGAAGCCTTCTGCTGCGACGACTGTTTCGATCGAGTCAGCGATGACGTCGCGTGAGACCAGGCTGTAGCGCATCCCTGAGGTGCCCATGCTGATGCCGTCGGATACGGTGATGGTGCTGAAGTTGACGGCTTTACCGTTCGCGGCGTTGATGCCGTTAGTGGCATGCGCTGCAAGATCGCCGAGGTGCATGTTGCAGGGAGTCAGGTCGCTAGGAGAGCTGGCGACGCCGATCTGTGGCTTTTTGAAATCTTCATCTTCGAAACCGACTGCGCGTAGCATCGAGCGGGCTGGTGCGCGGTCGTCGCCATCAACGACGATAGAGGAGTGTGGACGTGTGTTTTTGCTAGCCATGATAAAATTTGAGACGGATTAAATAGTCAGAAAATAGGATTCTCGTTGCAGAAAAGCGGAGATATCAATGAATAGCGGGAAGTTCGACAATACCCTTTTTACGCATAAGGGCTTTAATTCACCATTTTACTGCTAACTATTAACCATGGAATTTGATCTCAATAAGACGCTTGAAGCCCTCCTGCTCTCGACTGCAGAGCCGATTGACTTGAAAAGTTTGGGTAAAATCTTTGTGCGGTATCACTCTGAATTGGTCGAAGCCGCCGAACATGACAAGGCTGCTGAAGGGGAGGAAGGCGCGATCGAGCCGATTCCAGCGCGTGTCACACCAGGGCAAATTCAACAGGCGATCAAGGAGTTGATGGACGCCGCCGAAGTCGAGGATAAGGCATATCGCCTGATCGAAGGGCCGAACGGCTACCAGATTGTGACCGCGCCGCAGTTTGCCGAGTTTGTGCGTTTATTACGTGGCGAGCCGCGCCCGATGAAGCTCAGCCCTGCTGCAATGGAGACGATGGCGATTGTTGCATATCGCCAACCGGTGACACGTGCGGAAATGGAGGCGATACGTGGCGTGTCGGTTGATGGACCGCTGAATCGCTTGGTCGAGCTGGAGTTGGTGCTGGTGACAGGCCGCGCCGAATTGCCAGGGCGCCCCATTCAATATGGCACCACTGAAAAGTTTTTAGAATTTACTGGTATCAAGGAACTCGACGAGTTACCTGCCTCGGATGTGCTGAGCAATCATCAGATCGATGATTGGATGCGCCGCAGCGAGGAGCCGGAAGAAGCTATTACTGATGAAGATATGGGGCTGGCCAAGGAGCGAAACCCCGACGAGCTGCCGCTCGACGAAAAATTTGTAGAAGTGGACTGGCAAAAAGAGAACGCCGAGAGCGATGCTGCTCAAAAATCCGACCTAGAAGAGGAATCCCCGAATGTCTGAAGATATTAACGCCAAATTACTGCGTAATCGCAATGCGATCGACGCGATCGATAAAGAAGTCGTGCAGCTACTTAATGAACGCACGTGCCAAGATGGAGGCCTAAGCGAAGCGCAGGTGCTCGATAAGGTTGCGAGGTTGAACCCTGGGCCACTGTCGGATGCGACTTTGCAGGCTATTTATCGCGCGATGATGCTCGCAGGGCTTGCTCCGGATGCTCGTAAACTGGAGTGCGAGGTCGTCGATGCACTCGACTTAAAGATTGTGACGCTGCTCAACCAACGTGTGCAGCACGCCGGCGAAATCGGCAAAATCAAGCATGCCAACGGAGCCGATTACTACGATCCGACACGCGAAGCGCAGGTCATGGCAAAAGTCGCAGCGCTCAACCCTGGTCCGATCAATAACAGCACGCTCCAGTCCGTTTACCGCGAAGTCATTTCAGGCTCCATCGCGCTAGAGAAGAAATTGGTGATTGGGTATCTCGGGCCGGAAGCGACCTTTACGCATCAAGCTGCGATCTGTAATTTTGGAGTGAGCCTGGAATACCGTGCGATTAAAACGATCCCTGATGTCTTTGCTGAAGTCGAAAGCGGTAGCGCCGACTACGGCGTGGTGCCGATTGAGAATTCCACCGATGGCGCGGTGTTTCACTCGATGGATAGGCTTGTCGAATCCGATCTGCATATTTGTTCGCAGGTCTATCTGCCCGTTGAGCATTGCTTGATTTCACAATCACCGCTCGATCAAATCACGGAAGTGCGTTCGAAGGATCAAGCGCTCGGGCAATGCCGTGAGTGGCTACATGCGAATCTGCCACATGCGATCTTTGTCGATGTGGTCAGCACCGGAGAGGCGGTCTGCACCGCGAAGGACAACGCAAATATCGCTGCCGTCGCCAGTGAACTGTCCGCGCAGCGCTATGAAGTGCCAATTCAAGCGCGCAGCATTCAGGATCGCGACGATAACGTGACTCGTTTCTTGGTGCTTGGCAAGACCCGCGCCAAGCCACTCGGCGATGGACGCGACAAAACCAGCTTGGTGGTTTCACTTAAAGATGAGCCCGGCGCTTTGGAAAAGGCACTGCGTCCGTTTGGTTCACGAGGGATCAACCTTAGCAAGATCGAATCGCGTCCGACGCGTAAGCAGGCATGGGCGTATTTATTCTTCATCGACTTCATCGGCCACTACGACGAGCCGCACGTGCAGGAGGCGATCGCCGAACTCGAAGAGCACTGCTCGCTGGTGAAATGGCTTGGCAGTTATCCGAACGACAAGCGCGGGTAGATAAATAGCAGGGGTCGTGCTTGCGCGAACCGCGATACGTTTGAGGGCGTCGGTATACTTGTGGTTTTCGCAAAGACCCTACGAGTTCAGTCTTGTGGTATTTCGTGCTGCGTATCTTTCGAAATGAATCGAAAGAGCTTTTTGTTGATCCCTGTATTCGTTGCTTACCCGAAGCTTCGGAGAGTTTACGTAGGAGAATTCCGAAGTCACGATTACCGAGCTTTCCAGTTTGAGTGGTATCACAGAGCGCTCAATTGAGCGTAAGTAGCAGGTTGACGGTGTGCTCAAGGCTGAATCTTTACAGTATTTGTGAGCAGGGGTTCGCCGCTTTGGGCGGAGAGTAATTGCATCTTGATCAAACGCTCTTCCCAATTGATTTCCAACCAGCCAAAATGTGACTGATCGACTAGTTCTCCGACCCGCAGGTTATTTTTTTCGTTGCCGGGGTAGCAGGCGTTGAAACTGCTTGCTGTAAGGTCGAACAACGGGCGCTCGCCGTCAGGGTTCATCACCGAGAACTCGCCGCGATGCCTGTCTCCTGATAACAATACAATGGTTCCTGTTGTTTCACTAATGACTTGAAGCAGTCTATCTCGCTCATCAGGGAACATTCCCCATCGCCTCCACGAGTGCTCATTGGAAAGCACTTGGATTCCCGATGCTACAATGCGGACATCCGCTTCTTTTTGAAGTTGTTCTTCAAACCATTCCCATTGCGCGACGCCCATCAGTGTTTTCCCTGGTTGAGGTGCAAACTGTTCCTCTCTTGTTCCTTCCTGAAAGGGATCGCGAAACCGTTGCAAGTCCAACATGATGACTTGAACGCGCTGCGGCTGCTCGCCAAAAATCCAGGCTCCATAAATTCCAGTTCGCGAGCGACGGATATCTGCTTTTTGAATTAAAAAATGATCAAGGAACAGTTGCTCAGACTGCTCTGCATGAGGATGGTTCCGACCAGGATAGGGATCACCATAGTCATGGTTGTCCCAGGTCGGGAACGTCGGGATATTCTGGCGAAAAATGTGATACTGTGGAATGGCAGCCAATCTATCATAAGCCCTTTTTAAACGCACAGGATCCGAGGTGTTCCCGTAGTGATTGTCTCCGAGGAGCAGCATCATGTCAGGTTCCTGAGCTCGAATTACATCCCAAAAGCCTTGATCCTTCTTAGGCTTATTGCAGGACCCAAAGGCAATCTGGCGGATTGACTGGTTGGCGTAGACTCCATCGGATAGAAATTCAGTTGATGGCTCTGCAGGCTGGCTCTCGGCTATTCCAGAATCGGGCACAGCAATTATTGCAAGCACTCCTAGGATAAATACTTTTGTCAGAATATAATTGGACATGGATTTCGTGTTTTTCCGCATAAGGTAGAGCATCTGAGTTTGAGATATCTTTACCAGATCGTCACCTTAACTTGTTTGACAGCAACGGGATATTTACTATGACCTTAAGACCCAGATGGGCACTGGTCTTACATATAAAGTCCTCGTTCTGAACCGACTCTGGCAAGCAGTCAATATAGTTGGGGTTCAGCGCGCGTTTGGCCTTTTATTGCAAGACCATGCGCAAGTCATCTACACGGGCGATGGCAGCTTTCAGGTGATGGATTCCGCGGCATGGTTGGAACATTCTGCGGCGGCGGAGCCGACCGAGGCTGAAGGCTATGTGCAAACCGTGCGCCTTCGGGTGCGCGTGCCAAAGGTGCTGTTGTTGCGCGGCTACGATAAGTTGCCAGTGCAAGAAGTTCGCTTTTCGCGGGACAACCTATTTGAGCGCGATCACTATCGTTGCCAGTATTGCGGGAATCATTTTCCAGATCATCAGCTGAATATGGATCACGTGATTCCACGCGCGAAAGGCGGGCGCACATCATGGGAAAATATCGTGACTTCGTGTATTCCGTGTAACACGCGCAAAGCAAATCGCTTGCCGCATCAAGCGAGTATGCATTTGATGAAAAAGCCGGAACGTCCACGCTTTCGGCCGTTTATCAGTTCGTTGATCGATCAGACTTACGACGCCGATTGGGAGCATTTCATAAAGCTCAAGCAAGAAGCGTGAGGGGGAGGAGGGCTGAGACTTGAGACCTGAGACCTGAGACCTGAGACCTGAGACCTGAGACCTGAGACTTGAGGCTGAGGCCTGAAAGTAGAAGCGGCATCTTGCCGCTTTTTTTGGCGCTGGTGCCTTTCTTGTCTCTTAGGCGCATCGAGTGATGCCTATAGAGCGGCTTGGTATAGGCGTTGACTGTCCTGATTCTGTGGCGTTAGTTTTGGCTGCTTTGCTGGTCTGAGCGGATCATATGAATATACCCTAGGAATTATGAATCAAGTCACTTCCAGTGTCATTTCTCTACTATGTGCGGCTAGTCAGTTGTTTGGCACTGAATGCATACAGGTGGAGGATGTTCAATACGGTTCCAGTCAACTCCTTGAGCTCGCAGCGAATCAAGGAAGCTTTGCGGATACCCATGAGTTTTATATTGGAGCGCCGAGCGCAGATCAAAGCACGAAAATGTATGCGGGCTACAAACTGACTTACGTAAAGCGAGAGGGGCAGTTAGTCATTACTGTGATCTCGAACGCTTTCGAAGGTTTTTTCGAGATCGACGAGGGTGAATTCTCATCCATTGATGACAGCAGACCGCAAAAAACTTAAGTTACCCGCGATGAGTGCGAGTTGGGTCGAGGTCCCATTGAAAGGGCGTCAGCCACTGAAGGTGAGATGGGATGATGTCTCTGAAGCAGAAATCGAATCTAGCAATGTTGTGGCAACTCCGAAACCTGAGGCCCCCAAGGTTGGGTTTACGAATTAGCGATATTATCACCTTGCTTAGCTTCTCTTCATGCGAGCACTTCATTTCATATTAGGCTTGGTCTCCTCTGTTTTGCTTCTTTCCGCGACGGATGAGGGGGTATTATCGCAGATGTCTACTGCGGACTTGATTGAGTTCATGCAGACGCCACAGGAGCGGAGTCGTGCGGTGGGTGCGGCGAATAAACCAGGCAGTCAGTTGCCTGATGGATTTTGGGAGTTGGACGCGAATGCTGCGGCAACGAAGTTAGTCAATCAGCATCGATCCACTCAGCATCGTGGTGATTTTACATTGGGACTTCAAGCGGAAGTGCTTGAGGATATGAGCATGCCACGGCAAGTCGTCATCAATTTGAACAATGATGGCTGTTACTCGCGTGGCTCTTCACATTATCAGCTGAGTCTGACTGCTGAAGGGTGCGAGCTGATTTATGCTGCTGCACGCACTTCGGCAGGGCGGCCAGGCTATTATAACCTGACGCTTTCCGAGACGCAGTATACCTTTCGGCGTATCGCACTTGAACCAGTGGAAGCCGAGCATGTGTATCGAGTGATTCGCTATCTAGCTGAGATGCGTTTTGATCGAAAACAGCCTCGGTCGACTGAATCGGGGCCTCGCCGTTCGAGCTATAGCACCATGATGTCGACCGCTGATTCGCGTGGAGAGATGAAGTATTTTCTTTCGAATGAGGCAGATGCGAAAATTGTAACAGGACGGACATGGTCTGGGAGTGGTTTGATGCATAAGCGTATCGGGAGGTTTTTTAATTCAGAGGTAACGCTGAACTTTTCGTTAATGATTCTACGTTCGATTTTAGAACGTCCGGTCGGTCATCAGACGATTGCCTCCTTTGTGCCATGGGCGTTGGAAAGATATGATACTTCGGATCGTTACATTTCTGAATCAGTGGTGGGTATTGCGATCCTGGCTGCTGGAGACCATGCGATCATTGAGGCACGTCCGTATTTAGAGCGTATTGTCGCGGCTGGTTTGCTTGAGGATGCGCGGATTGCAATCCAGCAGATAGATGCGAACCAAGACTTGAGTGTGCTATCGAATCTTGCGCTTGAAGATGACACGCTTTCACGTTGGGCCTTTTGTCAGGTCGAAGCGAAGTATCCAGAGGCCTATTGTGAGATGCTTGCAAAGCGCTTGGAGGATGTGACTGGTCGCGATGCGCGGTCGCTCTTCTCTGCGATCAATTATGTCGATAAAGCGTATGCAGCAAATTTAGCGCACGAAGTGATTGCTGATGAACGTAGCGATTTGTTGGTTCGCGCGGTTCAAGTGTTGCAACGAGAGGGTTCCTTCGAAGGAGAAGTATTTGCAGTGAATTGGTTGTTAGACTATGTTTCGAATCCGCAGGTAGAGCGACAGATGAGGATCGAAGCACTGCGTTGCCTCATTCCGTATGAAGATCCTCAGCGCTATGCAGATCTTCGAATTGATGCGATCCTTGAGGCTCTTTATCGAGGAATCGCCAATGAACCGCTCGACTATACTTCAAGCGTTTATGCACAACTGCTGCTAAGGCGAAATTCGGATAAATACTTCGACGAATTCATGGCGAGGTTTCGTTTGGGGGAGGATAGCCGACAAATATCGACGTTGTTCGATGATTTAGCTGAAGCTGCATACGCGCAAGGTGGTCGTTTGCGAGCTGTGTATGTCGCTCAATTGGAGCGAGAGTTACGGTCCTCGCAACTTCCTGTTAATGAGATCTGTGCACTTATCCAGCGCCATCACTTTAACGAACTCGCACCCGCGCTACGTGATTACAAAGCGAGTCACCTAGGCACTGAGGGTGCGCGCTATGCCGATTTATTGCTGACGACATGGGAGACTTCCGAGCCGCTGATTCGCGCTAAGTTGTGGGCCATCTATGCTTATAAATATGTGTATTTTACCGGTTGGGGGCGAGCGCATGAAAACTTTAAGACCTTCGCTTTGCATTTTGATTCAGCCTATGTGCAATTGAGTGATGGTGATCGATCCGCATTGAAGGCATTTTCGGATGAGGTCTGTTTGCTGATGAGCAGCACGGTAGCAAGCAAGCGTCAACAAGGGATAGATGCGCATATGGCCGAACTGGCAAGCGAATCATCAAGATGAATTTTCAGCGACTATGAGACGTCTACTCACATTGCTACTATTGTTGAGTTCTGTTGCCTCTGCGGCGCCAGATGCTTCGCAATGGACAAAGCCCCGTAACATTCATACCGTGCTGGAGCAGCCATGCGATGACCGTGTGGAAGTGAAGAGGACGGCAGCAACGTCGGCAGCTGAAGGTGCGATGTATTCTCCGAACGAGGCTTATTGGCTTAAGATCCAGCCGGTGGATCCCGAGAGTGAGGAGCAGCGGCTAGTTATTTCAGGAGCCCATCATTACACGATTTTACTACGGGGTAGTTATATGAATTTTCCGACTCAGGCACACTGGATCAATGAAAAGCTATTGTTCATTCGTGTTTGGTGGGGGCGAGTGCTTGGCAGGGATATGATCTTTGATGTGGAGGCTGGTAAGTTCATCTATCAAGAAGGGGTGCACGATGGGACCATTCTGTATCAACAGACCCGTCAGGCGCTTGATGCTGCGGAAAGTCGGTAGTATTCCAACAGTGCCCTTACAGTGCGCTGCTTTCGAGGCTGCCGTCAGTCGTGACCTCATTTTGTTGGAAGACCTTCAAGGTGGTGCTGCACAGAAACGTGCTGAGGCGCTCTTGCATGTCGACGATTTCGTGATGCAGGGGGCAGGGCTCTTTATTGCCGCACCAGTTTGGGCCGAAGGGGCACATGATGGTGTCGCCCGTCTTTTCGAATTGATCGACGATCTGGTGTAGCGTGATTTCGCTCGGATCTTTGGCTAGGCTGTAGCCACCTTTCGGGCCTGGGGCTCCGGATACGAAGCCCGCTTGTGAGAGGACGACTAGGAGCTTCGCAACGAGTGGCTTGGGGAGCTCGCGGGACTTGGCGATGTCGAGTGAGCTCACACGTGTGGTGCCGCCATCGTAAGCTTCCGCGAGGAAGCTCATGGCGGAGATCGCGTTTTGAGCCGTTTTCCCGTATTTAATCATCTTTGTGCGTGTCTCCTAATGAGACTTCGCCAGAGAAAATGGGAATGGCGACACGAAGCGCAAGCGTATAGATGAGTCACCCGGCGCCCCAAATGCCGGCGGACACTTTCCATTCGGCTGAATTGAGGCGGTATTCTACAACTTAGCAGTCAACTTATACATAATGTAGAATAAAAGGTATTTAATTATTGATTGACTGAGTCCTAAGATGCGCTACCGTTACGGCGACGAATGGTGGGGCACTTTTCTGCAAAGGGCGAACGGTAAACGACCTAGGCCTAACTCGGATCAAACAGGAATATTAATATGGAAATACAACATCAAGAAGCACACGTGCACGAAGTCCTCGAAATGATGGAGGCTGATAACGGCGTCTACTCTCGCGAAACACTCCGTGCGGCAATTAACAGCAAATTTGGTGAAGCGACGCGCTTCCGCTCATGTTCCGAAAGTGGCATGGATGCCAATGGCGTAATCGATTTCCTTGATTCACGCGGCAAATTTACTGGCACAGCCGAAGCATTTAGCTTCGATACGACGCGTCGTTGCAGCCATTAGAGGTTTGGGGCGATGTGCTACTTGCGATTCAATATCCAGTCGCTGAAGTCGAACCATCCGACGAAGCGCTGATACTGCGAGTAGAGGTTTCCCATTTCTGGATCTTCTGAGGGGATGTAGACGCCAGTTGGCAGCTTGGCTCCTTGTTCGCGGTGGAAGCATACTTTATTGCTGGCGTTAGTGCCCGCGAATTGTGTGAGCATTGCTTCATCGTAAGCCCCATTCGCGACCATCACATAGTAGAGGTGCTTGGTGTCGATTCGTTGTTTACGTCGGTTCCACTTCTCTAGAGCGTCTTGTTCGTTTTCGTAGTGCAGGAAATGGATTTCACAGTTTCCGAGCATGCCGATCGGATAGAGTTTGTTGGCTTTGCGTTGCTGGTCGTGAATGGGATATTTTGATTCGTTTA
This sequence comes from Lentimonas sp. CC4, assembly GCF_902728235.1. Lineage (NCBI taxonomy): Bacteria > Pseudomonadati > Verrucomicrobiota > Lentimonas > Lentimonas sp. CC4. The sequence continues at coordinate 1,762,293 of NZ_CACVBO010000001.1, forward strand.
CGAAGCGAATCTCTTGTTCCATATATTCCTCGAAGTTCGTGACCAACTCTGTAAAGCACTCTGGCATCATGAACAACCCGACAAAGGGGGTATTATAGTCTCTTCCTAGAATCTAATAAAGGCGTCGGCCGAGGCAGTTATTCGAGATTAAGCAAAACTTCGTATTCCGCAATCGTTTGATGGAGCGCTTGAATCGCCAGCGATTGATTCGTCTTGTGCGCTTTTTAAGCATGGTGAAGTTAGATGGTTTGTTTGTTCGCCGTAGGGTGAAGTAGGTCAGTTACTCGTTGATCAGAGTGTGACGTTTTATTGTGAGCAATGAGAAAAGAAACTTGTCGGTCAATAGGGCTGAGGCTACTGATTGGGGTAATGTCTTGCCCCCACTATGAAATTTCTGTGCTGATCAGCACCTACAATGATCGTGCGTTGGTAGATAAGAAATTGCGGGAAATTGAGTCTCAAACCGCTTTTTCACGAGCCGAGTTTATTTTCGTCGAGCCGGCATCGCCAGGGAAGGAACGCGAGGTGTTGGAGCCTTTCTGTGATTCGCATGTGAATTGCCGGCTGATTACTTTTGAGGAGCGCTTAGGCTTATATGCTGCATGGAATGTGGGGTGGGAGGCTGCCACGGCGCCATTTGTCTGTATTTCGAATATGGACGATGCCATGCACCCGAAGTTGCTCGAGCGCGTGTTGACTGAAATGCCCAAGGCTCAGAGCGACCTGTTTACTGTGCTAATCGCGAAACAAGGGATAGATGGAGATCTCAATTCATTTGAGGAGAACCGCCTAAAGCAGTTGGATATAAGCCTGAGGCCCGGGCCTTTCTTTGTGTGGCGTCGGGCGTTACAGCAGGATTCTGGAATGTTTGAGGATCGCTTTGAAATTATAGGAGACAAAGACTTTTGGGCACGTGCAGTCTCACGCGGGCTGAAGATCGGGCTACTGCCAGAGGTGCTGTATCTATATACCAAGCACCCGGACCAGTTGTCGAAAAGTGACGCATTTAAAGCCCGTAAAGTTGCGGATTCACTCTTAGCAGAGAAGAAAGAGTATCCTCATGTCTGGCCATCAGGCTTGCAGCGTCAAATCGGCCGAATTCGTAGCTTGCGGAGAATTCCGCTATTGGGTGGATATCTCACCCGCAGAATATACGTCTAAATTGCATCGGGTCTGTTCGTGGGAAGGACGCTTTGGCGTGGTTCGAAATTTCTATGCTGAGAGATCGCCAAGAAAAAGGCTGGAGATGATGATCACCTCCAGCCTCTTATTTTAAATGATGTCGTGTTTACATAGAGCTTAATGCTAGGTCGCTCGTCGTTTAAAACTCAGGAGCGCCAGCTTTGCGGATTAGGATGTTTTCCATAATCAAAAACTGGAGGTCGGAGCCGTAGAGCATGTTCAACGCATCGGTTGGTGAGCAGACCATGGGTTCGCCGCGACGGTTCAGTGACGTGTTGAGGCAGACGCCGTGCCCGCGTAGACTCTCTAGCTCTTTAAGCAGGGCGTAGTAGCGGGGATTGGTGTCTTCGGTCACGATCTGTGCGCGGGCGGTGCCGTCTTCGTGCACGACTTCGGGCACGCGAGGCTTCCAGTGCTCGGCCATGTCGAAGGTGAAGGTCATATACGGTGCGGGGTGATCGGACTGCAGCAGATCTTCGGCTACGGTGTCGAGCATGCTGGGGCAGAAGGGGCGCCAGCGTTCGCGGTATTTGATCTGTTCGTTGATACGGTCAGCGACGCCCGGGTAGCTCGGATCACCGAGAATACTACGGTTGCCCAGTGAGCGAGGTCCAAATTCGAGGCGGCCTTGCATCCATGAGAGCGGGTTGCCTGCGGCCATGATTTGTGCGCCGGTCTTAGAAGGATCGTCGAGCATTTCCCACTCTGGTTTCGCGGGGTGCTGCTTGCAGGCTTCGATGCATTCGTCCGTGGTGTAAGCGGGCCCGAGATAGGCGTGCTTTTGTGGCTGAATCGTCTCTCCGGCTTCGACTGCCGCGTAGGACGCAGCGCCGATGGCGGTGCCGGCATCGCTGGCTGCGGGTTGCACGAAGAGTTCTTTGACGTAGTCGAGCGCCATGATGCGCTGGTTCAACTTAACATTGAGCGCAACGCCGCCTGCGAAGGCGAGCTTGCCGCCGTTTGTTTTGAGAATGTCGCCTAAATGATACTCGATCAGATGCAGGGCGACGTCTTCGAGGAGTTGCTGAATGGATGCGGCGTAGTCGATATACGGATCGTCAATTTCGTCGCCTTGTCGCTTGGGTCCGAGCCATTCGATGAGTTTGGGGCTAAAGTAGTAACCTTTGCCGTTTTCTTTATAGCGGCGGTTGCCGATGACGTTGACGTAGTCGGTGTTGACCTTGAACTCGCCGTTGCCGTATTCGATCAAGCGGGAGAAGTCGTATTTCTTCGGATCGCCGTAAGGTGCCATGCCCATGACCTTGAACTCGCCGTCGAGCATGTCGAAGCCGAGGAACTCAGTGAGTGCGCCGTAAACGCCGCCGAGTGAGTCGGGATCGTAAAATTCTTTGATCTTATGAATCTTGCCGTTTTCGGCGTAACCGAAGAAGGTGGTGGCGTATTCGCCTTTACCGTCGATGCCGAGAATAGCTGTCTTGCCTTCGAATCCACTGAGGTGGTAGGCGCTGCTGGCGTGTGCCATGTGGTGCTCAACTGGCTGGAACTTGGTCTTCGTCATGTCGAAGCCGAGTTCTTCGAGCATCGCGAGGGCGTTCTGCTTGTTGCGGTTGAAGCGGCGGTTACCGTTAAAGATCGCAGTGAGCGCACGGTCCGGTGCATACGCATAACGTTTCGCGTATGCCCAACGGCCAGGGTAGAAGAAGGGCATGGCCGCGAACGGATAGGCAACGATGTCGATATCGGTCGGTTTGAGACCGGCTTGTTTGAGGCAATACTTGGTTGCTTCGACGCCGGTTTTTCCTTTCGCATGCTTGTCGCGGATGAGGCGTTCCTCTTCGACAGCAGCGACGAGCTCGCCGTCAATAAAGAGTGCCGTTGCGGGGTCGTGCCCTACGGCACCTCCGAGTCCTAAAATATTCATGGTCTTGTGTTAGGTTGCTTCTTCGCGAAGCGCAAGTTCTCAAATTAGGCAGCGAGTCTGAAGTAGTGATTGAGGCTCGGCGGTAGAAAGGAATTAGAGATTCCAATTTGCGCCGTAAACTGGCGGTTTTATGAGCATTACCTATAGACCTGCATCGGATCCCTTGATCCTGTGAATATATTTATACAAATTGACAAAACAAATCTCATATTGTATAATTGGAGTATGATTGATCGGGATATAGAGCCATTGCTAAGGAAAATGGCTGCTCAGTTTAAGACGGTTGTCGTGACGGGACCGCGTCAGTCGGGTAAGACGACACTCAGTCGCAAAGTGTTTCCGCAGAAGCCGTATGTCTCTTTGGAGGCACCTGATGAGCGAGCGCGAGCGGAGCGCGACCCGCGTCATTTTTTATCTCGTTATCCTGATGGTTGTATCCTGGATGAGGTGCAGCGAGTTCCGTCGTTGTTTTCTTATTTACAGGGTGTCTTGGATGAGAGTTCACGGGCAGGGCAGTTTATTCTAACCGGATCGCAACAATTTGGTATGATGGAGCAGATCTCGCAGACTTTGGCTGGTCGTGTGGGTCTGTTGAGCCTATTGCCTTTTAGTTCAGGGGAGCTGGCATCGCACGGGGAGCTGGCGGAATCATTGGACGAGGTCATGTTTCGTGGTGCGTATCCGCCAATTTATGATCAGAAGATTGATCCTGTCCTTTGGCTGAACGCTTACATCGATACATATGTGGAGCGAGATGTGCGGCAGATTCTACAAGTTCAGAATACGAGTCATTATCAGCGCTTTCTTGCGCTCTGTGCGGGCAATGTTGGGCAGTTACTTAACGCCAGCCGTATCGGTGCGGACTGTGGCCTCAATCATGGCACTGTCCAGAGTTGGATTTCGGTTCTGGAGGCATCCTATGTGGCTTTCCGCTTGCAGCCGCATCATAGCAACTTTCGCAAGCGGGTGGTTAAAACACCGAAGCTATATTTTTGGGACGTGGGTTTGGCTGTGCGTCTGCTGGGGATTGAAAATGCTTCGCAATTGGCGACACATCCTTTGCGCGGTGCATTGTTTGAGAACTGGGTAATCGTTGAATTGGCTAAAGGACGATTCAACCGTGGCCAACGCAGCAATCTGTATTTCTGGCGTAATAACCTAGGGCTTGAAGTCGATGTGCTTGCTGAGCGAGCGGGACGGTTGTGTCCTATTGAAATCAAGTCAGGTGCCACCTTTGCGAGTGACTGGTTGGGCAATTTAAATAAGTGGCGAAAGTTGGCCGGCGATGTGTCGGGAGCACCTCAGTTGGTCTATGGAGGAGACTCTGACTGGAAGGAGGACGCTGTGGATGTGCTGCCTTGGCGAGCTGTTTCGGCTTTGGCAGAAGTTATATGAACTCGTAAGTTCTCAAATCGCGGGGCCGCCGCGCATTTTTTTGATGATGCGCTTTTGGGCATCGGTGAAAGTGTCTGTTTGGAAATAGGCTTTAGTAAAAGCGAGCTTGTGTGCTTCGGTGAGTCCGGGGGTGTGGCGCATGAAGTGGGCGCAGTCCTTACGGGTGCGATGTGCGGCGCTCAGGTGCTTGCGGCATTTTTCCATGTCGATCACGCAGGTTTCGAAGTTGCCGTCGTCTTTTGGACGAACAAAGAGGTGTTTGGCAGAGAAACAGAGATGCACCCAGCCAGCTTGGTGGATTTCACGTGCGCCTTTGGCGATTGCTTCGAGTGCTTTTTGAAAGGTGGCTTCATCCGGGGCGACATGGCCCCTCCAGCCATTGAGCCAGTCTGGCAGCGGGAACCAGTCGTCCAGTGCTTTGGTGATCAAGATTGCGCCGACGTCTGAGCCAGAGCGCCATTTGGCGAACAGCACCATTTCGGGGATCGAATTAGTGACGCTATCGAGTTGTTGGAGCACCTCAAATTCGCGCTCAAAGGTGAGTTGTTTGGTAAACAGGGTGTTGGCGGCGCGATAGAAGTGGTTTTGCTGGATTTTTAAGAAGACGGCTTCTTGATCTTGCGGCGCAGCTTCAGGATTGAGCACGATTCGGGTGACGCCGCTCCAGCCGCCACGGCGACGGTTGGGCTCTTCGAACCAGTCGAACTCGCGCGTGGTGACCGACTCGATGTCGAGCAGGCCGGCGTCTTTTAGGGCGCGTTCCCATCTCGGGGAAACCCACGTTTTTTTCGTTTCAAACATATCGACTCTATTGTTCCGCTAGGCTTTTGAGAAAGGCGGCTTGGAGTGCTGCTCGTTCTTCTGGGTTAACTTGGGCGGCATTCAGGTAGGCTTCAATAAAAGTCTGCTCGCCTGTCTTAGTAAAAAGGGCGTGATCTTCGGCGTAGCGCCCGATGTGAGCGAAATTACGGATCCGTTGCTTCGAGGTGAGTCCGCGGCGGCGAAAGCTGATGTCGACAATATCGATCAAGGCGAGGTCTTGCTCGGGGGTGACGAGCACGTTGCCGAAATGCAGTGAACGAAAGAGGACACCTTCAGCATGGAGTTTTGCTACGAAGCAGCCGAATTGCTCGATGAGCGTTTTAGCCTCTTCGCCTTCGTGCTCGCGTAGCCATTGTCTTAGTGTGGTGCCGGGCAGCTCGTGGTAGAGCACCGCGGTGCGCTCCATCTCGGGGAGTGCAAAGGTTTTTTCGGCTGAAATAGTCGGGATGCCGCGCTTGAGTAAGGCCTTGGCGTTGTGATCAAAGCGCTGGGCGTGGGGTGCCCAGAGTTGCGAGGAGAGTAGGCGTTTGCGACGAAACAGTTTTAAGATACGAGCATCGGGCAAGCGTAGCACTTTCAGGCCGAAGCTGTCTTGTTCGAGTATCTGGGCGCCTTGGGTCAGGGCCTCAAATTCGCGGTTACTTAGAGTTGGCAGCATGGGCTCTGGCTTGGCGTTGAATTGCTTGGCGTTCGTCCTCGGCGTCGAAGCGCTTGCGGCGGTAGTCGGAGATGGCTTGGGCGAAGGTATTCACCTCGGGCGCATCGATGGGTTGGTCGAGGTAGCCTGCCACGAAGCGTAGGCGCTCTTCTTGCGTGCAACGTAGGCGCGCGAGCTTGTCGAGGGTGGCACAGTCTTTCAGCGCACGGCGTTCTTGGTGGAGCGGTGATTGGGTGAAATCGCCCTTGGGGCAATCGATCCAAAACAGTTCGGCTTGGTCACCTTTGGCGCGGGCGAGGACGTTGCGCCACTTTAGATCTTGATGGTAGAAGTGATGTGCGTGAATGCTTGCGGTGGCTCGGCTGAGTTGGTCGATCAGGCTGTCACGCAGGCTGCAGTAGTCCGGCTGGCTGCGGTCGGGGCAGGTGCTGGTCATGAATTCGTCGAGGGTCTGCGTCTCTGGAATGGCCTCGGTAATGATGAATTCGTCGACGATCTTACCGATTGCATTCTTTCGCTGTCCCCATGCGACGACACGCGGGGAAGTGATGCCAATTGTGCTGAAAAAAAGCAGGTTGCGTGCTTCGATGCGGGCGATGCCTCGGCGCCAGAGTCGCTGGAATGGGGACTTCCGGTAGCTATAGACTTTGACGAAGGTGTGGACTTCGACCCCATTTTCGGTGAACGAGCGCTGAAAGACTTGTGAGCGATCACGCACCTTGGATGCATCGACTCCGAACGCATCCAGAAAGTTATAATCTTTCCGGAGTGCGTCGGTTTGAGCTGAAATGTCGTCAATGTTTACAGGCATTTTAAAGGAACGAATCTGAAAGGATCTTGCGACTTAACAAGACTAAAGGCGGGGGAGGCTACGCAGCAGAACTGTCTTTGTTTGTCCTTTTGAGGCTTTCAAATTTTTAGACTTGATGGCATGCCTCTTGCTAGCCCGCCGTTTCTTCGCGACAGCACAAAACGGCTTGTAAGCACACCCCTATGTTTAAAATTGAAAAAAACGATCATCGCTCCGGAATGGGAGCAGCACTTGTCTGCAGCGGGACTATTGGACATTGAAGCACTCACAACGCGTGAATTCGAGTGGTTTGAGGAGCCGAACTACCGGATGGGAGGGTGGAGTGCAGTCACTCGGCTCTGTCTGAACTCGGAAGTCGCAGAGGATAAACAAGTCGTGTTGTTTTTGAAGGTTCAGGAAAATCATTGTTATCGCACGATTCAGAACGGCATGCGCAAGCGGCTGAGCTATGAACGCGAGATGGATGCCTTTGAGGGGCTTAAGGATACAGGCTTGTTGCCTGACTTATTGCTTTTTGCCAAGTGGCGTAAAGGCAGAGACGTGGGTTCGATTGTGATTACACGAGCTTTGGACGGTTTTGTGGGGTTGAGGGAATGGCTGACGGATGTTCAGCTGACCAATCCGAATCCGGATGAGAAGGTTCGCCAAGTGATGGCTTCCGTGGGCGAAGCAGCCCGCGTCATGCATGCGACTGGGTGGGCGCATTTCTCATTTGAGCCACAGCACATCTTTATTGGTGCTGAGCAAGCGGGTAGCTATCCGATACGGTTAATCGACTTGGAGCGTGCTCGTCGGCCGTATCGCTCAAAAATATTTGTGACTGAAGATTTATCTCGATTGTTAAGGAAATCGGATCGTTTTTTCAGTCGTGAACAGAAGCTTCAGTTTCTGTTGGATTACTTTCAAACAGACACATTTAGCCCGAAGCAGCTCAAGTGGGTCAAAGAAGTCGAGCAGCGAGGGAGCCTCAAATCGACAGTCGTGGATGCTTAAGGGGGGGAGCGTGCTGCTTTTGTCACGGATCGCCCCATTTGTGCCGGCACGCATCATGGTTTGTGAAAAGTGTAGTCGAGTTCCTTTAGGTGCTCGACCGACATGGCTAATGGCCCCCTAGGTTGCAGGCGGGTGGCCACCTGCGATTTATGTCGCATCACAATTCTTGATGCGTGTGAGTATAAGAGTCTTTTTATGGATTGCATCAACTGGCAGTGAACGATTCTCCTAGAGCCCTTTATCCCATGTTTTGTTGTGGCATTATTCTTTATTAAATTACTCGGGCGGTTGAGTGCGGCTTCACCTGTATGGCTGATGCGGTGCTTGTGCGTATTGTTGGGGCGCATCGTTGGCATCTGTGCAGGTGAACGTGGCCATATTACACGGAAGAACTTGCATCACGCATTCCCTGAGAAAACTGAGCAGTGGCGCCGGCGGGTGTATTACGAGGCGTGTGCCCGCGTGGTGGAAATGGCTTTGTTTATGCCCGCGTCACGCTATTTTTCGGCATCGCGGATCGATTCGGTGCTCGAGGTCGATGCCGAGGTGCGTGCTGCGGTGGAGCGCTATATTTCTGGAGATAAGCAAGGGAAGCCGTTCGTGGTGATGTTGCCACATATGACGATGTCGGAGGCGGCGTCGCTCTTGCCGCACTATTTCCCCGGGCTGCCACAGGTGAATGTGGTGTTTCGCCCTTTGAATCAGCCTGCCATGAATGCATGGGTAGAGGAGACGCGCTCCCGCTTTGGGAATCGTCAACTCTCGCGGCGCTCGGGGTATAATGATGCGATGGCGGCGTTACGCCGAGGCGAAGGCGTGGCTCTACTGTTTGATCAGGATGCGGCGGGGCGCGGCGCGACGTCGCTCTTTATGGGGCGATTGGCTTCGCTGACAGATTTGCCTGGTTTGATGGCGCTGCGCTTTGATGCAGACGTGCACCTGCTGTTGCTGGAGCGCACGGAGTTTTGGCAAGCAAAGTTGACGCTGCAGCAGTTGCCGAAGTGTGAGACCTCGACCGAAATAGCGGTGCGGGCGCACAATTTATTGGAGGCCTATTTGAAGCGGGATGATCATTCTGCTCCCGATTGGTTGTGGTTGCATGGCCGATGGGGGCACCAGTCTGGTTCGAAGAAACGCTTTAATTTGCCTGAGAAGCGGATGGAGCTGGAGCAGACCAATACGATCAATGGCGAAGCCGATACTCCGCGTAAGACACGGTTGTGGGTGCGGATGCCGAACTGGCTGGGCGATGTGGTGATGGCGTTGCCGCTGCTGCGAGCGATTCGTAAGGCTCGGCCTGACTTTGAGATTACCTTGATCGGTAAGGCGGCATTTCAGCCCTTGTTTGATCGCCTCGACGTGGGGGATCGCTTTATCCCGCTGCCCAAGCAAGGCCGCGGTTACTTTAAAGCGTTTTATCAGCTGCGTCATGACTATCCGGATACATATCTACTGTTTACGAATTCTACGCGGAGTGACTTGGAGGCGTTTTTAACGCGTTGCCCACAGCGTATGGGTATGATTCGCCCGGGTAAGAAGCGGCAGTTACTGACGAAGCCGTATTACCTGCCTGCGGATATTGATGAAACGACGACGCACCAGACTGCGGTTTGGGAGATGATGCTGGAGCGCTATGGCTTGAGAGCGCCGTTGGATTGTGCGCCGCTACCACGTGAGGCTCCCTCCGGGCGTCCACAGGTCGCGATGATTTGTGGCACTGAGAATGCGCCGGAGAAGCGCTGGCCGATCAGTCATTGGCGGGCGTTGATCGAGCAGTTGCTCGTCGCGCAGCCAGAAGTCGAGGTGCTGCTGTTTGGCACCCCGGCGGATCGTGTGATTACGGATCAGGTGGCGGAGGGATTGCCTGCGGGCAGCATTCAGAATTTGGCGGGCAAGACGAATTTAGCAGAGTTTTGCGATGGGCTGAAGCAGTGTAATGCAGTCATCTGTAATGATACGGGTGGGATGCACCTTGCGAATATGATGGGCACGCCGGTCGTGGTGGTCTTTGGGCCGACAAATCCGGTGCGCACGGGGCCGATCTTTGATGCCCCAAAGCATATTTTACAGCCCGAGGGCTGCCCAGAAACGGGTGGTTTTGCGATCGAGGGCGTTTCAGCGGAGCGGGTGCTCGCCTCCGTATTACCTTACGTGGGGGGAGCGGCTGAATGAGTTTACTCCAAGAGTTAAACGGTCCGCTTAAGCTGCATGTCACGGAGCGAAGTGATGGCTTTGAGGCGACTGAATTGGAGCTGACTTTGTCTGAGGCGTTACGAATTTTGCCTGATCGGCGGGAGGTCTATGCGGGGCAGTTGCTCGGCGAGGGGCAAGCGGTGGTTGCGAAGCGTTTCTTGAGCCATCCGAAGCAGGCCCGCGATTGGCGCCGTGAGTGGGAGGGATTGGTGAAGCTGGAGGCGTTGAATTTGTCGGCACCGACGCCGCTCTGTGTCGCAGAGGAAGCGGAGGGTGACGCGGTTTGGGTGATGATGAGCCGGATTGATGGCGCGGTATCGGTGCAGGATGCGTTCCGCGATGGCGATGGCGATGAGCATGCCGAACTGGCAGAGCAGTTGGCGGAATTAGTGGATGCCGCACACCGTGCGGGCGTGCGCCAAGGTGATCAGCATGTGGACAACTGGGCATGGGACGGTGCGCGACTGTATTTACTAGATGCCGGATCGATTGAATTTTCGAAGCATGCGTTGCATGAGAAGGCACGATTGTTGGATTTGGCCGGGATTTGTGTGACTTTGGCACCTGCCGCGGAACGGGCCTTTCGTGGGGCGATCGATGCGGTATATTTGATCGATGATGTTGAGCTAAAAGGACGGCTCTTGTATGATTTGGAAGGTGCAATCGTCTCGCTGCAAGCTGAGCGCACCCGTCGCTATTTTAAGAAGACGCGGCGCAGCTGCACCGAGTTTGTCGCAACTCAGACAGATACCTATCGCTCGATGTGTCTGCGAACTGCCGACTCGGAGCTTATCGATGCGTTATTGGCTGATCCGGAAGCCTTCATGGATGAGGGGGAGCGGGTGAAGTCGGGCAACACCTGCACGGTGCAACGGTTTACGCGTGGCAGGCAGTCTTACATTTTGAAGCGCTATAACAAGAAGCCGCTGACCGATCGGGTGCGAAAGATGTTTGCGGATTCGCGTGCGTTGACAAGTTGGTCATCTGCGTGGGTGCTGGAGATGGCATTTATCCCGACCGCGCGTGCGGTTGCGGTGTATGAAGATACGAGTCAACGTTTACCAGGGTTACGCTATTTATTGATGGAGGAAATCGATGGCCAGCTCTTGCCTGATTATATTGAGGCGTGCGGCACGGCTCTGGCGCGTATCGAGGCGGTAGCCGATGCGTTTGCACAGATATGGGAGTCTCTGGGGCGTTTGCGTGCCGCACACGGAGATCTGAAGGCGACGAATCTGATTGTTGGCTCGGATGGGCGTTTGTATTTATTTGACCTAGATGCCTTTCGCTTTGGATTGAAGCCCGCAGCCTTTGAGCGCGGGCGTGAGAAAGATCTTCGACGCTTCATGAAAAATTGGTCAGATCAACCTGAGTTATTAGAATTATTTGAAACTAAGGTTCGGGAGGTGAATCAGTAAGATGGGCGACTCAATACAGCGTATTTTAATTATTAAGCCTTCGTCGATGGGGGACATTATTCACGGGCTGTTGATTGCGGAGGCGATCAAGGCGCAGTTGCCGAATGTTTCGATTGATTGGGTGGTGCGGCGCGAATTCTCGGAGTTGGTCGAAGCGGCTTCTGTCATTGATCACACATATATTTTTGAGCGTTCTGCCGGCGTCGGTGGTTTCATGCGTTTGATGCGTGAAGTGCGCACGCAGCGCTACGATGCGGTGCTCGACTTGCAAGGCTTGGCGCGGACGGGCATATTGACGCTTGCAGCACATGCGAAACGTAAGCTCGGCCGTTCGGATGCACGAGAGTGTGCGTGGATCGGTTATAATGAGAAGACGCCTGCGCTGCCAGCGGGGCAGCCCCCGCACGCGGTGAAGATCCTTGCGGCATTTTTGCCTATGCTTGGCTTGAGGGAAGAACTGCCGAGCTCGCTCACATTTGATATTCCGAAGGTATCGGTCGCATTGCAGGAGCCAGTTAGCGGTGGTAAGCGCGTGGTGCTGTTCCCTGAGAGTCGCCGTGCGGAGAAGAATTGGATGGGCTACGAGCCGCTGACGCGCTGGTTGCTCGAGCAGTCCAATGTCGGGCAAGTCGTCTGGTGTGGGCATGTGCCATTTGAGGCGTCGGAGCCTTTGGAGGACGAGCGTCTGATTAATTTGACGGGAAAGACGGGGATTGATCAGTTGCCTGGGCTATTAAACGCGGCGGACTGTGTGGTGAGTAATGACAGCGGACCGATGCACCTGGCTGCCGCCCTTGGTCGACCTTTAGTGACGCTGTTCGGGCCGACGGCACCTGAGCGGTTTGGTCCGTATCCGCCTGTTGCAGCGCGTCAGCGCGTGATTCGCCGAGCCGATGGCGACATGTCTTCAATCACACTCGAAGAGGTTGGCGAGGCCGTGTGTTCGATGCTTGAGGTGTAGCGGATTATGATTCGTTTATTTTTTGCCTTATGTGCCTATTCAGCGATTGCAGTGGAGCTTGGTGCTGCTGGGGCCGCCAACTGTAACTTGTTTATCCCTTAATTGCCAGAATCTTGGTTTTGCTACCATTTTGGCATTTTATGATCTTTCGGCGAAAAAGAAAGAGCATCGTCCTGTAGTCGTCTTGCGAATCAATGAAGCTAACCTCTCTTCGTGATCGAAGGAGTGGCTACGTTTCGGGGTTGTTGGGTTAAGACTTGCTTAGTCCGATTATTAGACGCTTCATAATTTTAATATATGCCCTTAGACTATTTAGACCATCCGGAATATCGATTGCGTGCCCGACCGACGCGCACGCGTTTTGGTGCCTGGCTGTGGAGTGAGTTAGCTCAGCTCAAGGCACCAAAAGGGCTTGGGCTGTTGTTTCGCGAGCGTGTGCACATTGAACCTGAATATCAGCAACTCATGCGGTCCGCTGGGCTGGATTGTGTGCGCTCGGTGTTCGAGACGAAGCAGGGCGACCTATTAACCAGCCAGGGGATCGGTGGCGAAGACGATGTTAGCCGAATCCGTTTGGATGATAAGGGGAACACTCGGACGTTTTATGTGAAGCGCTTCTGGAACCGTCGTTTGGAGTGTATCTTGGCGCGTGTGGCGCGTGGTTCGCTTTTCGGGCGATCAGTGATGCGTGCTGAGTTTGAAAAGATCCAGTCGCTTGGTAAAATGGGCCTGCGTATTCCACGAGTGGTGGGCTATGGGGAGCAGCGGTTTTGTTTTGGGGTGATTAATACCTACATGATCACGGAGGAGATTCCCGATGCGATGGGGGTCGATTTTATTGTGCACAAGTGGATGAGCGATCAGCCGATCGAGCAGCAACCAGCGTTGAAAGATGAGTTGCTCACATCGATTGCGTCTGCAGTGAAGACGATGCACCAAAACGGCTTCGAGCACCATGATCTCTTTTTGCGTAACCTGATCATTACTGAGCAGAACATGTCGAACCTGTATGTGTTTGATTGTCCGCGGGCGTATCGCTGGCCCGCGTTTATTATGAAGCGCCGCCGCAAGGTTGATTTGGCGATGCTGGACGCCGGGGCCACTGTGGCATTTAGTCCCGTTCAACGTATGCGATTTTTGCATCAATATCTCGGCTGTAAGCGTTTGTCTGCCGAAGGTAAGGCATTTGCACGGGATGTGTTAGAATATGCTGCGCCGATGCGTAAGAAACAGTTGCGCCGTTTGAAGCTGAGCTTACCTGCTGATTCCTAGTCCCGGCATAAAAAAAATGGCATGATTGGTCGCTTGGAGTCGTTGTAACTCCTGCAGCCAATCATGCCATCTGTAGGCCTCGCGGTGAGGCTGTAAGTTTGGCGTTTCTTTGAGGTCTTTTAGAAGCCGACTGCTAGGCTCGCTGCACCACCATATTCGCTGCCATCACTGAGGAGGCCGACGTAGCCACCCAACTTCATTGAAACGTTGTCATTGAAAGGGATGATCACTTCGGGCTGTAATTGCATGTCGCTGTAGTCGGCGTCGCCAAGGAAAGTGAGCTCCAATACTGGAATGATGTATTCTCCCATTTGTTCAAATACGATTGCAGCGCGAAGGTCAGCCCATGTGAAGCTGTCTTCGTCGTCTGGGTGTAGATCATCGGTGTCGTAGTAGTGACGGAAGCCAGCATTGAGCAATAGTTGAGAATCGTTGCCGAAGACTGAGATCGGGCGATCGTATTTGATACCGCCGACGGTGACTTTACCAGAGTGGTTGTAGAGGTCCTTGTCAGACGTGGTCGTGTCGAGGCTTTCGAGCACTTTACCCCAACCAGCGTAGTAAGCTGCATTGAAGTCGTCATCCTTTAGGTTGAAGAGTTGGTGTTCGAATTGTGCAATCGCGAAGTCGTAGAGACCGCCGTTGCCATCAATATCAATACTTTTTCCGAAACTCTCTGGTAGCTCTGGGTCTGTGCCTTTGGCGTCTCCATCGGTGTAGAATGGGATCAGTAGGCGCACTTGCATGTTTTCTAGGCTCTCACTCAAAAAGCGGAAGGGCACGACGACCTCGGCACCTGCAGTCCAACCATCAAAGCTATCGGCTTCTTCGAGCTCGATGTCACTGAAAGTGGATGCGCCTACTTCGATGCTGATCGCTTCTTGGGTTTGGGCGAAGCGAGTGTTGATCGGCTGGAGTGTGGAGTTGCCTGCGTTCGCAGTCAGCGTAGAGAGTGCCAGCACAGAGGTGAGTGCTGATAGTTTGAGTGTGCTTGATTTCATAGTATTGTTGTTTGTTGTTGGTTCCGCAGCATGGGCAGCGAACTGCGCGATCTGTATTGCTAACGGCGATGTAGATCAAAATTCAATCAATGGGTCAACTTGATAAACTATGGGGTAGATGCCATCTTTTCCGATTATCGCTTTGACGAAACCTGTCAGTCAGCTACTTCTGCTCTCTTTTCACCGACTCAGTCATGATTGATATTAAGCTCCTCCGCGAGCAGCCGGATTTCGTCCGCGCTGCCATTGCCAATAAAAAGTTCACTTGCGATATCGACGCCATCCTTGCGTTCGATACGACACGCCGTGCGAAGATCACGGATGCTGAGCAAGCACGTGCCGCACAGAAGGCCGCGAATAAAGAGATGGCTGCATTGCCGAAGGGCACGCCTGAGTTTATCGCCAAGGTGCAGGAAATGAAGGCCATCGCTGGAAAGGCGAAAGAGCTGGAAGCTGCGGCGAAGGAGGCAGATGAGGCCTTCCAGGAGGCATTTCTCTCGATTCCGAATCTTGCGGATCCATCGACTCCAATCGGAAAAAACGAGGACGAGAACGAAGTCGCTGCGACTTGGGGCGATGCGGATGCTGAGTTTCCAAATGCGCTGCCACACTTCGACATCCCTTGGTTTGAGTCGCGGGTCGATTTCGCACGTGGCGTGAAAGTTGCAGGCGCTGGTTTCCCGTTCTATGTCGGTGAGATGTCACGTCTCGTGCGCGCATTGGTCAATTTCTTCTTAGAAGAAGCGCGTCAAGCTGGTTACGAGGAAATGCTACCTCCAATCGTAGTGAACGAGGAAAGTGCGACGGCGACAGGGCAACTTCCAGACAAGGAAGGCCAAATGTATGTCGACCCGAACGAGGGTCTCTACTTGATTCCGACTGCTGAGGTGCCAGTGACTAATTTCTATCGCGACGAGATCATCGACGCAGATCAGTTACCGCTGCGTCATTGCGCATACACGCCATGCTTTCGTCGTGAGGCTGGCAGCTGGGGTGCGCATGTGCGTGGCCTGAACCGTTTGCACCAGTTCGATAAGGTTGAGCTGGTCAAGTGGACTGATGCCGACAGCAGCATGGAAGAGCTGGAGAAGCTACGCGGCGACGTGGAGCAACTCTTGCAAAAGCTGGAGCTGCCGTATCGCGTGCTGCGTATGTGCACTGGCGATATCGGTTTCCCGCATGCGAAGCAATACGATCTCGAAGTGTTCGCTGCTGGCCAAAAGCGTTGGTTGGAAGTCTCTAGCTGCAGTAACTTTACCGATTTTCAGGCACGCCGTGCGGGTATTCGCTATCGCGGCGCGGATGGCAAGCCAGTGACTGCTCATACGCTTAATGGCTCTGCGCTTGCGGTGCCACGTGTGCTTGCTGCGATTCTTGAGAACAACTTGCAGGCCGATGGCCGTGTGAAGGTGCCCGCATGTCTCCAGTATTGGATGCAGCAGGAGTTCATCGGCGTCGCTAAGTAGTGTTCGCTAATCTAAGGTCAATTTCGTAGCGGCGAAGGCTTGCTTAGTTATTCATCGATCATAAGTATCCTCCTTCATGGAAACGCTAAAACAAGCTCTCATGTCACAAAACATTTTAGCATGGGTCATTGTGATCGTGCTGTTTGTGCTTTGCTTGAAGTTTATCAAAAGCGCAGGTAAGGGGATCCTTATTTTTATCGGGATCATGATATTATGTGCCATACTGGGCAAATACTTCCCCGGTTTCGTGGCACCCATGGTTGATTTTGTGCAGGGCGGCTGGCTTGGCGAGAACCGCCCCTGAGTCATCTTGATGTAAATTTGGCATTGCAGGGGAGGGCGCGGACGATTTGCTTCCTTGCCTCATGGCTAAACAGGCAAAAACCGCAATTACTCCCACCCGCGAAGAAGACTATCCGGAATGGTATCAACAGGTCATTAAGGCCGCCGATCTCGCAGAGACCTCGCCCGTGCGCGGCTGTATGGTGATCAAGCCTTGGGGCTACGCCATCTGGGAAAACATTAAGGAGGATCTTGACCGTCGCTTTAAGGCCACCGGTCATAAGAACGCATATTTCCCGCTCTTCATTCCGATGAGCTACCTCCAGAAAGAGGCGGAGCACGTTGATGGCTTCGCTAAAGAATGCGCCGTCGTTACGCACTCTCGTCTAGAGGCCGATGCCGATGGCAAGCTCCAGCCTGCTGGTAAGCTCGAAGAGCCACTCATCGTGCGCCCGACCTCCGAGACCATTATTGGCGAGCTTTTCTCGAAATGGGTGAAATCCTATCGCGATCTACCACTTCTCATCAACCAGTGGGCCAATGTGGTGCGCTGGGAAATGCGCACGCGCCTCTTCCTCCGCACTGCAGAGTTCCTCTGGCAAGAAGGTCACACCGCGCATGCTACTTCTGAAGAAGCACTCTTTGAGACGCGTCAGATGTTGGATACCTACGCCGACTTTGCGGAAAACTTCATGGCGATGCCTGTCATCACTGGCGAGAAGACTGCTGCGGAGCGTTTCCCTGGAGCCGATGCAACCTACGCTATCGAAGCGATGATGCAGGATCGCAAGGCACTTCAAGCCGGCACCTCGCACTTCCTCGGTCAGAATTTCTCGAAATCCAGTGGTATCAAATATCTCAGTGCCGAGGGTAAAGAAGAGTTTGCTTGGACCACTTCTTGGGGTGTTTCGACACGCTTGATCGGTGGCTTGATTATGACGCACTCCGATGACGATGGCCTCGTGCTGCCGCCACGTATTGCGCCGTCACACTTGGTCATCATTCCATTTACTCCGAAGGAGGAGACTCGCGCCGAAGTGCTTGATTATTGCCATAAATTGAAGCAAGAGCTTGAAGGTCAAAGCTACATGGGTGCACCAGTGAAGGTGGAACTCGACGACCGCGATATGCGTGGTGGTGAGAAAGCGTGGGATTGGATTAAAAAGGGCATCCCACTTCGTGTTGAAGTCGGGCCACGCGATATCGCTAGCGATAGTATGATGGTCGGACGCCGCGACCGTGCGCCGAAGGATAAGCAAAGCGTTGGCAAAGATGCATTCGTATCAGGCATTGTTGATTTGTTGGATAATATCCAAGACGGGCTACTCGCGAAGGCGAAGAAGTTCCGCAAAGAGAATACACGCGATATCACAACTGAGGCAGAGTTTGTCGAATTCTTCACTCCGAAGAACAAAAACAACCCTGAAATTCACGGCGGTTTTGCCTCGATGGGCTTCTGCTGCGATCCTGAGCTCGAAGATAAAATTGCAAAGCAATATAAAGTCACCGTGCGCTGTATTCCAAATGCATCGCTCAAGGAAGAAGTGGCCTGCGTCTTTACCGGTAAGCCAGGTAAGCGCGTGATCTTCGCTAAGTCTTACTAGCAAACGGAGCGTGGGTGACTTGCCCACGCTCCTTTACTGTGACACGACTTTTTCTAGCCAAGCGCCATTTGCCCACGCTCCGTTATTTATCGTGCACCCATGCCAGTGCGGCTTCCATGCTATTAAAGTCTTGAGTCGGCCAGTGTGACTCGCAGGCATTGTCACTATAGATTTTATTGAGCTGTTCGCCGCCGATGACTGCTACGCGAATATGCGGATTCGTGTGTGCCGCTGCCATGTCAAGGTGGGTGATCTTACGCATGATCAGTGGTGTGACGGTTACTGACTTCACTTCCGATAGATCCACAATTTGATACCAGAGATCATCAAAGCGCTCATCGCCGTAGATATTAATATTCGATTGGAGCAGCTCTTCACCGGTCAGGTTTCCGGTGTATTTCCAAGTGACTCCATGCTGAGTCCATTGTGTGGTGTAAGGCATGACAGGGATGACAGGGATGTCGCGAGGTGTTAAAACGGTTAAGCAAAGGGGAGTGAATGCTTATCGTTCTTTAATAGTTATAACTGTTTACTGATAAAATTCGACCTAGAATTGCCTTTTTATTACCAGAGTTGTGGGCTCGCCGCTCCGCTGAGCACTTCACATGCATGATAATCCACTTCTGGTAGAAACTTAAGGCCTGTGACTTTTTCGATCTGGGCAATTGAGCTGATGTAATTCTGTAGTGCGGTGTCTTCAGCATCTTGAGGCGCTAGAAACGCAATCGCTCGCAGGGCTCCCGTATCGGTCAGATCAAATACGATCGCGTAAAAACTATCGGGAATGCGTATTCCAGATTCGAGCTTGAGGCTGTCTTTGCTTATGACTGACCCCACATAGACCCAGACCTCGCCAAAGCGATTGGGGTAGTTGACCGTGGTTTCCTGCATGAGTCGCTGCCATACGCCTTCGCTAAACTTCGCTGACATTGGAGCTAGGTTTGTCACCAGATGAGCCTCGTTTGCGCCCACTTCGCCAAACTCACCAGCCAACGCGGCGGGCGGTGCAATCGCTTTGGGCGTCCACTTGCCGAATTGCATGTCGCGGGCGCGTAGTTGTTTGATACGCGGATCTTCAAAGAAACCATCTGGCACCGCCGCGTCTTGGCGGTCGCTGTTGCTTAGTTTGAAGGCGATACAGGAGGCTTGGCGTTCCTTTTCGTTGAAGAGGTTGATATAGCTCTTGTTGTGGAGCACGCGAATCGGAGATTTTGATTGAGGCACGCCTGCGATTAGCGGCGACTCCTCATGCCCAAGTTCGCCACCTTCGACTGCCAGGCCCAGGCTGCCGGGAATGGCGTCGTAGCCTCGATTCAAGAGGCTCGTGATCGGGCGGGGCATCCACTCTGGAGTGCGCGCGGCGTTGATTGCTTGGATTGCGACGCGTTCCATCTGAGTGCGCAGTGCAAAGGAGCCGAAATAATAGGCTGCCGCCAATCCGCAGATCAGAAGTAGTAAGACGATGAATACGGTGCGTAAGTAAGAGCGACCCTCTGGTTTCGTCTTGCTGCGTGCCCGCTTGCGAGCGGTCGTCCGTTTTTTAGTTGCGCGTTTTTTTGCTGCCATTCGTCGTCTAGCAAAACGCACCCACCTGCCTTATTCAAGGTCGAGCTTCTTTAACTTTGGGCGGATCACCATTTGGCAATACGGTGCGGCCTTATTTAAGCGGTAGTAATCCTGATGATAGTCTTCGGCAGGGTAGTAGTCCGAGGCCTCAGTGATCTCGGTCACTATTGGGCGATCAAAGGCCTTTTGGGCTGCAGCTTTCGATGCCTCGGCGATTTCACGTTGAGCCTCGCTGTGGTAGAAAATAGCAGAGCGATATTGCGTGCCTTTGTCCGCGCCTTGCTGATTCAAAGTCGTCGGGTTATGTGAGCGCCAGAGCCAGTCGAGCAATGTCTCATAGGAAATGACCGCTGGATCAAAAGTGATTTGAGTGATCTCCGCGTGCCCCGTGGTGCCGGTGCAGACTTCGCGGTAGGTGGGATCTTTGACCTCGCCACCCATGTAGCCGGATTCGACATCCTGCACACCGTCGAGGTTTTCAAATACCGCTTCGACACACCAGAAGCAACCTGCCCCAAAAGTGGCGATTTCAAAAGAGGAGGGATCTGAATCTGTCATAGTTGTGTCGTTCGTGGTGGGAGCGGCTTTTTCAGCGCAAGCAATTAAGCTAAGTGCGCTGGCGAAGCAGAGGCATCCGGCTTGGATGAGACGGGGCAATGTTTTCTGGAGCATAGGAATAGGAGTCGTTCGCTGTGAAAATATTTCCCAATTTCCCTGCCTTTCAGCTTTTCAGTGTTCTAGCTTTTCAGAACTTACAGTGATATTACGTTCGGGACCTTTGCTACACGCTCGTAGACTTCGAGCACTTCGTCGCTCGATGCCACCTGGATTTCCATGGTGTAGGCCGTGAACCGACCACTAGAAGACTCTTTCGCGCGGATCGGTTCCACATCGAAGAGTGCGAGCACCTCTTCTGTTTTGTCCTTAGGCACAATAAATTTAAACGGAAAGAGGCAGGGCCATTCGTAGTTGGCGTCCAACGAGGAGCGAAAGGATTCGATCGATTTTTGGTCAGCAGTGTCTGTCATAGTCGCAGCACTGTGGTGACTGCGCCACAAATTGTCAAAAGTGGGGTGCTGAATACTTCAATTTTTATCCACTGTCATTTTTAACTTGCTAAACTTTCAGTAATTACTGAAAGTTTAATCATGAACGATACGGACTTTCAAAAAACTCGCATGGAATTTATCGCACAGTGGGGCACACTGGGCAGTAGTTGGGGGATCAATCGCACGATGGCGCAGATCCATGCCTTGCTAATGATCGCAGTGGAGCCCTTGCACACCAATGAGGTGATGGACGAGTTGAAGGTGAGCCGTGGCAATGCCAATGCGAATTTGCGAGACTTGGTAGGTTGGGGGCTCGTGCGCCGTGTGACCTATCCCGGTGACCGCAAAGAATACTTTGAAGCGGAGAAGGATGTGTGGACGATTTTCTGCACCGTGGCTCGCGAGCGTAAACGTCGTGAGATCGATCCGGTGCTGAAGCTGCTACAGGACTCGTCCTCGCAGTCACTCAATAAGAACGACGCCGCACAGAAGCTGTTCGCCGAGCAGCTCTCGGATCTAGCCGATTTTGTCGGCACTGCGGATCAGGTGCTTGGTAAGGTCGCTCGCTCAGAGAAGAGCAAGGTCATGCCATTTTTACTCAAAAAATTTATATGATAAGGAGATACTACAATGAATAATCTAATGCTATATACTTACGCGCTCTATGCGCTCGCAACCATTGCAATGACTGTCTGGGTCGCTCAGACACTTTACCGTGCAGGACATATCTTTCTGCGACACACGTTTCATGGAGATCAAGAGATGGCGGGTGCAGTGAATCACCTGCTGCGGGTCGGATTCTACCTAGTGAACCTCGGCTTTGTCCTGATGTTCTTAAAATATGGTCACCACCCAGAGACAGTGGTGGGAGCGGTCGAGTATTTGACGACTAAGGTCGGTATCGTGCTGATCGTGCTCGGTGCCATGCACTTCTTCAATATGTTCAACTTCGATAAGATGCGTAAGAAGGCGCGCCCACCTGCACTCAAAGCTTAAGGCTTCTTTTATTTGACCTTAAGTTTCACAAATTACTGAAAGTATAGGATTAATAGCTATGAAAACGCTCACTGCGCCTCTAAGTATTTACGATGCGAATACTGATACGACTTGGACGATTCCACGGCGGCATGTCAATGCGGTGGTGGCAGAGGTGAGTGAGCGTTGGGTGGCGAATGTGATCGTGCCGGAAGCGGTCTGCCGTGAATTGATACGCGTGCCATTTCTTGAACCGATTCGCACAGAGGCGGGCTACGTGCTCAGCCTCTGTGCAATCTTCATGAAACATGCGGCACCACTCTGGGCGCCACTGAATATGGGCCCTGCGAGTCAGACCTGCGCACTGCGTATCGCATGTGTGGATACACGTGATGGCAGCCAGGCTGTGTGGGTGGATCATCGTTACAGTGACAGCATTTTGGTGGAAGCGTTAGCGAAGCTAGGGTTTCCACAAGTGCACGCTCAGTTGCAAGTGGAGCGGGGACGCGATTTCTATCAGCATTGCCAGTTAGTCATGAGCACGGACGATAACATGATCGATCTACGCTTGATTGAATATCCGGAAGCGCCCACTGCAGAGCCGCAAGCATTTACCGATGTGCAGGCATTCGAGGATTACTTCATTGCCGGCGTTCGTAGTTATGGGCCTGGCGGTGAGGCGGGACGCGTGGCGATGGTGGACCTCCACAAACGCAGCGATAATCACTTTGAGGCGATGGACAATTACCATGGCTATTTACGAACCGCATGGGGCAACTGGCGAGTCGACGGCGTGTATCGCACGTGCAATGGACGCTATGAGTGGCGCTACGAGGGGGATGTGGCGGCTGAACGGGAGGAAGGTGTTACGCTATGAGCAAGCGTAAATTGATTTTGGCCGGAGGTGCTGGTTTTCTTGGTCAGGCATTGAGTCGGCATTTTGTGCGTGCGGGGTATGACGTGGTCGTGCTGACGCGGCGGACGAAAGCGGATTGTCGTGGGGTGCGCTATACCGAATGGGACGGTATGAACGTCGAACATCGAACGTGAAACGTCCAATTTTGAATAGAAATTCGCTTTTCATTCCAATGTGCATTGGACGTTCGATGTTAAAAGTTCAATGTTCGATGTTTGTAGCCAAGCCATAGGATTTGCGCAGTTTTGAATGTTACAGGCTACTGGTATTTGGTTGCCTAAATGGCTGCTCACAATCGGAGCCTGGATGATTCGCACAGAAACGGAGTTGGTGCTGAAGAGTCGTAAAGTCACTCCAGAGCGTTTGCTGCAAGCGGGGTATACCTTTCAACATGAGACCATTGAGTCGGCGTTGAAGTGCTGCAAAATAGTTTGAGAGACTCCCAGTGCAACTCATCGCGCAGTAGCGCTATCACAGGCTGCACGACAAGCTGATCTTTTGTGTCGGCGGAGGGCATGTTCGATCGTTCTTAGCTCCTAGTTCTGTGTTCTCTTTGATAAGCATGTAATCAGCGACGTGGCGCCGATTACATGCATCTCCGGCCAGATTTTACAGATTACAGCTTGAGTAATGTGTCACTCCGTGGCACACATTAACACATGGCAACAGTAATCGCACAACGCAGAACTGAGCGCTTAGTCGCTCGGATAAACCCTCAAGAAAAGGCACTGATTCAGAAAGCGGCCGAAATTGAAGGGCGTAACGTTGCGCGTTTTGTTGTTCAAAATGCGGTGGAAAGAGCCCGCAAGGTGATTCAGGAAGCAGAGACCATTCGCCTCAATGAAGCAGAATCTCGCGAATTCGTCGAAGCGCTCCTCGCCCCACCAAGAAAGCCAACGCCTGCATTCAAGCGAGCCTTCAAAGCTTACCGTGACACTGTCATTAGCGACGTGAATCCAGCTCGTTAAATCGGGCTTCCAATTCCAACAAAGTCACGGCCATACGACCTGCGGTCAGTGCTCGAAACCCGAATCGTCCATACCAGTCAGCTGCTTTTTTGTCTTTCGGGTCAACCACGATCACAACGACCGGAATCTCCATCACAAGGCAACGATGGAACGCATCCATTAACAATAATTCCCCGATTTCTTGCCCTTGTTGAGACCGCGCAACAGCAAGCCGTCCCAGCAAAGCTGCTCCAAAGCGGCGATAACCAGGAAGCTTTTTACTAATCGCCTTAGGCACCTCAGGTAGATCCACCGCATCAATCGCCTCTGCCGACAGAGTATAGTATCCCAATATCGTGCACTCGGCGACCGTTGAGGTCATCACCCAACAGCCAGCAGCCTTACGCTTAACGTCGAGTGCGGCTTGCTTCTCCAGATAATCGTTCAGTGGCGGCACCCCACAATCGAAATCTTTCCGATTATGACGCGCCTTTTCTAACTGCTGTATCTGTAGCCGCTCTGCCATCGACCATAAGTTTTGAACGGACGCTTTGGAGTGATCAAGAGTGAAGGCATTGAAACACTTTAGTTTCATTCACCCACGATTTATGAAAAGCCTGTATTTTTATGCCATCCGCGACTCATTGCCTGAAATGATCGAGTGTGGAGCTGTTTTTTTATAGAAGTATCGCTTTGGGGCAATCAAGACTTGCGATTCTGCTAGAGAGTCGATTTTTTCCCGCAATCCAGAACACAATTTCTGGGCCTGTAGCTCAGCGGTTAGAGCAGGGGACTCATAATCCCTTGGTCGTGGGTTCGAACCCCACCGGGCCCACCAACTCGAAGAGGTGCTGGTTATGAGCGAAGCGAAAGTGAAGGCTGTCACGCCGAAGCTTCGAATGAAGCGTAGGAGGATCTTGGCTTTTTTAGGAATCGCGCTCAAGCTACGGCTTGGCATGCTCGGACGTTTGAGTCGATGAGTTGAACCGTTAATCAACGTGAATGCACGTTATCAGAGATCCTAAATGCATATTTTTATCCACTTGAACGACGTCTCTAACTAGGAGTCGAGTGTTAGCTCATTCGCCATTTTTGCAGCGGATTGGATTAACGTAAATTAACGTCCATTAACGGTTTAACGTAGATTCAGGAGTTAGAAGTTAGTCCTTCGTGATGAAACTCTTACGAACGTATTCGCTGCTGCCAATTTGGCGAATCGGAGATTCTTCATAAAGCACTGATATTCAGCTTCTTACTGCTGGATTCTGACTTGCTTCGCCATCTACGGCAGACCTCCGTCTAACTACTCTTTTAAGCATAATATGATGTGTCTCAGTATAGTCTTCGGTCTCGTGAGAAAGCTGCTGTATTTGAAAAATACCTTCAGTCTGGCTCTGGTCGGGCATTCACAATCGAACACTTCTAAGTTCCTTCGCTTGACGCCTTCGCGGGTGCCGCAAGCAGCACCCTACTCGCCTTCGGCGTAGGCCTTTGAGACTTCTTCGCCGATGATGCGGATACCTATTTCAACATCCGCTGCGGGCATGGTGAAGTTGATGCGGATACACTCATCACTGTGTTTCCAATCGCTGTCGTCTTGGCCAAAGAAGAAATAACTGCCAGGCACGACGAGCACGCCGCGGGCTTTGAGGCGTTCATACAGTTCGCGAGAAGTGATCGGCAGTCCTTTGAACCATGCCCATAGGAAGAGTGCACCTTCGCTGCGGTGGATGTGATAGCTTAGAGCGGGATCAAAATATTGCTTCACCCATGCCTGTGCCTGCGCGGACTTTTCGCGGTAGAATGGCTGCACGACTTCGTTGCTGAGTCTTAGGATCTCACCGCTTTCGATGAGTGGTTGGGCGATGGCTTGCCCTGTATTGGTATTGGCTAAGCCCATGATCGAGGTCATCGATGCGACGGCCTTGATGATTTCTGGCTTGGCGATGACGATGCCGGTGCGGGTGCCGGGGAGGCCTATTTTTGATAGGCTCAGCGTAAGGATGATGTTCTCATTCCAAATCGGCTTTGCTTCAGTGAAAATGACATTGGGGAAGGGGGCGCCGTAGGCGTTGTCGATAATCAACGGGATACCGTTGGCTTCGGCTAGCTCCGCTAGGTGGGCGATTTCGTTGTCGGTGAGGACGTTGCCGGTTGGATTGGTGGGGCGGGAGACGCAGATCGCGGCGATGTCGTCGGTCACTTCTAAGTTTTCGAAGTCCACGCGGTATTTGAATTCGTGGTCGCCGGTATGCTCGATGCGCGGCTTGACACTGCGAAACATTGATCCGCTTACGGATTGGTCGGCGTAGCCGATGTATTCGGGCACGAGCGGGAGTAGGATCTTTTTTTGTTGCCCGTCGGTAGTGCGTCCTGCGAGTGCGTTGAATAAACAGAAAAACGCGGTTTGCCCGCCCATAGTGATGGCGACGTTGTCCGCGCTGAGATCCCATTCGAATTCTTTACGGAAGAGATCGGCGATGGCTTGGCGAAAGCTAGTGCGCCCAGCGGGCGGCTCGTAATTGCCGAGCATGTGCTCCAGTTCGCCGGGTGTGGCTGTGATCTCTTCGATGCGCTTGCGCCAGAGTGCATCCATTTCTGGGATGTGTGCGGGTTGGCCGCCACCGAGCATGTGAACTTTATCGCCGCCTGCTGCGAGCGCGTGTCCGAGGTCATCCATGAGCTCGCCGATGCCGCTGCCGCAGCAAAGACGCTGTCCGAATTCGGACCATTCTGAGGGAGTGGAAGCGTTGTCTTGGTCGGGCATTTTACGGATTAAAGAGGCTGTCGGGTGGTGCTTTCGTCAAGCATGGACGCATCGTAGTTGTTGAGAGAGCACAGTCAATGCGATGGTTGTTCAAGATGACGCTCTTAGCCTGGTGTGTCGCTCGTGGAGTGTTTCGTATGAGTGCGATTGATGTATTTGGGCTACTGCTTGTGAATCGTGCAGCTTATCAGATGTTGAATTTTATTACTTTTAGCTAGACGGCGATGGTGCAAGCAGGTCTTCTGGTGCCTTATTTATATTTGCAACAATATCACCATCAATATTATGAGAAAATTCAATCGTTTCACTTATCTCCTCCTTGCTGCACTCGTCTTTATCGTGGGTTGTGGGAAAAAAGCTACCATCAGTGAAGATGGTAAGCCGGTCATTACTGTGGCCTGCGAGCCGACTTTCCCTCCATTCGAAATGATTGACGAGCAGAGCGGAGAAATTATTGGCTTTGATATTGATTTGATCAAAGCGATCGCAGCCGAAGCGGGCTACGCGGTGCAGATTCAGAACCTTGGTTTTGATGGGCTCATTGCCGCGCTACATACAGGCTCGATTGACGTAATTGCATCTGGTATGACGATTACTGAAGAGCGTGCAAAGCAGGTCGCATTTACGAACCCATACATTGATGCAGGTATTTCTGTCGCAATTGGAGCTGACTCTACCGAGTTCACGACACTTGAGCAGCTCAAAGGCAAGAAGGTCGCTGTGCAGATTGGCACAAGTGGTGCCGAAGCTGCAGAAAAGCTAGGCGCCGAGATTGGCGGCTATGCCAAGTTAACGAACTATGAGAGTATCAGCCTTGCATTTCAGGAGCTTGCCAACGGCACTGTCGATGCGGTGATCAACGACACGCCTGTTAATCAAGCCTTCGCAGCGCGCTATCCTGGGAAAATTAAATTTCTAGGGGAGCCACTCAACAGCGAGACATACGGATTTGCCGTTAACCTCGAAGATGTCGAGTTGCTTGAAGCACTGAATGCTGGCTTAGAGAAAGTTAAAGCGAGTGGGCAGTATGATACGATCGCTGACAAGTATTTTAAGTAGTGGTCTTTCTCTGAACCTTTACGCCATTTGCGTGCACGAAGCGCATTCTATAGAAATCGCCTATGCTCAAATTCTTGCTCATCCTATGCGTCTTGTTACTTAGCACGACCAGCCCGTGCGAAGCCGCTGAGGCCGTGAGTGCTAGTGTCGTGGAGCAGGAGCCCAGCCTTATTGCTGAGTATATGCATCACATCACGACTGTGATGCCGAGCCTGATTAAAGGCGCTCGCATCACAGTGCTGGTGACCGGGATCTCCATATGCTTCGGGGTTTTCATTGGGCTCAGTATGAGCCTAATGAAGCTCTCTAGTCGTTGGTGGCTTCGGTTGCCCGGAGTGGTGTATGTCGACTGTGTGCGTGGCACCCCGTTACTGGTTCAGATTCTAATTGTTTATTTCGGTCTCCCTGGCCTCATCCTCGGGCTCACGGGGCAGCGCTTCCCCATTGATCCGATCCTTGCTGGTGTGATCGCATTTAGTTTAAATAGTGGAGCCTACGTGGCTGAGATCTTTCGCGCGGGCATCCAATCCATCGACCGTGGCCAGATGGAGGCAGCAAGGTCACTTGGCATGGGGCACGTGATGGCAATGCGCCTGATTATATTACCGCAAGCATTTCGCCGTATTATTCCACCATTGGGCAATGAGTTCATCGTTCTATTGAAAGACAGTTCACTGCTATCAGTGATCGGGGTATCCGAGCTTCTCATGGCTGGTAAGCTCTATGCGGCTCGCACCTTTGCTCCGTTTCCGACCTACATTGGTATCGCACTGGTCTATCTCGTTATGACGGTCACGCTTTCGAGACTGGTTGCTCTTTCTGAACGTAAACTGAGCCCAAAAAAATCATGATCAAAGTCGAAAATTTACATAAATCCTTCGGTGATCTCGAAGTGTTAAAGGGGGTGACGGCTCATGTGAGCGAAAGCGAAGTGATTTGTGTGATCGGGCCATCGGGATCTGGGAAAAGCACTTTTTTACGCTGTCTCAATGGCCTTGAAGAGGCCAGTCAGGGCGAGGTGCGGATCGGTCGGCATGCCGTCACTGCGCCTCAGGCGAATATTAATCAAATTCGCAGGGAGGTCGGTATGGTATTTCAGCACTTCAACCTGTTCCCGCACATGTCGGTGTTGAAGAATATTTACCTGTCCCCAGTTAAGGCCCTCGATGAGCCTCTCGAAGAGGCCAAGGCCAATGCCTATCGACTCCTGAAACAGGTCGGGCTAGAGGAAAAGGCCGATCACTTTCCAGATTCACTGTCGGGTGGGCAAAAGCAGCGTGTTGCGATCGCACGTGCTTTGGCGATGCGTCCGAAAGTGATGTTGTTTGATGAGCCTACTTCGGCGCTCGACCCTGAGATGGTCGGTGAAGTGCTCGCAGTCATGCAGCAGCTTGCTAAGGATGGCATGACAATGGTTGTCGTGACCCATGAGATGGGGTTTGCTCGTGAAGTGGCCGACCGCGTCTTGTTTATGGATGGTGGCGTCATTGTAGAAGATCGAGAGCCAAAGGGGCTGTTTGATGCCCCAGAGCATGCCCGCACCAAGAGTTTTCTACGCATGGTGCTTTAAGGCTATATTTAGGAGTTAGAAGTAGGGCGTCAGGGGGTAGTCTTTGGTTATGAGTCCCCTTACGGACTTATTTGCTGCCGCCTGCCGAGCGCAGCGACACTTTATTATGCCCTTGGGTGCAGCCAAAGGGCGAAGCCATTTGGCGAGACAAATGTTTTTTATAAAACACTGATATTCAGCTTCTAATTACTCTTTTAAGGTTAATGCGGCGTTGAAGCAGCTTTGATTCTGAATAGATGCTTTGCCGGTATAAACCACTGAATTGACAGGGTTTGATGTGCTTCGCATTGTATCCTCAATGCCCCGGTTCTTTATGATTTTGTTATTACCTGCTGCCTTGCTGTGTTCGGCATGTTCAGTCGTCAAAGCACCGATTGATTTGGCGGCGACTACGATTTCGACTACAGGTAAAGTGGCCTGCGCTGCATGTGATGCAACGGGTGCGGTGGCGTCGGCGGTTGGTAGCACTGCGAGCGGGGTGGCCACGGTCACTCGTTCGGTCGCAGATGTGGCAACGAGCCCTGCGGTGCAGGAGGTTGCGCTGGAGTCGCAGGGACACACGGCGAAGGAAATTGTTAGAGGTGTGGCGCGACGTTAGCGTTTATTGAGTATGAATTACGACTCACTCATTTATTGGATCGGGATGATTGGTATCGCAGCGTTTGCAGTGACGGGGGTGCTCGCTGTATTGCCTAAAGGGGTTGATATTTTAGGAGCCACTGTGATTGGCATGTTGACTGCGTTAGCTGGTGGCACATTGCGTGACCTAGTCTTAGATGTGCCCGTGTATTGGTCGATCGATTCGTTGTATATTTGGGTGGCATTGGTTGCCAGCGTGATTGCTTTCTGGGCAAAGGAGCTCTTGTCGCGTGCGGAGATTTTTCGATTGATGCTGTATTTAGACGGTTTGGGTGTCGCACTGTTTTCGATACAGGCGATGAGTAAGGTCTGGGATTTAGATTATGGACCACCTGTGACGCCTGTCGTGCTCGGTGTGGTGACTGCCATTGGGGGCGGCTTGATCCGTGATGTTTTATCCGGGCGCACCAATTTGTTAATGACTTCGCACGAATTGTATCTGACGCCTATCGCGTTTGGCTGTGTGTTATATTCGCTCGCGCGGCACTATGTGCCACAGCATGGATCGATGGCTGCGATCTTTTGTGTCGTCTTTATTTTTTGCTTTCGTGCTGCGGCGATACATTGGAACTTAGCTGTGCCGCGACGCTTAGTGTCGGAGGTGAAGTGAGTGGGGGATGGCTGCTTTAGCTGCCGAATATTTTTAGGTTTAAAAGGCAATCCTTTCGTATCGCGGATGGCAACGTGAGGAAGCTAAAGCAGACGGGAATTATGAATTTAAACGAGAGCGAGGCTCTACCTCAGAAAGCCATTCTGGAACTATGGCGTTACTGATCCGCATGTGCCACGATGGACTCTGGCCACATTAGATAGGAGCCTAGCAAGAAGCAGAGCGCTCCGGCCAAAGTAAAGACGATGGAGATTTCCACAGCATCGAAGCTGGGCGCATGCTCAGGCACAAAGGCGAAGCAGGCGGAAATCATGAAAGCGATACAGCCGAGTAGATTAATAAAGGTCACCCACCAGGAGATTTGTTTGGGTTTGATGGCCCAGTGGCGGTGACAGATTTCGATGAATGCGATGTAGCCGGAAAGTAAAAAGAGTATGGAACCGAGGACGTTAGGCGTCCAAATGAGTAGCAGTTCTGCTTCGCGGTTTAGATTCGAGAGGAGGGCGTCGAAGGTGTTGAAGTTAAACATCACCGTGCCGACAAATTGCAGCGCGCAACTGAGCCAACCAGCGTCCTTGGGCTTCCAGCCAAACCAGTGGCGTTTGCCATCCGTGCGTCCCGCATTGGCGGCTTGATACAGCTGCAGATAGCCTGCGGTAGTAAAGGGGATAGAGGCTGCGAAGAAGATCGCATTGATCTCAGTCTCGCTCAATCCCCAGGCTTTCGGCCAAGCTGGAATGAGGCAGAGTAGGCTGCCGAGTGCAAAGCCAGAGGCTCCGATGATGAAGACTAAGCCGATCCACCAATTCAATACCTTCGGTTGCCATAGGCTGCGTGCTAATACCGAGGCGATTGGATAACGCTCGCCGGCTTTCGGGAGGTTCAGTCCTTTGCGATGGTGGCGTGAATGCCACGCGCGTCGCGCGCCATCGACGTGCCGATAAATGCGGTGCGTGATAAAAGGCCAGGCACCCGCAGCTTTGATGAGCTGAGGTGCCTGGTGCTTGGATGGATTGGCTTCGGACATGTCGCGTGAGCGATGCTTCAATTAGTGATGGAAGCCTGAGCCTTCGTCACCCGTCATTGGGGTGCTAGACGGGTGTTTCTCTAAGTGAGCCATGGCTTGCTTCATGTCTTTTAAGAGTAGATCGCCGAGGTCACGGCTGACACCGTGGCGCACGAGGATACGCTGGATCGAAAGCTCTTCACGGTTCGCTGGCAGCGAATAGGCCGGGACTTGCCAGCCGCGCATGCTGAGGCGATCTGCTAGGTCGTAGAGGGTGAAGCCCGGATCGGTATTCTCTTTGATTTTCCAGCAAAGTGCTGGAATGCCCTTGTCGCGTTCACCGTTGTAAATGATCTCGAAGGGACCGAGCTTCTCGATTTCAGTAGCGAGGTAAGCGGCTGTATCGTAGCAGGCATTGTGAATCTTGGCGTAGCCTTCTTTGCCTAAGCGTAGGAAGTTGTAGTATTGGCAAGCGACCTGACCGCCCGGGCGTGAGAAGTTGAGCGCGATGTCACGCATGTTGCCGCCGAGGTAGTTGACCCAGAAGACCATTTCTTCAGGGAGATCGCTTTCTTCGCGCCAGATTGCCCAACCCACACCGAGTGGGGAGAGGCCAAATTTATGACCAGAGGCGTTGATGGATTTGACGCGCTCTAGACGGAAGTCCCATGTCAATTCAGGTGCACTGAACGGAGCGAGGAAGCCGCCGCTGGCGCCATCGACGTGGATGGGGATGTCGAGGCCGGTGTCGGCTTGGAGTTGGTCGAGTGCTTTGGAGACGGCTTCGACGGGTTCGTATTCGCCAGTAAAAGTCACGCCGAGGGTGGGCACGACGCCGATGGTATTCTCATCGCAACGTTTGAGTGCTTCTTCAGGGGTCATGATCAGGCGCGGATCATCCATTGGGATTTCGCGGTGCTCAATGTTCCAGTAGCGGGTGAATTTGTGCCAGCAGATTTGGACGGGGCCGGTGACGAGGTTGGGCTTATCGTAAGGTTTGCCTTCGGCTTTACGTTTGGCTTCCCAACGGCGCAGCATCGCCATGCCACCAAGCATGGCGGCTTCACTTGATCCGGTGGTGGAGGTGCCGACGGTATTCGCACCTGCTGGCGAGTTCCAGAGATCGGCGAGCATGTGCACGCAGCGAGATTCGATCTCGGCGATTTGAGGATACTCATCCTTATCGACGATGTTCTTGTCGATACACTCATCCATGAGCTTATGGATTTCAGGCTCTTCCCATGTTTGGCAGAATGTCGCTAAATTTTGACGGGCATTGCCGTCGAGCATCAGTTCGTCGTGCACGACAGTATATGCGTCGCGGGGGCTGTGCTCGTTGTTTGGGAATTTAAACTTCGGCATGGATACCGAGAGGTTGGTTGAAGCATAGACTGCATCGTCTATTTTACCTTCGATGGATTTCTTATCGTGAATGGCCATGGTGTGGTTTGGGTTTGTTGTGCTTGTAGGGTCGTGCTTGTCTCCTAACCATGAGTTTGTCGAATGGCGCGAACCGCGAAGGCAGGAGATGTTACGTAGATTTTTGAGTTTTGGTGTTGTCGCGGTCTTCGCAAGCAAAGCCCCTACGGGTGGGGAACAGTGTCGGCGTCGCGTGGGCTGTGCGCTTCGTCGTTGATGTTACCTTCGATGGATTTCTTGTCGTGAATGGCGATGGTGTGGTTTGTTAGTTGTAGGGGGCGTGCTTGTCTCCTAACCATGAGTTTGCCGAATGGCGCGAACCGCGAAGGCAGGAGACGTTACGTAGATTTTGCGGGGTTTGGTGTTGTCGCGGTCTTCGCGAGCAAAGCCCCTACGGGTGGGGAACAGGGTCGGCGCCGCGTGGGCTGTGTTTTTTATTCGGGAAGTGTTGTCGGAGGGCACTTTTAGTGTGGTGCTACAATGTTGTCAAAGGAGGTATACGTTACGTTTTTGCGGAGGCTCGGTCGGCTGTAGGGGCTCTGCTTGCGGAGCCCGCGGTAGGATTTAACTGTCTGGGGAATTTGATGAGGGTTGGTGTTGTCGCGGTCTTCGCGAGCAAAGCCCCTACGGCTTAGTCCAGGACGTCCTCCCAATACTTGGTGCGTTCTAGCATTTCTTGTTCGGTGGATGCTGGTAGGAGATCGACGGGGTCTTGGCCGTTGCGAATTTCCCAGGCGCCGCCGAGTGCTCGGTAAACTTGTATCAGGTTACTGGCTACAGTGCCTTTCGCTGTCGCGAGCAGGTCTTGCTGTTGGGCGTCGGAGGTGAGGGTGTTGATGACGGTGTTGAAGGGAATGAGTCCGTTGGTGTATTGCGTCTGCGAGATATTCACAGCGCGCTTTGAGGCGTCGGCGGCGAGCTGGTAAGATTCCAATTGCTCGTGTGACTTGAGATAAGCAACGATGGTGTTTTCCACATCGGCCTGTGCGTTGATCACGGTGCTTCGGTAGTCGGTGAGCAGTTGTTGGAAAGTCGCGTCTTGGAGACGAATGTTGCTCTGCAGGCGGCCGTAATTAAAAATGTTCCATTGAAACATGCCTGTGATATCCCAGAGCTCGCTGTCGCTTTCGAAGAGGTTGCCTTCATTTTGCGCGCTGGTGCCGACGCTGCCGCCTATGGATAGGTGCGGGTAGAGTTCTGTAATGGCGTAGTCGATCTCGGCGCTTTGCGCGGCGAGTCGGCGTTCTGCGGCACGAATGTCGGGGCGTTGACGAATCAAATCCTGTGGCATGCCGAGCGCGACTTCTGCTTGCACGCTTGGGATTTCGCTACTTTCGGTGACATAGCTTGAAAACGCTTGAGGTGGTTGTCCGAGCAGGACGGCCTGTGCATTCTTGAGCTGTTGTAGCGAGACTTCGTAGCTGGAGATCGTCGCTTTGGTATTGTTGAGCAGGCTCTGTGCTTGATTGACGTCGAGCTCACTGACCTCACCGGCATTAAATTTTGCCTGTGTGATGTCTAAGTTACTTTGCTGTAGTTCGATGTTGTCCTGTGCGACTTTCACGCGATTGCGGAAGGTGCGGATGAGCACATAGTTTTGAGCGACTTGGGATACGATGGAGACGAGAGCGCCATCATAGTCGGCGACGCTGGCATCCATGGCGGCCGAGGCGGATTCAACTTGGCTGCTGAAGCGCCCCCAGATGTCGGCTTCCCAGCTAAGGTTCATGCCCAGGCTGTAGTTGTTGGCGATGTTGTCGTTGGCCTTTGAGCGTGTCACGGCGCCGGTGGCTTGTTGCTGTTGCGGATATTGACTGCCGATCGCAATGGCGAGTTGTTGCTGCGACTGTAGGACGCGTAGGCTGGCAGAGCGCAGTGTTAAATTATCGTCGAGGGCGAGCTCGACTAGTCGGTTGAGCTCTGGGTCGTTAAACGCATTTTTCCACCATACCGTGTCATTGGGCATCGTGTAGTTCATGAGTTCGTTGGTCTCGGTATTCCAGCCCGTGGCGACGTTGGCGCTGGGGTCGACATATTCTGGGCCGACTTTGAGGCAGCCGCTGAGCGCAACGCTAGCTAGTAGCACTGTGCAAGCGATGGAAGTGTGTTGATATGCGCGCTTCATTTCGAGTTGCCTGCAGTGGTGTGCACGATGATGGACGCGGTGGTGCCGACGCGAAGGGAGACGCCGTTTGGAATGGTATCAATATGGATGCGCACGGGGATGCGTTGTGCGAGGCGTATCCACTCGAAGGTTGGGTTGACGTTGGGCAGTAGTTCAAAGCCGGTGCTGCCGTCCTGTTGTGCAATGCCCCAGCCGAGACTGTTGACGGTGCCCGTTAGTGGCTGGTCGGGGTAGGTCATCAAAGTGATCTTGGCGTCATCACCGGCTCGCATGTTGGCGATGGTGTTTTCTTTGAAGTAGCCGACCACCCAGTAGCTCTTGATGTCGACCAGCGCGAGCATCGGTTGATTGGCGACGGCTTGGGTGCCTTCTCGCAGATTGAGGTTGGTGATGAAGCCGTCGACGGGGGCTTTGACGGTGGTGAATTCGAGGTTGAGCTCGGCGGTGCGCACGGCGGCCTTGGCACTGCGTAGGCTGGCATTGGCCTCCCCGAGTGTGCCGCGGTTGGCGATGGCTTGGGCGAGTGCCGCTTCGGCTTGGCTGAGTCCGGCTTTTGCTTGAGCCAGGCTAGCGACGGCGCCTTTGCGCTCTTCGATGCCGACGTCGCGGTTGGCTTTGGCACGTTCAACGGATTTCTGCGAGGTGGCTTTGAGTGGTAGGAGTTCTTGTTGGCGCTTGTATTCGGCTTCGACTTGTTGGATCTGCGCGTCGACTTGCTTGATATAACTTTCGGCCTGCACCACAGCAGCGGTGGCGACTTCGATATCGGCCTGCGCGGACTCGACTTGTTTTTCGAGTGCGGTGTAGTTGTCCTTGGCCTTGTCGTATTGTGCTTGAGCCTGAGCGAGTGTGGCTTCGAAGGTGCGTGGGTCGATTTGGAAGAGCACGTCGCCGGCTGTGACGTGTTGGTTGTCCTTGAGCGGTAGGCTGACGATGGGGCCGGAGACACGTGGTGCGATTTGGATGATTTCGGCGCGCACTTGTCCGTCGCGGGTGCGTGGATTGATGGATTGATCCTTGACCATCCAGAGGACGGCGAGCACGGCAACCACGACAACGATGGCGGTAGTTAGATATTTTAGAATGTGTTTCATGTGTGTTTAGACTTTAATCACAAAGGTGCCGATCAGGACGGTATAGATGACGGTGAGTGCCATGAAGACCAGTGGCGGGTAGAAAAAATATTTGGAGAGTTGGCAGCGGTTGAGCACTTTCGATGTGATGACTGCGGCGAGGAGCCCGAGCGCGGCGGCAACGAGTAGCGAGGGCATATAGACCCCGCCTATACTGAATTCATGTGGCATGTGGTTCATCGTTGATTCAGAAGTTAGAAGTTAGAAGTTAGAAGTCAGAAGTTAGCCTGTGGTTGTGAGGTGCTTAGGATTAAGTATGTCGCCGACCATTGGCTTCGTTCTTCGATTGAGTGTCGGAAGGCGGGCTGCAATATATATAAGATTCTGATCATCAGTTTCTAACTTCTGTCTTCTACCTCCTAACTCCTTTTTTAAGGTTCATCGTGTATTCTACGCTTAATAAAAGCGCTCTTCCTTCCATGGTGTCCAGTTAATCGCGTCGGTTTGTTTGGCGTAATTGAGCAGTGCTTCAGACAGGCCTCGGTAAGTGCTTAGGCGACGATAGAAGGCCTCGATTTCGTGTAGTTCGGTGTTGGTTCCAGTGCTTTGGTTTGCAATCGTGCTCATGCGCGCCTCTAGATGCTTTTGGATAGCTGATAATTGATCTAGGACTTGTTGGTAATTCGCGGAAGCGGGGTCTCTCAATAAGTTCTGTGTGATGGATTGATTATAGTCGCGCCACTGGGTGAAGTCATCTTTGAGTTGCGCTTCCAGATGGTAGGATTGTCCTGCTTCGCGAATCTCAATGAGTTCGTTCATTCGGTCGCTGAGTCCTTGCACACTATTGATCGTCATTTGCACTTGTGCCTTATCGGTGCCCTCCAGAGGGGCTGGGTTTAAGAACTGTGCCCACGTGCCCATTTTTGCAGGTAAGGTGCTGACTTCGTAACGGTGGAAATTCTGGTGTAGTCGACGAAACGCGTTGGCGATGCAATTGCCTGAGGGTGGAGGTATTTCGACGAGGGTGTGGTAGCTTTTGAAAAAGCGGCGTAGTAGTCGAAGAATCATTCGCTCTGGGCGCGGCGAATACGGGATGTTCGCTGTGATGAGTAGAATAAAGAGGAGAATCGCAAACATCATTGCAGTGTTGGAGACGACCGCGAAGCTATAGCTTTGGTGGTTCGATACCGACGCGATGGCGAGGAGCATGGCGAGGCTGCAGGCTCGATTGAGCATTTGCTGAGGGGCTGCGAATAAGTAGCAAAACGCGAAGGTCGCGATGAAGAGGAGTATCCCGAGTTCTGCAAAGCCTGAAAGTCGTGGCATGATGCAGAGATAGATGAGGCTGGCGGCTGCGATACTCAGCATGAATGGTGCAACTAATTTTCGAACGGGTAGCTGTGGAGTGGAGGCACAGACCATACCAATAGAGGTTGCCATGGTGACTAGCCCGCTCCCGCCGGGGAGTGCTTCGATGTAGATTAGGCCTATGCAAGCGATCCAGAACGTTGTCATTGCTTTGACTGCACTGATGCCTCGGTCGATGTCGAAGGCCGCTGGGACTTTGCTGGTGGGAGTGCTGGTTGGCATGGGGCCGCAGTCAGTGATGCCTGCCATTTGTTCTAGTAGGGCTTGGCTAATCTGAGCAATAGAGTTGATGCGTTGATAGGCGATGACAACTGCCGCGCGTTGAAAGTGTGGGAGTGCTTTGAGCTGCTTTGGGTCCGGGGAGTATTCGATGGCTGGCTGAAGGGGCGCGTCAGGCGCGTGCCCTTTGACCATCTGTTCCATTGCGTCGAAGCGTTGTTCTGTCTCTTGGATGAGATGCTCGATGTCAGGGAGTTGCTTCGCGATCTCAGGCGTTTGGAGTTCGGCAAAACCATGGCTCAAGCGTTCAACCGCTTCGGTGAGTTGACCGACTAGGCTGGCGTAACTCTGCCATGCGGCACTCTTTTCTTTGACCTCAGTGGTATCTCTTAGCGCAGCTCCGAGTAGTTGCTTAAAGCGCGCTTGTGCTTGGGCTGTTTGCGTTTTGGCGGGGGCGTAATTCTCGTGGTTCCCTGTGCCGACAGTATGGAACGCGGCCAGTGATAGGTCACGTTGCTTGTTGATCTGATCGCCGACCGAGGCGATGAAGGCTGAGCGTGATGACACGGGCCAGAGTAGTAATGCGATGACGCTATAGACTAGAATTCCCAGAGCGGTTTCTTCGGTTCGTAGCACTGCAATATGAAAGGCATTGCTGGGGTCTGGCCCAGTGTCCATGCAGATGATGACGGCGACGACTCCCGTAATATTCCAAAAATACGGTTTATTGGGGCCGCTCATCATATAGGTGCAAAAGCCCACGAAGAGCGATAGTGTGCCCATGAAGAGCCAGCGCTCTTGTGGGAACATTGAGATCAATAGTAGCGAGAGAACCACTGCTACCAGTGTGCCAGACATACGGTAGGCTGCTTTGGTGAAGGATTGTCCGATCGTCGCTAGGCTGCAAAACGCTACGACGAAGCCCGCCCACAGTGGCCTTTCCCATCCGAACCCGAGCGCCAGCCCATAGGCAATGACCATCGCCAATGCGGTCTTGATCGATTCTTTGGCTCGTCTGGAGGGGAAGTCAGTCACAAGTGTCGAGCGCTAGCGCCTAGTTTACTTTAGCCTCCTCGCGCTTGGAGCGAGTGGCTAGCAGTGCGATGAACGGGTTGGCGCTGATTCCGTGGAGGATCACACTGAGTAAAATCGTGCAGACCGCGGTCATTGAAATGGTGTCGCCGTGTGGTAGCTTGTCGTTGAGCACGATGACTGCAAACACGATACTGGCCAAGCCGCGTGGGCCGAACCAGCCCATGAACAGCTTTTGATCGGTGCGGTAGTTCATGCCCGTGAGCACGAGGAAGACTGGCAGCATACGAATGACCGTGAGGCTGAGGATGGAATAGAGCAGCACTTGCCAAGTAAAGGCGCCGAGGCTCTGGCCGACCACGGCCGCACCGAAGCAGACCCATGTGATCAGTGAGAAAGTGTCGCCTGTGCTCTCTGCGGTGACTAAATAATCGTGTTTGTATTTTTTGGCCAATGCACCAAATAGCAGGCCACCGGTGAAGCAGGCAATGAAGCCACTGCCTCCGAGGAGCTGTGCGCCGGTGAAGCAGCAGATCGCCAGAGTGACAACCGGAAGTTGTTCCCAACTCTCGGTGATCCATTTTTTGACGGCAGCGAATTTGATCAAATAGGTCGCGATGAGTGTGAAGCTGATGCCGACACCCATGCCGATCCCGATTTCTTCAGCAAATAATTTTAAAGCCAATACATGTGGCCCTTGCTCGGTGCCTTCGCCACTGATCAATGCGAGAAACAAGAAGATGATCGGCACGCAGATGCCGTCGTTGAGTCCGCTTTCAACATTGAGACCTTCGCGAATGTCGGAGGGCACGGAAGGGTTTGAGACGACAGCCTTGCCCAGGGCGGCATCGGTGGGGGCGAGCATGGTGGCGATGACGGCGATTTCCAGCATCCCCAGTCCGTCAAAAAGTAAGACCCCCGCGCCGTATCCGAGAGCGATGGTGAGCGGCAGACCAATGAGTAATAGTCGGCGTGGCAGTTGCGCGTTTTTCTTGAGAATGGTTAAATTCGCGTTGGAAGCATCCGTGAACAGGACCAGCGCCAAGGTGACTTCCGCCAAAGTGCGCAGTGCCTCGGCGGTGATTGTCATCTTTAGCAGGCCGAGGCATTCGGGCCCCATGATAACCCCAAACGCTGTAAATACCACCGCGCCATTGATCGGGGTGCGCTCCAGCCCCCCGTTGAGTAGGCTGTAGATGAAGATGAATGCGCCAAAGATGGCTAAGTTTTCATACATAGCATTTTGTTGTTAGAACTGGGTAGACCTTGAAGTTTTAGTCTCTAACATCAATTCAAAACGAGTTATTCTACCTGTATTCTGCTTCGTTCATTTTACTTCTTTGAAAAGAGAACAGGTTGGTGTCGATTCTCCCCGCGATCTAGAGGCAGGCCCAGTCGTAACAAGGGATTTCTCGCACTCAGAACATGGTTAATGGTGCCATCTTTGCCAGCGGCATCGCGCCCCTACAAGCAGATGAGCAAGGAGCGTTTGCCCTCCGCATTCATCAGATACTGCAGGTCGTGTAACTGTTGATTGTATTTTAAACTGTTCAGTATCGTTCATGGCTTATTTATTCTCCGATGTTAAGTTCTGTGCCGCTATTATCCTTTCAGGAACCGCTGCTACCAACTTGGATGCGGCTGCTCATCTGCGTTGATTTTGCGGTAGAGCGCGAGTTTTACGACGTCAAGAACCAGCATCCAAACCAACATATATACCCAAACTAATCCAATGATGGTCCATGGAATGGCAGGCACAAACCAACCAAATCCGCAGATTAGCACTGCGATGATCTGTGTGCCAACAATCGCTATAAATAATGGTTTCGCGGGCCAAGGGCGAGTGAACAAGGTCGAGCGTGAACGCATTACAAATAATAGTAAGTGGCCACCTGCAACGATTTGCAGGAAGATGACTGTTTGTAGTTGGTCTTTTGTTAGGTGGATCCAGGACTGCCAGTCGGGGTTACTGAGCCACTCCATCCCGATTAGTAAGAGACCAAAACTTTGCATTATCGCCATTAACCCCATGAAGCCTGAAACGAATAAGAGCCGTTTCATCTGCCATCGCACAGGTCCCTTGGATAATACGGTGTTATCGTAAGCGATGGTCATGATCGGCACGTCGTCCAGCAACGCGATCAGAATAATCATCACCGCCGTTAGCGGAGAGAAATTGAAGAACAGTGTGCTCAGGACTACGACAAACATAATGTCGAGTGTCATGGCCACGCGGAACATGATGTAGTTAAGGATACGCTCGAAAATTCTGCGGGACTCTTCGATGGCATCGATCACTGTGGACAATCCTGGCGCTGTCAGAATCAATGCCGCCGCTGCGCGTGCCGCGTCCGTGGCTCCACTCACTGCGATGCCGCAATCGGCTTGTTTCAGCGCCGGGGCATCGTTGACGCCGTCGCCCGTCATGGCAACGACATGGTTGCGTTCTTGTAGGGCTTTAACGATGCCGTATTTGTGTTCGGGGAATACGCGTCCAAAACCGTCTGCTTTTTCCACGCACGCACCGACTGTATCGGAGAGGCGATCCATATCCATGTCTTTGGTGAACATGTCGGCTGCCGCGATGAGGTGTGTGCCCATCCCTAGTTGTCCTGAAATCTGACTGCCAATTGCGACGTCATCACCCGTGACCATCTTGACTGATAAACCGTGCGTCTTCGCTTCTTCAATGGTCGCCTTGGAGTCATCGCGTGGTGGGTCGAGCAGCGACAGGATGCCGAGGAAGCTCCATGTTTTGCCGTCGTCCTCAGATTTGGCAATTCCTAGTGCACGCATACCGACTGCTGCCAAATCAGCGACCGTCTTGTTGGCCTTTGCTTCGGTTTCAGTATCCAGCTTGCAAATCTCTACAATTACCTGTGGTGCGCCTTTGGTGAATTGTAATGCCTTGCCCTGAGCGTCCGTCGCATGCCCTTCTGAGCGTTTGCCGACTGGATCGAATGGTATGAATTTTGTGACCTTGTAGCTGTCGAAGTCCTTGGTTTCTTTTAAACCACCGCTGACTGCTTTATCCATCGCGTCCTCACTGCCTACCTCAGAGGCGAGTGCGCCTGCGAGAATTAGCTCATCCTCTGAGGCTGCTTTGAATAGTGTCGGATCGCCGAGCGTCAGAATGTTTTTGGTAAGTGTGCCAGTTTTATCGGAGCAAAGGATATCGACCCCAGCGAGTTCTTCAATGGCTTCGAGCCGCGAGACAATTGCTTTTTTCTTTGCCAATTCCTGAGCGCCTAGCGAATTGTTGACTGTAATGACCGTTGGCATCGCTACTGGAATGGAGGCAATCAGTAACACCAACACCATGCGGGCGATCACTCCAATGTCGGACCAAACCCAGTGTGCTTGCACTACGATGTCTTGATACAGCTCAAACCCTACCAATATGGCGCAAAGAATGACCGATGTAATAATTAAGAAATTGCCGATTTGTGTCGTGGCCTTTTGAGAATTTGAGGCCCCGCCGCCCGCACTCGCCACTAAGTTGGCTGTGCGTCCGAAGAAGGTGTTATTGCCTGTGCCGATTACCATCGCGTGCATTTCGCCCTTCTTCGCGATACTGCCGGAATACCCTTCGTCTCCGATTTTCTTGTTCACTGGTAGGGACTCGCCAGTCAATGCCGCCTGATCGATGCTAATATAGTCGCCTTCAATGAAACGCACATCGGCGGGGACGACCTCGCCCAATTTGATGCGCAGGACGTCGCCAGGGACGACTTCTGCGGCATCGATCCCCACGATTTTCCCGTCGCGTAATGCCGTGGCCTTCGGGGCCATTCCCGCTTTTAAAGCGGCGAGTGCATCGGAAGCTTTCCGCTCCTGCCAAAAACCTGAGATGGCATTATAAAAGAGGAGGGTAAGAATGATCGTGAGATCTGCCCAGTGCCCCATGAGTAATGAGAGCAAGGCTGCGACCTCGATCATCCAAGCAATCGGGCCCCAGAAGAAACGCAGCAGCCGTTCTAAATTACTGACCTCCTTGTTAACTAATTCGTTGCGGCCGTAAGTTTCAAGGCGCGCTTTCGCATCGCTTGAAGAGAGTCCTTTAGGGGATGAGCCAAGCGTTTGGTATAGCGTATCAAGGCTTACCTTTTCTAGGTCTGCGTCCGCAGTTGGTGAGTCTTCTGCAGTTTTTGGTTTGCGAGTCTTCATGGCGCTTATTGATAGCATCTTCTACCGTGGTTTTACAAATCTTAAACGATTGATGGACAATAGATATTCGTTGCAGTGTTTGCTGATTAGGGGAAGTGGCGCAGAAATTGCGATGCCATCTCCGGACTTCGGCAGTTCGGCAAGCTCACCACAGGCGAGCTCAGTCGAGTCGCGGACCTACGTTTCGTCTGTCCCATCAGAGTCAGTCGTATCACTATGAGTCGAAGTTGAGCGTTTAAAAGATGAGCAATTATAAGAATTACGGAACGATCCCTTATTTCACCTCAGGGAATTTGTAATCTGCATATTAGACGATAAGGTTAATAGACCTCGGGCGATCAATTTAACCTCAACGCTCGGCAATTTAACCCCAAACTTTCCGTCTTTTAATATGCATAATTCATTCACTCTTGAAGGTTGGTCCATGAAACGTAGTCTTGTTGCATTCGTTATTTCGATATCGAGTCTGAATTTCGCAACTGCAGCCATCATTGGATTTGAAATTACCGGAACCTTCAATACATCGACTACGTTGAATGGGGTTGCTCTTGGAGCTGATCGAGCATTCACCGCAATTGGCAACATTGACAACACGGCTAGCACACCTGTTGGGAATGACTTAGGCATTTTCACGCCTCTTTCACTTATTATTAATATAGCTAACG
This sequence comes from Lentimonas sp. CC4, assembly GCF_902728235.1. NCBI lineage: Bacteria > Pseudomonadati > Verrucomicrobiota > Lentimonas > Lentimonas sp. CC4. The sequence continues at coordinate 1,805,405 of NZ_CACVBO010000001.1, forward strand.
AGGGCACCTTTAATTGGGTGGGAGGCAGTGATCCTTTGCGCCTGTATGTTACCGATGCTCCCAGCAACAAAAGTCTGCTGTTTGCTGATCCATCTAATAGCACCCAAACATGGGGCGTTGGTTCAACTGAGTGGAATGTCGGAGGTGATATTGACCAAAACGTGCCAGTTGCCGGAACGTCGTTGGCGGGCACCGTGGTAGGTGTGAATGGTGGTGGAGTGTTTGATCTCAACTTGGTCGGGGGCGGCAGCCTCGTAGTCGATACCAGTTCGCCATCCGGTTCGGTAAGCGGAAGATTTACTGACGCTGTGCCAGAACCATCCTCATCAGCCCTTCTTCTGGGACTTGGCGCACTTGTTCTTTCCGCGAATCGCCGAAGAAAGCGATAGGTCGAACAAGACAGTGGACTCAGCGCTACCGCGCGTGAGGAGATCGTAGGAGTTCATGCCGTTGTCTTTGGGGCTCACGATACGGAAGGGCACTAAACGTAGAAAGTAGAATACTTTAAGTGCTCTGCCTGATGATGTTCGTTATGCGAGGTGACTCGTAGGGGGGCATGTCGTTATCTTTAAAATTCGTCTTTATAGTAAGTAATTGTAAGAGTTGCGGAATGCCCCCTTTTTTTGCTTTCGTCTTGCGATGTGTTGGTGCTTTGGTTCGGCAAGCGTGTCTAAAGACACGCTCTACTTTTAGGTTAAATAGATGGAGTATTTATAGGGGGCATTTATGGAGCGTAGGCCTCCGGCCTACGGTTGTGGTGGCGAGCCGCTTAGGTTCGGTTCGTGGGGCGAGACGCCCACGCTCCATAGCATGTGAAAACCGAACCGCTCGAACGTCTCAGCGCTACGTCTTGGATGGTTCAGGCTCGGATGAACCGCCCATCGTTACATCAGACTAGCGGAGGCACTCATCGAAACGATGGCTAGATTGTGGATGCTGACGTCTTTTTGTAATTAAATATGTCGTTACCTATTTTGTAACTTTCTCAGCCTGGATTGATGTCTAAATCATTATGATTCTATTTGCGATTTCTATGAATTGTATATGCTATGTGTTGCAGCTTTTGACTGCCAATTATATCAATAATCAGGTGTGTGTTATTAGCATTAAAGTCATCGATGGCAGATAAAGACTACTATAAAATACTTGGGGTGTCGAAGGGCGCCGATGAGGCGACGATCAAGAAAGAGTATCGTAAGCGGGCTCGGAAATATCATCCGGACGTGAATGAGGATGCCTCTGCGGAGCAGCAGTTTCAGGATTTGGGCGAGGCCTACGAGGTGCTGAAAGATCCCGAGAAGCGGAAAGCGTATGACGCCTATGGCGCCGACTGGCAGCATGGAGCCGAGCGGGCGAAGCATCAGCAGCAATACCAGCGCTCACACGCCGGTGGTGGCGGCGGTTTCGGTGGCTTTAGTTCAGGCGGTGAGGATTATAGTGACTTCTTTGAATCGATGTTCGGTGGCGGCGGTCAGGGCCGAGCGGCGCATCGTCAGAAGGGCGAAGATGTCGATGTTTCCGTTAAGATTCCACTGGTGGATGCCTATCGTGGGAATTCACGAGAGATTACGTTTCAGATGCCCAGTGTGTCCGCAGCAGGGCGGCGGGAATATAAGAAAAAGACGCTGAATATTAAAATCCCGAAGGGGGTGAAGCAAGGTGGGCGCATTCGCCTGAAAGGCCAAGGCGGCGAAGGCTTTAATGGAGGTGAGTCTGGTGATATGTATCTCAAGATCGATTTTGAGCCGCATGCGCGTTTCAAAGTGGAGGGTGCCGATGTGCATTTGACTTTACCGGTGGCTCCCTGGGAAGCCGCGCTGGGGGCTAAGGTCAAAGTGCCGACGCCGACTGGATCGATTCACCTGACCATTCCCAAAGGTTCGGCCAGTGGTAAAAAGATGCGTCTGAAGGGGCAGGGGATTCCAGCCAAAGTGCCGGGTGATCTGTATGTCTTGCTGCAGGTGGTGCTACCGCCGGCTGAGGATGCGAAGGCCACCGAAGTGTATGAGGCGATGAAAGAGCTAGGCTTCGATCCTCGACCTGATTTTTAGGGATGAGCCGGAGTGCGTGTGAAACTGCAATGTGTCATTGAAAGGAGATAAAAATTATGAGCTCAGACTATAACATTATCAAACTGCACGAAGGGAAGGTCGTTGACGATGAAGCGATCTCGTTGATGCAGTTGAGCCGTATTTGTCATTTGCCGCCAGCGTTCGTGGTGGAGTTGGTCGATGAGGGCATCCTGGAGCCTGATGGGGAGAGTGCGAGTAATTGGCGGTTTTCGTTTTCAGTCGTTGAGCGCGTGAAGACGGTTGCGCGGTTTCAGCATGATTTGGATGTCAACCTTGCCGGTGCGGCATTGGCGCTGGAGCTTTTGGATCGTATCGAGACCTTACGTGCGCAGTTGAAGCAGCAGTGATCGTTTCAATGCGAGTCCGTTGAGGAGGGGATACGTTACAATATTATTAATAGCAGATACAGGAGGTATAAAACTATGAGTGATCAAATGGAGCACAGTCGTGAGCGTTTACAAGCTGGAATCAGAACTGCAGAGGTTCATTTAAAGGATGCGAGCTCGCACGTGGAGTCCGCGGTTGAGCATGGCATCGAGGTGCTGGATCAGCAATGCACCGAAGCGCTCGCGAAATGCGATGCCTCACGTGCGAAGGCGGATGAAGCGGGGGTGCGCATGACGCACTTTTTGGCTGAGGCCAAAGATCAAGCGATCGCCAAGTTTGAAGATTGGAAGACCGATCGTGATATTGCGAAGCTTGAGAAGCACGCAGACAATGCAGAGCAGCAAGCGCTCGATGCCCTAGAGCTCGCGGCCTTTGCCATCATCGAGGCAGAAGTGGCCGTCGTGGAAGCCTTGCGGGCGCGTAAGGTCGCAATTGAAGTTGCTGGGTGAACCGAGGTCAGCAGATGGTGGTCTTGAGCATCTCCTGATAGATATCTGTTGAAGCTGGACGACCGAACCTGGGCCATTCAACTCATTCAACTGCCCGCTTCGCTCGAGTTCACTGAGGGGAATGGCACGATCTTAAGGCTCTAAGTCGACAGTAGAAGCGTGCTTCCAGCCGCTTTTTTACACACACATGAGTGGCAGGATGCCGCTGCTACTTTAGCTTAAGAGTCTGTGCCATTCGGATATGAGTGTATTCGTTGTCAAATTTCGTAGCGTGAAGCTTTAGCGATCGTGCGTCGTGCTGGCTTTCGTGCTAAGGCACTGAACGCTCGCTAAAGCTTCACGCTACCTTTTTACGGGCAGGTGAATTTCGAGCGAGTGCATGCGATCATCACTGTAGTGGCTCACTGGATGATACAAAAAAGGCCGTTCGAGATGAACGGCCTTTTAATGTTTAAGATGTTTTTGCTCTGACTACTTCTTGAGGATAATCAAGTCAGCACGGCGGTCTTGTCCGGATTCGGACTTGGATAGGCCGGAGGTGGCTTCGAGGCTACCTTTGGAAAGTGTGTTGATGCGGTCATCGCGCACTCCGAGTGTGAGTAGGTAGTCGCGGGCGCTGTTGGCGCGGCGCTCGCCGAGGGCGAGATTGTAATCGGCGGTGCCATACCAGTCGCAACGACCTTCAATGAGGATCGCATCGGCTTGGTTAGCGCTCAGGTGATCGGCAGCAGCTTGTAGCTTGAAGCGTTCAGAGGCGGAAATTGAAGAGGAGTCGAAGCCGAAGTAGACTGAGTCGAGTTGGCCACGATACATGGTGTAGTCACCATAAGTGTTGTCGCCGGTATTCATGCCGGCGGGGCGTTCTGTTAGTCCGATGTCACCGAACTCTCCTCCGTCAGGATTGCCCCAGCTCGAGTCTTCACCGTTTGCCATGATGTCTAGGCCAGTCCCACCATTGTCAAATTGCGAGGCGTTGCTGCCTAATCCGCCGTCCATGACGGGGGTCGGTGGCTGCTTGCGGCAACCTGTGAGGACAAATAAGGCGAGAATTAAAGGTAAGGTGAAGCGGAGCATCTTAAACATAGTGTTGAGAATTTGGTGTGATGATTTGTAACGCGCAAACATTTTCCTTTGCTTCTTGGTATTAATTCGACAGAGCACGCATGTTGTGTGCTCTGTGCACTTTAAAAATGACAAGCTCAACTCGTATTTTCTTGATTGATAATGGTTCGCTCCGTGCGGAGGCAGTGTTGGCTCTGCGTGGGCTGGCTGCGCAACTCTCGGAGCAGGTTGGGCTGCATGTTGAGCCTGTGAGTCTGCTGCATTCTAGTAAAGTGCCAGCCTCGGAGCTGGGTGGTGTGCCGGCGCGAATCGTTAAATCTAGGTTACGCCAGCTGGTGGAAGCGGGAGAACGGCACTTTGTTCTAGTGCCGTTATTTCTTGGGCCGAGTCGTGCAATTACGGACTATTTGCCAGAGTTGATCGCAGAGGCGCGGGTGATGGCGCCGGATTTAAATGTGGTAGTGGCGGATACTTTGGCAGGTGCGAATGTGGAACAGCCGGATCTTCGATTGGCTGAAATGCTCGCGGCGCATGTTCGGAAGGTGCTCCTGGGGGCAGGGATGGACTCTGCGCGAGTTGCCATGGTCGACCATGGGACACCTGCGGAAGTGGTGAATCGGGTGCGTAATGCGGTGGCGCGTCAGTTGGCTGAGTTGCTCAAAGGTGAGGTCGCTGCGGTTGAGCCGTGCTCGATGGAGCGGCGCGAGGGGGTGGCGTATGATTTTAATGAGCCGCTGCTGGAGCGCGTGGATCAACTCGAGGGGTGGTCGGGCTGTGATGTGGTGGTCGCCTTGTTCTTTCTGTTACCAGGGCGACATGCGGGGGAGGCCGGCGATGTGGCGCAGATTTGCGATGCGTTGTTGGAGCGCCGAGGCGTTCGTTCAACCGAGCGCACATCCTTATTGTGTGAGCACCCGCTGCTAATCGACCTCTTAGCGGATCGTTTGAGGGCCGCTCTTTAGGAACGTTGAACATTGACCGCTCAGCTTTGAACTTTGAATAAGCTGAAGAATCTACGTTGGACGTAGCACGTTCGATGTTTGTGCCGCCGAGGGGCGTGTCACTTCCTGAATTGATTCAGGAGAGCATCAACAATATAAGTTGATGTGAGAGGCTGGGTGCTAGTGGTGGTGGCCGCCCATGACGATCAAACCGTTGTTGATCGCGTAACGAGTGAGGCTGGCGACGTCGTGTAGGTCGAGCTTGCGCATTAAATTGGTGCGGTGGTTCTCGGCCGTTTTGACGCTGATGCTGAGCTTGGCTGCGATCTCTCGCGTGCTGTTGCTCTCGGCAATCAGTTGGAGGATTTCGCGCTCGCGTTTAGTTAAAATATTGATGCCAGACTCTTTGGATTTTGGGTCAGCCATCGCTTCGCGTAGCAGTAGGGCGACTTCGGGGCCGAAGTAACTGCCGCCATTCGAGACGATCTCGATCCCTTTTTTAAGTTCGGCGAGTGGTGCGGACTTTTCGACGAATCCGTGGGCACCGGCTTGGAGCAGCTCGCGAACGAGTCCAGGAGTTTGATAGCCAGAGAAAATGAGCACCCGTGTTTCTGGGATTTCTTTGGCAAATCGACGTAAGACCTCGGTGCCGTTTAGGTTAGGCAGCATGACATCGAGTATTGCGAAGTCAGGCTTTTGCTGTATGCACTGTTCGCACCCGTGCAACCCGTCGCCGCTTTCAATGATGACCTGATAGGACTCACCGTTTAGGATCGCTTGGCTCAGCATCTCACGGATGGCGGTTTGGTCTTCGATTATAGCGACTGTTTTCATGAGGTATACAAAGTGGCGGAGAGAGAGGGATTCGAACCCCCGGAACCTTTCGGCTCAATAGTTTTCAAGACTACCGCATTCGGCCACTCTGCCATCTCTCCTGTAGTTGAAGAGTGATTTCCTAGGTGATGATTCGGTAAGTGCAAGACGTTATATTAAAAACTGCCGATTTTATGATATTTCGCGTGAATTTTACGTATTTTAGGGCAGACAGCATTTAATAGAACAAGTTTCTATCTAAACTACGATATTGGATGGCTTCAAGCAAATGAGGTGTCTCGATGGATTCGCTTTCAGCTAGGTCGGCGATAGTGCGTGCGACTTTGAGGATACGATCATAGGCGCGTGCGGAAAGTGCCAGCTGCTCCATGGCTTGTTGGAGTAGGTCGCCTTGCTCTTTATTAATCGCGCAGTATTTGCGGATCTCGGAGTGCGACATACGGGCATTGCAGCTGGCGGAGGAGTCGCCATTGCCGGCAAAGCGCGACTGCTGCCGTTCGCGGGCGGACTCGCAGCGTTCACGAATGGTCGCCGAGCTTTCGGCTTCTTGTGTGCTGCGTAATTCCTCGATCCGTAGCGATGGGGCTTCAATGTGTATATCAATGCGATCGAGTAGGGGGCCACTGATTTTAGAGCGGTAGCGTTGGATTTGCGGCACGGAGCAGCGGCATTCGCGCGAGCTATCGCCAGTGTATCCACACGGGCACGGATTCATGGCGCAGACCATCATGACCGAACATGGCAGATTTATTTTGCCTGCGCTGCGTGAGATGGTGACGTTGCCGTCTTCGAGTGGTTGACGGAGCACTTCGAGCGCAGAGCGTTTAAATTCGGGTAATTCGTCGAGAAACAGCACGCCATTGTGAGCGAGCGAAATCTCGCCTGGGCCTGGGATGGTGCCTCCGCCTAATAGTCCGACATCACTTATAGTATGGTGCGGAGATCTGAAAGGTCTTTGGAAATAGCGGTTTTCGTTGTTCAGGGTCGTGCCTGCGGCGGACTGAATGCTGAGGATTTCGAGGAACTCATCGATGCTGGGGCGCGGCATGATCGTGGGGATGCGCTTGGCGATCATGGATTTACCAGAGCCAGGCGAGCCGATCATCAGGAGATTGTGGCCGCCGCTGACTGCGATCTCTACGGCACGTCGCACCGCGTGCTGGCCTTTGACTTCGGAGAAATCGATGCGTTGTGACGCGGGTGGGGCTTTAAAGAAGCTACTATCGCGAGATTTGACTGGGAGGATGGCGCGTTCGCCATTGAGGAAGCGCACGGCCTCGTCGAGGCTGGTGACTGGGTAAATCTCGACATCGTTGACCAGCGCGGCTTCGTCGGCTGATTCTGCGGGGACGATCAGGCCTTTTTTGCCAAGCTTGCGAGCGAGCATGGCCATGGCTAGGGTGCCGCGCACGGGGCGAGTTTTGCCAGAAAGGCTTAGTTCGCCAGCGATGAGGAAGTCGTTGAGGCGATCTTCGGTGCATTGTTTCATCGAGGCTAGGATGCCGATCGCGATGGGGAGATCGTAGGCGGGGCCTTCTTTGCGTAGTCCGCCAGGGGCGAGGTTGATGGTGGTGCGCGTGGCGGGCATTCGGTAGCCACTGTTGCTGATGGCCGAGAATACACGATCTTGCGATTCTTTGACGGCTGCGTCGGGCAGTCCGACTAAAATAAATTTGAGTTCACCGGCTTCACCTGTATTCACTTCTACCTGAACCGAGTGGGCATCGACCCCGACGAGCGCTGCAGACTGTGTAATTCCTAGCATATTGTAGTATTTTTACCTTAAACTTAATGTGAACACCTTTTCACCTATGTCTAGGTTTTACTGTGCGGCTCCCATTTATATATCGAAGGATCATTAGAATTTTGAAAATAGGACTTACAGGAGGGATCGGTTGTGGCAAATCGACCGTGGTGCAATTATTCGCAGAAGCTGGCTGGCGCACTGTAGAAACAGATGCCGTTGTGCGTGATTGTCTTGCGGATGACAGCGAGGTGCATGTAGCGCTGCGTGAGCGTTGGGGCGAATCGGTTTTTGATGCAGATGGCGCGGTCGATCGTAAGGCAATAGCAGGGCGCGTTTTTACTGATTCCGGCGAACTGGCGTGGTTGGAGGCGCTGTTGCATCCGATCGTTCGACGTGCGTGGGAATCGGCAATTGCCGAGGAGCCCGAGGCGCACTGGTTAGTTGAGATTCCGCTGCTGTTTGAGAAAAGGCTTGAAACCGAGTTTGATTTGATTGTGTGTGTTACCAGTCCTTCCGAGATTGTTGAACACCGTATGGTGCACAGAGGTTACTCGGGAGAGGAGATCAAGCAGCGTCGTCTACGGCAGATGCCTCTTGAGGAAAAAGCCCGACGTGCGAACTGTGTGATCTCAAATGCAGGCAACCTTGAATTTTTAAAACAACAAACGAAGCGATTAATCGCACAGACCCAGACGTATTAGCTCGTTGCCGCATGTCGGTGGAACGCTGAGCGTCCTTTCTTTTACTAAAGACCCCGCACTCCGTGCATTACCACTAGCCCATGAGCTCAGAAGACGAAACTAAACCAGCTGTGAACGTTAATGCATCCGCTGAGGATGCGCCAAAGCCAGCGCGTAAGAGCGCGGTGAAGAAGACTGCTGCAAAAAAGGTAGCAAAAAAAGCGGCGAAGAAAGCGGCGAAGAAAGCAGCGAAAAAGGCGACTAAGAAGGTCGCTCGTAAAGTTGCCAAGCCTGCTATGGATGCTCAGCCTGAGCTGTTTGTGTCTTCGACAGCTGCGGAAGCGCCGAAGCCACGTGTTGAGCGGGAGTTTGTGCCCACCGAGGTGACTCCTGGTGAAATAAAGCCGTCGGAGGTGAAGCTAGTTGAACGCACTCGTAAGCCGAGCGTTGTCTGGTCTTCGGATGATCCAGACCCTGTGGCGGAGTCTCCTAAGGAATCGAAGCAGGAGTCGTCTTCGGATGGCGCTCGCAATGATGCTCCATCGGGAGGCGAGCAATCTCAGGGTGAAAAGCCCAGAGAAGGTAAGCCGCATGGACGTCGCAATGAGCAAGGGGGCGGACACCGCAATAATCGCCGTGATCGTAATGATCGTGGCGATCGCAATAATCGCGGTGAGCGTGGCGAGCGACCAGCCCGCAATGCTAAGTTTAAGAATAAGGGCGGACCTGCACCGCATCCCAGTAAGAATAAAAAAGGCAAGGGCCGTTGGCAGGATAAAAAGAAGCGTGGTCGTGAGGAGGATTCTCCGGTTGAGTTTGGTGAGCTGCTTGAGTTTGAGACACTGAAGAATTTCGACGAGGTTCTAGTCTTGGCTACGGACATGCGCTCGGGAGAGGGGGATGCGCTCGATTTTAACCGTATCTACGATATGGGATTACCTGAACTCCGTGAAGAAGTGGCCGCTGCTGCTGTCGAGACGGCGCATGCTCCGAACCGTGATCAGCTATTGAATGCCTTGGTCGCTCAGGCGGGCGAGCAGAAGCGTTGCATTACTTCGGTCGGTATTTTTGAGCCGCTAGAGGATGCTGCTGGCGGGTTGCTTGTCTATGAGCGTGATAGCTATCGAGTGAAGGCGCTGTGTGCTTATGTGCCTCAGGTCTTTGTTGAGCGTTACGGTTTACAGCGTGGTCATATCGTTAAGGGGCAATTGCACCCGCACCGTGAGAATGAGTCCTGCCCATTCGTGGTTTGTATTAATGATGTGATGGGGCGTGATCCTGAGACGCTGAGCGAGATCGTGCCGTTCACTGAAGGGGTGCCGTATTACCCGTTAGAGCGTATTTTGATGGAGTCTGACACGGAATCAAAATCGGACAACCTCTCTATGCGTGTGGTCGATTGCTTAACGCCCGTTGGCTTTGGTCAGCGTGGGTTGATCGTTGCTCCGCCGCGCACTGGTAAGACTGTGCTGATGCAAGGCATGGCGAATTCCATTCAGAAAAACTACCCAGATGCTCACTTGATTATTCTTTTGATCGACGAGCGCCCCGAGGAAGTGACTGATTTTCGCCGTCAAGTATCGGGGGAAGTGATTAGCTCGACCTTTGATGAAACTGCAGAGAGCCATGTGCATGCTGCGGAGATGGTGATCGAAAAGGCACGCCGCATGGTCGAAGTCGGCCGCGATGTCGTGATTCTTCTAGATTCGATTACCCGTTTGGCACGTGCGTATAATACGACGATGCCAAGCAGTGGTAAGATTCTTTCTGGTGGTGTTGAGGCGAATGCGCTGCAAAAACCGAAGCGTTTCTTTGGTTCTGCGCGTAATATCGAAGGCGGAGGTAGTCTTACTATTATTGCGACAGCACTGGTCGAGACCGGCAGTAAGATGGATGAAGTGATCTTTGAAGAGTTTAAGGGCACCGGTAATATGGAGCTTCACTTGGATCGTGGTCTCTCCGACAAACGTATTTTCCCCGCCTTAAGTATGGATAAGAGTGGCACCCGTAAGGAAGAACTGCTCTACCACCCAGATGAAATGCTTAAAATTTATTCATTGCGCAGAGCAATGAAAGGGCTACCGTCCACTGATGCTATGGAAATGCTCATCCAACGTATTAAGAAAACCAAGACGAACGCGGAGTTCTTAATGAGTGTATCTCGCTAGTTTTTATTACTTTTTTAATCCCCACCCCATTTAACATCTGTGACCTCAGCCGACGAATTTGTTCTCCAACTTTTAATTGATAAAGGAATCGTAGATTCCGCTGTAATTGACGATGCCCGCGCGAAAGTCGCGGAGCAAGGGAGTGATGGTAATCCGGATACGGATACGCTGGATCTTTTGGTCGATGAGCATTCAGTCACTCAACTGCAAATTGCCACTGTGCTTGCTGATGAGTTTAACATGGATGTCGTGGACCTCGCCGATGTGCGCGTCTCCACCGAGGCGTTGGAACTGGTGCCTTATGATTTAGCGAATCGCTATAAGGTCTTTCCGTTGGAAGCGGACGATAATGAAGTGGAGCTCGCAGTCTGTGATCCACTGGACATGGATGCGATTGATAGCATCAGTCACGTCATTCAGCGCTCGATTACCAGTCGAGTCGCACCGCTTGAAGATATTGAGAAGGCCATTCATCAGTATTACGATGGTGCGCATGCCGAGCCCGTGGATGGTATGTTTTCCGGGATGAATGAAGAGCTGGGCGAGGGGGAACTTGATTTGCCAACTGGTGATGAAGCCGACATCGCCGCAGATGAAGCGCCGATTATCCGCTATGTGCACATGGTGATTTCGGAGGCGTTAAAGCGTCGTGCGTCGGATATTCACATGGAGCCTTTGGAGAAGCGCTTCCGTGTGCGCTACCGTATTGACGGTGTTTTACACGAAGTCGAGAATCCGCCAAAGCGTTTGCAGCCTTCGATCATTTCGCGTATCAAGTTGATGTCGGATGTGAGCATCGCTGAAAAACGCGTGCCTTTGGATGGTCGTATTAATATTAAAGTCGGCCCGAAAGTGATCGATTTACGTGTCTCCACGTTGCCGACTGCTTTTGGTGAGAGTATTGTCATGCGTATTTTGGACAAGGAAGGCCTGAACCTGGGTCTGCCTCAACTTGGTTTCTTTAGTGATGATCAAGCGAGCTTCGAGCGTATTATTGCTATGCCAGACGGTGTCTTTCTCGTGACGGGACCGACCGGTTCTGGTAAGTCGACCACACTGTATTCTGCGCTTAACTGCATTAACCACCCTGACCGTAAGATCATTACAGTTGAGGACCCCGTGGAGTATGAGATGGCCGGGATCAATCAGGTGCAAGTGCGTCGCGATGTCGGTATGACATTCTCCGCGGCCTTGCGCTCGATGCTGCGTCAGGCTCCGAATATTATCATGGTCGGGGAAATTCGTGATAAAGAAACAGCTGAAATCGCTATTAATGCGGCGCTGACGGGGCACATGGTGTTTAGCACCTTGCACACCAATGATGCTCCGAGTGCGATTAGTCGTTTGGTCGATATCGGTATTAAGCCTTTCCTTGTGGCTGCAGCTTTGCGTGCCGTGCTCGCTCAGCGACTCGTGCGTCGGATTTGCCCGAATTGTAAGGAACCGCACTCGCATGATGAGAAACTGCTCAGCTCTTTGGGGATACGTTCCGACCAGACATTGGATGCTAATTTCATGCTCGGTAAAGGTTGCTCAAAGTGCAGTTCGACTGGCTTCCGCGGTCGTGTGGGTGTCTTCGAGATGTTCACGATGAACGAAGAGTTGCAGCAAATGGTCTATGAAGATGCGAGTCTTGTGGCATTACGCACCAAATCCAAACAGATGGGTATGCGAACGATGCGTGAAGATGGTGTCCGTAAAGTCATTGCTGGTGTGACCACTCCTCAGGAAGTCCTGCATGCGACTGTGGCTGAACCGGTTTAATTTCCCTATCCTGTAAACTAGAATTTCTATCCCGCTAAAGCTATGAGTTATGAAATGAACGATCTGTTGGAACTGATGGTTGATCAGGGGGCTTCTGACCTACATTTGCAGGTAAAGCAGCCTCCGACGCTCCGTATGTCTGGCAGTCTGGTGCCAGTCGAGGGCGAGCGTTTAACTGCTGAGGACACGGAAGATTTGATGAAGGCGATTACGTCTTCGAGTAATCAGGAGCAATTGAAAACCACTGGTGGCGCCGATTTCGGTTTTGCTTATATGGAGCGTGCGCGTTTCCGCGTTAGTGTGTTGCGTGCGAAGGGAGCCTATGGGATCGTCCTACGTCAGATCCCAAATGATTTATTTACCCTCAGTGACATCGGCCTGCCTGATAAGATTAAAGAGCTAATTAGCCGTCCGAGAGGATTGATTCTAGTGACTGGGCCTACTGGTTCTGGTAAGTCGACCACCTTGGCGTCGATGGTGAACTGGGTGAACGAGCACCATGATGGCCACATTATTACGATCGAAGATCCGATCGAGTATTTTCATGAGCATAAGAAATGCATCGTTACTCAGCGTGAGGTGGGGAATGATGTGGTATCCTTTTCCGGTGCTATCCGCGGTGCCTTACGCCAAGACCCTGACGTCATTCTTGTCGGAGAAATGCGTGACCTTGAAACGATTGAAGCAGCGGTGAGCGCCGCAGAGACTGGACACTTGGTTTTCGCGACATTGCACACCACTGGTGCCGCTCGCACGGTCGACCGTATCGTGGATGCGTTTCCAGCAGATATGAAGGATCAGATCCGCACGCAACTTGCGTCGTCCGTGGTCGCCGTCATTTCACAGGTGCTCTGTAAGAAAGTTGGCGGAGGGCGTATTGCCTCCTTCGAGATCATGGTGACTACCAGTTCGATTGCTCAGCTTATTCGTGAGAATAAAACTTACCGCATTGCTTCCGATATCCAAACCGGTGCCGCTCATGGCATGATCGGCCTCGATGCCCACTTACTGAGTCTCTATAATCGTGATTTGATTACTGCGGACGAGGCACTTGCAAAATCTCAACACCCCAATGCCATTCGCGAGAAACTTGTCGAGAATGGCGCTCATTTTACAAATTCATAAGTTAGACGCCGGTTCCCGGCTTACATACCCCGATGTTCGAAGATCATAACGATACCGTATACGAAATAATCAAGTCCGCTGAGCTGCTCGATCTTGCGCAGCTTGAGGAGCTGAATGAGTCGCACCTGCACACTGGTAAATCGCTCGCCGATGCGGTGATTGATTCAGGTGTGGTCGAGCGCACTACTGTCCTATCTGCAGTGGCAAGTTACCTTGGTTATTCATATCAAGAGACAGTGCCGAATTCTGTTCCTGAGGATGTCGCCTCGGCGGTTAAGGCCAGCACGGCTCGGATGTATGCCGTCGTGCCTTTTGCCGCGGATGCCACATCAATTTCATTGCTGGCTAAAGATCCGTTTAATCCGAGCATCATCGATGACCTGACCTTTACCTTGAATAAGGATATTGAGATCGTGGTTTGTGATCCAGAGTTCATGGATGATCTGATTGTCGCAACCTATGGCGAAGAAGACTCCTCCATCGATGATATTCTAGGTGATTTGGGCGATAGTTTTGACTCCGTCGATGAAGATCTGTCGGGCTCTGACTTGACTGATATGGCGAATCAAACGCCGATCATTCGTTTTGTGAACTTAGTGCTACAGCAGGCGATTAAAGATCAGGCATCTGACGTTCACTTTGAGCCCTTTGAGGACCAGTTCCGTATTCGCTATCGTATTGACGGTGCGCTGTATGAAATGGCTCCGCCGCCTAAGAGTCTCGCAATTCCCGTTATTTCGCGTATTAAGGTGCTGTCTAATATGAACATCTCGGAATCTCGTATTCCGCAGGATGGTCGTATTAAGATGACGATTGCCGGGCGCCCCGTTGATTTACGTGTGTCGACTCTGCCGACACAATTTGGTGAGTCTGTGGTGCTTCGTGTCTTAGATAAGTCGGTGGTGAACCTCGACTTGGAAGCCTTGAGTTTGCCGGATGATATTTTGCAGACGATTCGTGATCTCGTGAATCGCCCGAACGGTATTTTCATTGTGACTGGGCCGACAGGGTCGGGTAAAACGACTACGCTCTATAGTGCGCTTCGTGAAGTAAATAGTGTCGAGACGAAGATTCTAACTGCGGAAGATCCCGTGGAGTATGAGATCGATGGTATCATGCAGGTTGCGGTGAACCACCAGGTGGGGCTCGACTTCGCCCGTGCGCTTCGCGCCTTCCTTCGTCAAGATCCGGACAAGATTATGATCGGGGAAATTCGTGACTTGGAGACTGCTCAAATTGCGGTGCAAGCGTCCCTGACCGGTCACGTTGTGTTGAGCACGCTGCACACGAATGATGCGTCTGGTGCGGTGACGCGTCTCATTGACATGGGGCTTGAGCCATTCCTGATTTCCGCTTCACTTGAAGCGATCCTAGCACAGCGCTTGGTGCGTCGTATTTGTAAGACTTGCCGCACTGCTTATGAGCCTGGACATGATTTGATCGAGTTGTTGGATGTTGATCCACTTGAAATTGCAGAGAAAGACTTCTTCTACGGAGATGGTTGCCCTGAGTGTAGCAACACTGGCTATAAGGGACGTGTTGGCCTCTTTGAAATGATCGTGGTTTCCGACGCTGTTCGTGAATTGATCAATAACCGTGCCCCAACGCTCGCGATTAAGCAAAAAGCTCTGGAGCAGGGCATGCGAAGCTTGCGTGATGATGGTCTACGTGCCATTTTCGACGGCAATTCTACGATCGAAGAAGTTCTTAAGTATACTTAATTCATAAACCTCAAATTATCCCCCATGGCAAAATTTAAATACACGGCGATTGATCAGAACGGTAAGCAAAAGGCCGGCTCGATTGATGCAGCTAGTCAAGATGAAGCGAGCTCGAAGGTCAGTGCAATGGGCTTGATGCCCACGAATATCACTGCAGCCAGCGGTTCCGTATCTGCGAAATCGAAGAAGTCCGCTAAGACGAAAGGCAAGCCTTCGGGCTTTTCTTTTGGTTCGGTTGTTAAGCCAGAAGAGCTGACAACTTTTACACGTCAATTGGCTACCTTGCTACAGGCTGGTTTACCGCTTCTCAGAGCGCTCGAGGTCATGACTCGCCAAGAGAAGAACCTTCGCTTTAAGGCATGCTTGGAGCAGATTGCAGATCAAGTAAAGTCAGGTAATACATTTTCCGATGGTTTGCTTCAGCATCCTAAGGTCTTCGATCGCCTTTATGTGAACATGATCAAAGCTGGTGAAGCCGGTGGTGTGCTTGATGTGGTGCTGTCGCGTCTAGCGGGCTTCATGGAAAAAGCGCAACGCACGAAAAAGAAGGTCAAGTCTGCGATGGTTTATCCAATTGTGGTCGTCGGCGTTGCCGTTGCGATCGTCGTTCTTTTGATGGTCGTGGTGGTTCCTAAGTTCCAAGCGATTTTTGATGACATGCTTGGTGGCGCGGCATTGCCTGGCCCGACTCAGTTGGTCGTCGGTATGAGTAATTTCCTAAAGGAAAATATTCTGATTTCGATGGGACTGATAGTTATATTGTTTTTTGCGATGAAGTTTCTGCTTCGCACGGAGGTGGGTTCGAAGGCCTTTAATTGGTGCGCGATCAACCTTCCGAAGATCGGTGATCTGGTGACTAAGGTGAATATTGCTCGTATTACACGCACGTTTGGAACGCTGCTTTCCAGTGGTGTGCCAATTCTGCAAGCGATCACCATTACCAAGGACATTACTGGTAATGTCTTCTATACCAATGCGCTGTCTCGTATTCACGACTCTGTTCGTGATGGTGAGTCACTCTCTGCACCGATGGCTCGCGAGAAAGTCTTCCCTGATATGGTGACTAGTATGGTCGATGTGGGTGAAGAGACAGGTGAGCTATCTGAGATGTTGAATCGTGTTGCGGATAATTACGACGAAGACGTTGATAATGCCGTGGCCGGTATTACCTCAATCATTGAGCCGATCATGATCGTGTTCCTTGCTGTGGTTGTCGGTTTCATCGTGATTGCGCTGTTCTTGCCAATCGTCGAGATTATCAAGCAGTTGACTGGTTGATCCGATTGCAATCGAACTTTCAAAAACCCGCGACCTTGTGTCGCGGGTTTTTTATTGTCTGCATGTATGTGAATGCGTGTGAGGATTTGCTTTACCCTTCGCAGCAAAGTCTCTGTTGTTGGCGGTTCGATGAATACGATTTTGATAGCTTTTGTAGCCCTCCTTGTCCTGAAGTATGCCACCAGCACGATTCTGGATGTCATCAATATGAGGCATGTGAAATGTCAGTCTGCGGCGGTGCCGGAGAGCTTTCGTGATTTTATCGATTTGCCGACCTATCAGAAGTCGATCGATTACACCGTAGCTAAGACGCGTTTCGGTCTGGTGAGCGACTTGTATGATACTGCGGTGCTAGCCGTCGTGGTTCTATCGGGATTGTTACCTTGGCTCTACGTGAGCTTGAGCGGTGTGTTTGGCTCTGGTCTCTGGGGGCAGGCGTTGGTTTTGTTCTTAGTGGCAATATTGCTTGGTTTGCCAGGGATGCCGTTTGAGTGGTGGAGCACCTTTCGCTTGGAGGAGCGTTTCGGATTTAACAAAAGCACCCAAAAACTTTGGCTGGTGGATAAGGTCAAGGGTTTCGCGCTTGGCTTTGTGATTGGTTATCCATTACTCGCACTATTGATTTTTTTAGTCACCAGTGCGGGGTCGCTTTGGTGGGTGTGGGGCTTTGCTGTCTTCTTTATCTTTCAACTGGTGATGGTCGTTGCTTATCCGATGTTCATTATGCCGCTATTTAATAAAATGGAGCCGATGGAAGATGGAGAGCTAAAGAATCGGCTGTTCGCACTTGCGGATCGCACTGGCTTTAAGGCGCAAACGATTCTGGTGATCGACGGGAGTAAACGCTCTGGTCACTCCAATGCATTCTTCGCAGGGTTCGGTCGCTTTCGCCGTATCGTGCTGTATGATACATTGATCGAGCAGATGGGGCACGAGGAGTTAGAGGCCGTGCTCGCGCATGAGATCGGGCACTACAAAAAGGGGCACATTCCTAAGATGATTGCACTTTCGGGTGCCACGACACTTGGCATGTTTGCCTTGCTCGGTTGGTTAGCTGGAGGCACGTGGTTTGCCGAGGCGTTTTCTTTTAGTGGAGAGGCCGCAACTGAGTTTGTGCCAGTGTTGTTGCTGTTCATGCTGCTGAGTGGTTTGTTGACGTTTTGGCTGTCGCCTTTTACCAGTCTGTGGTCGCGTAAGCATGAGTATGAGGCAGATGCGTTTGCACGCGATGCGATGGACACCGCAGAGCCATTGATCCGCGCGTTGAAGAAATTACACAAGGAGAATTTGAGCAACTTAACGCCGCATCCCTCGTATAGCCGATTCTACTATTCGCACCCGACGCTGCTCGAACGCGAAAGTTCGTTGCTAAATCGATAGCGGTATATAGTATATTTAAGTTATGCGTTTGATGTTGAGTCAGTTATATCTGTGTTGTTTGGGGCTTCTTTGCCTGTGTTCGGCATCCGCAGAATCCGTTCGTTTAGCGACTTATAATCTGAATAATTATTTAGTGATGGATCGACATGTCGGTGCGGTCTGGCGTCCGTCTTATCCGAAGCCAGAGGCGGAGAAGGCGATCATTCGTGAAGTGATCAAAGGCTCATTGCCAGATGTATTGGCGCTACAGGAGATGGGGACGCTGCCGTTTCTTGAGGAATTACGTGCGGATCTTGCGCAGGATGGCGTGCATTATCCCTACGCGATCCATATGGAGGGAGTGGATGAGGTGCGTCATTTGGCAGTGCTCTCAAAGTTGCCTCCAGTTGAGGTCGTAAAGCACGAAGACTTAGATTTTAAGTATATCGACGGTCGCGAATTAGTGAAACGAGGCATGCTTGAAGTCTCTTTTGGACGTTCAGATGGTAGTCGATTTAAGTTGTTTGTGGTGCATTTGAAGAGCCGTTGGACGGATGTGAAGGCGGATCCAGATTCTCAACTGCGTCGCACGCGTGAGGCCGAGGCTTGCCGAAATCGAATTGTAGAGCGCACGTATGATATGGGTGTGGCGGATTTTATTATTGCCGGCGACTTTAACGATCATCCTGGCAGTGGCACCTTGCGTCGTTTCTATCAGCGGGGACGTTTGAAGATTGGTGCATTAGTCCCAGCTTCTGATTCGAGAGGGGAGCAGTGGACGTATTATTACCATAAACAAGTGGTCTATTCGCTCGTCGATGGCTTTGTCGTCTCGGGCTCGCTTTCACCTCAGATAGAGGCGGGAGATGGGCATATTGTGGATATTCCTGGCGCATTGATTGGTAGTGACCATCGTATGGTGTATCTTGATTTGGTTGAGTCAGAGACCACGCCGAGCGTCGAAGATGCTCCGATCCATTAACTTTGGTTAATTTTTCGTGGAGCTGAGATACTCGGTTGCCAGCTTACGGGGAAGTAGCAACGGTGTGAATATATGGAAATTGTATTTTTAGGCACGGGCACATCTCAGGGGGTGCCGATGATTGCACAGCCGGATGGAGGATGTGATTTAGATAACCCGATGAACTGGCGCACTCGGACCTCGATTCATGTCGAGATGGGCGGTCACCATATTCAAGTTGATGCGGCTCCAGAGTTTCGCATGCAGTGTATCCAAAATCAGGTGACACAAATCGACACCTTTATTTTAACGCATCCACACGCTGACCATATTCTGGGGATGGATGATCTTCGTCGCTTTTGTGATCTGAACGGTGGCGTTGCGCTTCCTGTTTATAGCAGTCCGGATGGTCTGCAGCGTATTCGGGAGATATTTCCGTATGCGATTTTGGATAAGCCAGTGGTCAAGGGTTACCCTGCGTTCAAGCTGGAGGAAATGCCGCAAGTGCTGGAGGTGCCAGGTGGTAGTATTGAATCTGTGTATTTGCCGCATGGGAATATGCAGGTGATTGGGCTGATCTTTACAGAAGCAGAGACAGGCAAATCATTCGCTTACTATACGGATTGTAAAGAAGTGGGCGAAGAAGCGCGGCTTCTTGCTGAAGATGCCGATGTGGTGGTGTTAGATGGTTTGCGTCCAGAACCACACCCTTCGCATATGTCTGTATCCGAGGCAGTTCAGACGGCCAAGGAGATGGATGCGAGCCTTTCGTTCCTGACGCACATGACGTATATGGTCGACCATGAGACGACAGAGGCAGACTTGCCGGATAATATTCGCCTAGCTTACGACGGTCTTCGAGTGAGCTGGTAGCTAGGGACTTTTGTTTTTTGGCAGGGGTGGCCTCCGTGCTGAGCTTTACCCATAAGTGTGTATCTTCTTGTTGTCGCGATGAACGCGATTCTTTGAGCTCCTCCCCTGCCAAGCATATCCTTCTATATAAGTCAGAGAGTCGTGAAGTTAGAAATCAATGGCTCCTTCCCTTCGCAGGGAAGGAGCTTTTTTACCACTAACTTCACACATTCTCAACTTATGGGTAAAGCTCAGCCTCCGCGCCGTCCGCCGAGCCCAGCCGCTCAGCACCAGCACTCTGTAGGACGAGGCGGAGCTCGTCCCTCCCGAAATGAACACAAAAAAATCCCCGTCAGTTACCTGACGGGGATTTGAGTAGTAGAGTGGTTGTGCCTTACGAGGCCGCTGCTGTATCTGCGTATTCCCCGAGCTTGCGGAATTTTTCGTAGCGGTCGTCGAGCAACTTCTTGAGGCTCTTTTTCTCGAGCTTCTTCAGTGTTTCGAGGATCGCAGCCTTCATTGTCGCTGCAGCTTCATCGTGATCGCGATGAGCGCCGCCAGTCGGCTCAGGCAAGATACGATCCACCACGCCGAAACCCTTGAGGTGGGTCGGGCTGAATTTCAGTGCGTCCGCTGCGTGTGGTGCTGCCGCGCGGTCCTTCCAGAGAATCGCTGCGCAACCTTCTGGTGATATCACTGAGTAGTAGCCGTTTTCAAAGATCATGACTTCGTCGGCCACTGCGATGCCGAGTGCCCCGCCAGAGCCGCCTTCGCCGATCACGATGGTGACGATCGGCACTTTGAGTGCGCTCATATCGCGAATGTTCACCGCGATGGCTTCGGCGACGTGGCGTTCTTCAGCGCCGATGCCTGGATAGGCGCCCGGCGTGTCGACTAGAGTCACGATGGGCATGTCGAATTTCTCTGCCATTTCCATGAGGCGCATCGCTTTACGGTAGCCTTCTGGGTGTGGGCAACCGAAGTTGCGGAGTAAATTTTCTCGTGTGTTGCGGCCTTTTTGTTGGCCAATGACCATGACTGGCTTGCCGTCAATAAAAGCAGGGCCGCCGACGATTGCAGCGTCTTCGCGAAAGCGGCGATCACCGTGCAGTTCTTCGAAGTCGGTGAATACACGCTCGATATAATCGAGTGAGTAGGGGCGCTTCGGGTGACGCGAGAGTTGCACGCGTTGCCAAGCGGTGAGATCCGAGTAGATGTCGGCCTTCATCTGCTCGATCTTCTTTTCGATCGTCGCGATTTCGCTGCTGACATCGACCTTCGATTCTTTCGAGACCTGGTTGAGGGTGATGAGTTGCTTCTCTAGCTCGCGCAGAGGTTTTTCGAATTCAAGAGTGTAGGTTACGTCTTCCATGGTAGTTTGTATAGTAGTCGATTTAGCGGGTCGATTTATCGGCTGTCAATGCCGCTAAATGCCGTCCTTCTCGGGGGGTGATTTAAGTTCGTCTTTCCAGCCAAGCATTCGTGCCTGTGCGCCGTAGTGCTCTGCCTTGTCTTTATCGCCGCGCTCGACCCAGATTCGAGAGAGGCTGGTGTTGATGTGAATGTCGTCCGGCTTCAGTGCGTGCGCTTTCTCTGCAGCTTCTAGTGCATTGTCGTAGTGCCCCTCCGAAAAGTGGATTTCAGTCAGGGCGTGCCAGGTTTCAAATGAATCCGGGTGAGCGGCGCTAAGTGTCGCTAGTTTGGTGAGTGCTGCCTCGCTTTCGCCCATTGTGAAGTCAAATGTGGCATCGTCGATTTGGTCTTGGAGAGAAGTGTCGTCCGTCATGTCTTTAAGGTTGCCCTAAGAGGGAGGCAGTTTTGAGTAGACAAGAGTTATCTCATCTTATGGCCGACCCGCAAATCGAAAAACTCCTTATTGTTCAACATCGCGACGTATCGCTCCTAAAAATCGAGCAAGATCTTGCTCGAATACCGATAGAGCGCGCGGCAGTTGAGTCTGCGATTGCGGAAGAAGAGGCGAATATTGAGGCCGCGCGTCAATCGCTGATCGCTAAGGAGGTCGAGCGTAAGGACTTAGATCTGGAAGTTAAAGGGAAGGAGACTGCACTTCAGCGTTTTCGCACTCAGCAGGTGGAGGTGAAGAAGAACGACGAGTATCAGGCGCTCACACATCAGATTGAGCAAACTGAAGCTGAAATTTCATCGCTGGAAGAGCGCGAGATCGAGTTGATGCTGGATATTGACACGGTCAAAGAAGCATTTGAGGCCGAAAAAGCGGTCATTTTGGTTCGAATTGAAGAGCAACGTAAAGAAATCGCCCTGCTGACTGAACGGGAGCAGAATCTACAAGCATCGGTCGATGCGGCTCGGGCGGAAGTTGAAGCCGCGCGTGTTGGCGTTGATGCAGACTATCTCCAGCAATACGACCGAGTGAAGAAAATGGTAAAGCGTGCGCCTTTCTTAGCGAAGGTAGAGGCACATAAATGCGGTGGCTGTCACTTGAGAGTCTCGAATGAGGTCTCTCGCGGCGCTCAGGATGCAGGCGAGCCACATTTCTGTGATCAGTGCGCGCGCATGGTTTACGCTTAACTGTTCTCAGAGTGACCATCGCGCTTGCGAGGCGTGTTGCACTGTTGGCTCACCATTTTAGTGCTGCGGCAATTGTCGAATCGGGTGAAAATCCTTTTGCAACCTGTGGCGGGACTCTTTGTCATTCACACCCTTAGATGTTGTTTAACTTTTCTGTCTTTATTCGTTTGAAACGACGCTGTGCGTTCGCAGTGCTCTTAATTGGAGCGCTCGTTCCTGTTGTGCATGGGCAAGCGCCGTTGGTCACTGATCAGGTGGATGTGCTGGATACGAATGAGCTGGTTGTTTTTGAATGGAAGGCGGATGCTGCGGGTCGTGCGCTAGGGGCGGGGCTTGCGGTGTTGGCGGAGGGTTTGTATCGTGAACTACTAGAGGTTCCGGGGGTGGCTCCAGAGGACAGGGCTAAGCTGCAGGTGCAACTGGCTGCTTCATTGATTGCGCAACGTCGTTTTGTGGTGGCTCGCTCGGTGTTAACTGAGGTGCCAGAGGCGGAGCAGGGGGATCGCTATCATTTGTATTTGGCGGTGTGCGCGTATGGCAGTGGGCGCAATGTGGATCAAGAGACTCTGAACAGTGCGCTTGCAAAGGTCTCTGAGTCTGAGTTGCCACCAGAAGAGCTTCCTTGGTTATACTTATTACGAGGCTTGCGGGCTGAGCTTTCGGGGCGACCGGCAAGGGTGGCCCCGGCCTTTAGAAAAGCGAAGGCGGCGTCGGTTTCCGAGGCGCAGCGGGCGTTTTTTGATAGTTTGCTACTGCGCGAGCAGATTTTAAGGACGCCTTCAAGCGAGGAGTATGCGGCGGCGGCGCGGGAGCAATTTGAACTGCTGATGGGCACTTCGGCGGCGTATCCTTATGTGCGAGAGTATGCGATTATTCTTCACAATCAAGGGCGTAGCGAAGAAGCGATTGCGTTGATTACTGCAGAATTGGCAAACGCGCGCTCTGGCTATGGCAGTAGTCAGCGCGAGCAGTTGTTGCTGTTGAAAGGGCTTTTATATGGAGCGGATACTTTGAGCGGCCGTGATGCGTTACGGGCGTTGGTGCGTGAGGGGAAGAATCGTGATGTGATGGCAGTGGCGCTTCAGTTGCTGGCGGGTGCGAGCACTTCGTTGGAGCGGGCGGAGTTGATTGATTTTCTCAATGGTTTTATGCCCGGGCCAGGGCAGGATCCCAGGCTGCAGGCGGGGGCGCACCCTCTGTTGGGACAGATGTATTATATTCGTAGTCAGCTTTCGCTTGCTCGCGGCGAAACGACTGCGGCCGAGGAGGATGCACGACGCTTATTGGAGCAATTTCCGGGGTTGAGCGAGATTACGAATGTGTATCGTTTGCTGGCGTATGCGGCGTTGCAACGGACGCCAGCTCAATATCGTGCGGCGGCCGATTTCTTGATCCAATTGCGCGATCAAACGGAGAGCCTCGAGTCGCGCCAGATACTGAACCGATTGATCGGTGATTGTTATTTCCTGAATAATGACTACCGCAATGCAATCGATTTCTATCAAGCGGCGCGCTATAAGGGAGTGGGCGTGGATCATAATGGGGCACTCTTTCTGCGTTTAGTCACGGCGGAGGTGAGAGGTGGTCAGATCGAGGCGGCCTTACAGCAAATCGATGAGGCGGATTTTAGTGGGACTGTGGCGCCTGCGGATCGGTGGCGGGCGGAGTGGAATGTTGCTCTGGCCTTGCAATCTGCTGGTGAATTGGAGGCGGCATTGAACCGTGTGCGCTTAATACTGGGAGATAATAGTGTGAAATCGGTGTCGACTGCGTTGGAATTACGCCTGCGCTGGCTAGAGGCGCGGTTGGCATTAATGGCCGGTGATACCGAGGGGGTGCTGGAGCGAGTTGATCAGCTGTTGGCACGAATTATTTCTCTACCAGAGAATGCTGAGGACCCTAGTCCAGCCGAGGTGCGGTTATTGCGCACCGAGGTGTTGCTGTTGCAGGCTGACATCTTGATGGGGTCTGGTGAGTCGACGGCAGGCATGGAAGTCTTAAGCAGTTTGCGCACAGGATATGCTGAGAGTTCGGCTGCGGAGCGCTCGTATATCACAGAGGCGGACTATCATGCATCGATTGGAGATTTTGAGGCGGCTCAAGCGACGTTGCTAAAGTTGGCCTCGCTGTATGAGTCCAGTGAATTGGCTTCGCAGGCATTGTTCGAGGCGGCATTGTATTGTGAACGTCGCGGGCCAGAGCATTTTGCAGAGGCGGTGCGTGTGCATCATGATCTGACGGTGCGCTACCCAGCGGATTCGCTGTATTTCGCGGCTCGCTTGAAGCAAGGGGACTTACTTCGGCTGATGAATGACTTTGCTGGTGCACAAATCATTTATGAGGATTTGATCCATTCATTCCCCGAGCATGCACGTCGTTATGTGGCGGAGTTATCGCGTGCGGACTGCATGTTGGCGCTGGCCAAGGATAATGACGAGCAGTTGAAGGATGTGGCCTTGGCGTTGGAACGCCTAATGGATATGCCGAACCTGCCAATCGACTTTCAGGCAGAGGTGGGCTACAAGTGGGGCTTTGCGTTGATGCAGCGTGGTGCCTTGGCAGAGGCGCAGAAGATTTTTACGCTCATCGCCAGCAACTTTTTGCTCGATGGTGAGAATGCGACGCGCTTGGGGCGGACTGGTCGTTACTGGATGTCGCGGGCATTATTGGAGCTGGGAGCTGGCCTCGAGGCGAGCGGTGAACTGGCGGAGGCGCGTCGTGTTTACCGGAAAATGGTGGCTTATAATCTTCCTGGTCGAAATCTTGCGCAGTCGCGTGCGAACCGATTACCAGTGGTCGAAGAGTAGGGCGACTGCTATCATTTTAGAAAAAATCATTTCATGGATTACTTGCAACATACATTCATTCTTCAGGGCGGACCAGTCATGTATCCGCTGCTCTTCGTCAGCCTATTGGGCTTTGTGTTATTTATTGAGCGCGCGTTATTTCTGCATAAGGGGCAGGTCGGCACAGAGGATTTCCTGAGTGGTATTAAGAACTTGGTGAGTAAGAAGCGCCTAGTTGAGGCGTTGACGCTCTGCGAGGATACGCCAGGGCCGATGGCGCGTATTGTGAAGTCTGCTTTGCTGCATTATGGTGAATCCAGTGCGAGTATCCGCTCGGCGATTCAGTCGGCTGCGATTGTTGAGATTCCTGTGTTAGAGCGGCGAATTGGCACTATTGCTGCCTTGGCGCGGGTGGCGCCGTTGTTGGGTTTTTTGGGCACTGTGATTGCTGCGCTTCAGGCGCTCTATCACCTCGAGGCTGCGAATGGAAATAGTGGCGAGTTTAGTCGGTTATTGGCAGAGGCGTTGATTACCTCGGCTTCGGGGCTAGCAATCGCGGTGATGGCGACTTTGGCGCATCACTTCCTCTGTGGTCGCGTGCGTGCTCTGGTGCATGACTTCGAGTGGGTTGGGCACAATATCCACGAATTTTTGACGGTTGAGGCTGAGAAAGAGTCAACACCGATTGAAGGGGGAGACGCATAACGCATGAGTGCGCATGAAGAGAAGAGCGGGATCGATCTCGCTGCTCCTGTGGGGGAGTTTACCGCGTCATTCGGCTTGCTGGAGCGATTGAAGCGTCCAGAAATTAAGGTAGATTTTATTCCAGTGCTGGATCTGATGTTGTTGGCGCTGTTGATCAGTCTGTTGTTTACGCGATTTGTCATGCTGCCTGGTGTCCGAGTGAATCTGCCGGAGACGGAGTTGCGCATGCAGCATGATGCTTCGGAGGTCGCGGTGTTGACTATTGGCAACCAAGGCATGCTGTTTTTTGCGGGAAGTGTGTATGAGCACGGTTCGATTGAGCGAGCATTTCGAAAGCACTTGGAGGATCGCGACGAGCAGGTGTCTGTCTTGTTGGTAAAAGCAGAGGCTTCGATGGAGTTACAGTTGTTTTTGGATCTCTGCCGCATGGCTCAGGTTGCTGGGTTTGATGAGGTGCAAATTGCGGGCGACCAGGTGGAGGAACCTCTGGATCTGATCCCTGGAGATACGCTGCAACAGGGGAGTAATCTAGTGTTTCCTGTGTTGTGATGCCGAACGCGACTCAGCAACCCTCGAGTGCGACGCATCGCTCGCAGAAACTGATCTCACCGCTGTTGTGTGTCGGGTTGTTGTTTGGAGTGGCGCTACACCTTGCTGGGTTCTTGATCTTTCGTGTGATCTCTAGTCCGTTGCCGGATAGAGCAGAGGCGCGACCTTATGTGGAGTATGTTTCGGCTGGTTCCTTGGCGAGTGACCTCGAGTTGGAGGAACAAGCTGAGTTGTTTGATTCCGCACCATTGTTTATTCCAACTCATTGGAATGCCTCTCAGCTGACTTTTGTGGAGTCCGGGGATGTGCTGCGTGAGCAATTCCCAGAGTTTGAGCCGAACATTGAGCTGCAGCTTGAGTTGCAACCCTCGAGCTTTCTTGTGGTTGAGGGGGAGCAGGTCGATGATCCTCTAGATTTATTGGCGTCACGGTTTTGGCGCTTCTTCTCTGGGTTTGCGGAGTCTGCGGAGCGAGTGGAGGCATTTGCGGATGAGCCGCCACTGGCCGAGGTGTCTATCGTGGGGCAGCCGTCGCTACAACCGATCTCGATTCCTGCGATGCTGGATTACACGACCGCATCGCCAGTGGCGCGGCCTGTTCTGTATTATATACGTATGTCTGGGAGTGGCGCGGCGTTAAGTGCACCGACGCTGGGGCAGTCATCTGGGAATGAGGCGTTTGACCTCGCTGCGCTGAAATGGTTGCGCACTCCGGAGGTGCAGGGCTTGTTGCCGAAGGGGTATCTGGCTGTGAAGGTCTTTCCTTGGTAGTTGCCTGTCTTCGTTAACTTCACGATTGCGGATACGGCAATCTGAGCAATAAATGAATCTATTATGTGTAACGAATCTCAGTCATCTGATGCTCCTGAGCCTTCCGAATCTACGATGTTGAGCCAATTGGAGACCTTAACTGAATCGTGGGTCGAGCGCCCGTCGTGGGATGCTTATTTTATGGCGACTGCGCTGCTGATGGCTTCGCGCTCTAGTTGTGAGCGTTTGCATGTGGGCTGTGTAATCGTTTCGGGAGGTTCGCAGAAGAACCGTATCATCGCGGCCGGGTATAATGGCTTTTTACCTGGTGCACCGCATGCGTCGCGTGTGCGTGATGGGCATGAGCAGGCGACGGTGCATGCCGAGCAAAATGCGATTTGCGATGCAGCGCGGCGCGGTGTATCGCTTGAAGGCGCTACGGTGTATATTACGCATTTCCCGTGTATTAATTGTGCCAAAATCCTCGCGGCAGCAGGGATCAGTTGCATCAAGTATCACCGCGATTATCGTAATGATGAGTTGGTGAAAGAGATTCTAACTGAGAGCGGGGTTCGCCTCGGGCAGTTGTAGTTTAAGTCGTATTATGCGTTTTAATCCAGATGATCGTCAGAGTGATGAGGAGCAGCATCTTGCTGGTTCTTTGTTGGTGGCGCACCCTTCGTTGTTAGATCCGCAATTTAAACGCACTGTCGTGTTATTGACTGCGCATTCGGGCGAGGGGTCTTTAGGAGTGATCGTGAACCGTCCGCTGCATCAGACCCTGGGGCAGTATGATTCTGAGCTTGCTGGCTCTGAGTTCGCTGATGTGCCGCTTTATGTAGGCGGGCCAGTTGCGTGCGATCAGATGATTCTGGTTGCTTGGAAGTGGTCTGGAGAGGATGGCACATTTAAACTGTATTTCGGGATTGATGAGGCGAAGGCGCGCCAAATCCTACTGGATGACCCTCATTTCGAACTGCGGGGGTTTATTGGCCACTCCGGATGGGGCGAAGGTCAGCTCGAAGGTGAAATAGAGGCGGACTCTTGGGTGGTATCCCCCTTAAACCCTGATATCGAAAATGAGGAGGGGGATCCGGCTTGGCGCTCGATTTTATCTCAAGTCGGCCCTGAGATGCGCTTGCTCGCTGAGGAACCAGACGATCCGTCGGTGAATTGAAATTAACAGGCTTATTTCCGCGTTTGCCATTGACAGGAAGAAGCCTCGACCTTTTTTTCTCCAATTCTCTCTTTTCTTGTTATGAAAGTTGTATCTTCAATCAAATCTCTCAAAAACCGTCACCCGGACTGTCAAGTAGTTCGTCGCAAGGGTCGTGTTTACGTAATCTGCAAGTCTAACCCTCGCTTTAAAGCGCGTCAGGGATAGCTCAAACCTTTAGGACTTTACCGTGAAAGCTGATATTCATCCAAAGCTCAATCCTGTTGCATTCGTCGATGTCTCGACAGGCACTAAATATCTGACTCGCTCCACTATGCGTGGTAGCAAGACTGAAACAATCGATGGCGTTGATTACCAAGTGGTAATTTGCGACATTACTGCCGATTCGCACCCTGCCTTCACTGGTGAGAAGCGTTTCGTCGATACCGCTGGTCGCGTCGAGAAGTTCCAGAACAAGTTCTCTCGCCGTCGCTAAGACGCGAGTTAATCTCAGATCTCAATTTCAACAAAGCCCACTGCGTCTTGCAGTGGGCTTTGTTTTTTTGTGTTTAGAGGCGTGTTGTTAATCCTAGATTCAGGAGTTAGAAGCTAGGAGTCAGAAGTTAATCCTTGGTGATGAAACTCTTACAAACGTATTCGCTGCTGCCAATTTGGCGAATCGAAGATTCTTCATAAAACACTGATATTCAGCTCCTAACTACTGCCTTCTAACTTCTCTTTTTAAGTTAATAAAGCGTCAGGGTGCCGCTTTTACTGTGTCAGTAGGCCTGCTCCAACGGCGCTGATGATCACCAGTGGCGGGAGCCACATAGCGGCACGGCTGTGCAATCGCTCCGAGCGATGGTGGAACCATAGGAGTGCGGTGAAGTAGGCGGCCAGTGAGGCGTAGCTCAGTGAGGGCGGAAATCCTTCGCTCGGTAAAATGGCTCCGGGGATTTGTGCACAAAAGATTACAGATTTATCCATCAGGTAGATGACGACCCACGCGGAGTGGTTAAGGAATTCGGCCACCGGCGGCATGAGTGCAGTGGCACAGGCGAGTGAGATCACCCCGCCGCTGATCGCGATGGCGACCAAATTGACAAGTAGCATATTCAGCAGGATCGCACCAGGAGCGATGAATTCGAAAAGTCCTGCACTGAGCGGAGTGCTGGCCAGCCATGCAGAAAAGCTGATAGCAAAGAGCATAAGCACTTTATCGACCAAAAAGGCAAAGGCGCGTTGGCGGCGGTTCCAATCCTCTTCCGGTAGCCAGCGGTAGGGGTGAAAGTGGCGTGTTAAGCGTTCGTGCAGCGGCAGACCGAATAGTAAAATGCTAGCAACGACCGTGTAGGATAGTTGAAATCCGAGGCTCCAGAGCTGGTTCGGATTGATCATCAGCACGAAGACCGCCGAGGCAATCAAGGCCGCAAAGGGCGAACGTTGCCGTCGAAGGGCGTAACTGAGCCAGAAAAAAGTCGCCATTTGGAAGGCGCGCATGGCCGAGGGCGAACTGCCCGTGATTTCAACATACAAGTAGAGGAGTGGCAGTCCGATGAATGGCCGCAGCACCTGCGGCACACGAATCAGGAGTAGAAATTGCGCAATCACCGCTGCGATCACGCCGATATGTAGACCGCTGATGGCGAAAAAGTGCATGGTGCCGGTCATGCGGTAGCGCTCTATTTGTGCTTTGGTGAGCTCGATTTTACGCCCGAGCAGCATGGCGACGTAAACATTCGGTAGTTCGGATTCGGGGGGTGCGCCGAGGCGGAGTGTTTCCTGAAAGCGCTCATTCATCGTCGTGCAGAATTGATCAAAGGCTGCTGGTTCACGGAGGGTGTGGAGCTTACCAGTTCGATCGAAGCGGTAATGCACGCCAATATCTTTGAGGTAGGATTCGAAATCGTTGCCGTCCGCGTGCTTCGCTGGCGGTTGGATCGGGGTAAGCACGCCAGTGGTTTGCAGCTGTAATCCACGCTGGAAGTTGAGTGCCGATTCATCTTCGGGCTCCGCTTCTGTGCGCAACTTCATTCTAAAGTAGACCTGGTCACCCGGATGCATGCGGCTGGTAGTGGGAGCAGTGAGGACGCGAGCGATTCCGCTTGGCTGACCGTAGCGCTCGCCGAGATGCATGATGCGCACGATTTCAAGGGATAGCTGTGCTTCGCGTTCCGGCATCGCCAAATGATCGGGGGGTGGTGTCGATGGGAGGCGAATGTGCCCATACGCCCAGAAGCAGTAGACCGAACTGATGATGAAGCACAGCATCCATAGTTTGCGGAGCCTTTGGGTGCGTGTGAGTAAGAGCGTCGCAATGCTCCCGAGCAGCGCAGCAGAGAGGAGCAGTGGCAGCGGGGCGTCGATATGACGTGCCAGAATGAGGCCGAGCACCAGTCCTATGAGTAGCGCTAGCAGTGGCGCTCTGGCTGTAGTCGTTGCTTGCATTGGGGTATGGGGGCAGGGCGCTCGTGTTAGTGTGAATGTGTTCCTTTGCGTTCTAACTTGCAAGGCTGCGTTGTGCTGCAGATGGTAGCTGCGATGTCTGCAAATATTGAACAGGCCGGCTTTTTTGATGCCGAGAAGGACGCTCCCGAAGGCTCGGTGCTGCGCCCCTTGGCGGTGCGAATGCGTCCGCAGAATCTTAGTGAAATCATCGGGCAGGATCATATTGTCGGCGATGGCTGCTTGCTGCCGCGTCTGATTCAGGCAGATAACTTTGGTAGTTTAATTTTTTATGGCCCTCCGGGCTGCGGTAAGACCTCGATGGCTGAGGTGATCGCTGCTGAGACGCAGAGTAAGTTTGTGCGGATTAACGCGGTGCTCTCGAATGTGGCCGAAATGCGTGATATCCTGCGCATGGCACGCTACGAGCCAGATAAACGCACGATTCTCTTCATCGATGAGATTCACCGCTTTAATAAATCGCAACAGGACTTACTCCTGCCCGACGTCGAAGCGGGTAACATTCGGCTGATCGGCGCAACGACGCACAATCCCGGGTTTTATGTGAACCCACCGCTATTGAGTCGTAGCCATTTGTTTCGACTAGAGCCAGTGGACGTTGAGTCGGTTGCGACGGTGCTGGAGCGCGCGTTGTTGGATGCCGAACGTGGCTTGGGCACACATCGTTGCACGGCTGATGCAGCCGTCTATCAGGCTGTGGCTGACTTTTCTGGAGGCGATTTACGCCGAGCGCTCAATGCGATGGAAACACTGGTGCTCAGCCAGCCCCTCGGCTCGCATATCGACGCCGATGCGGTGGAGGTCTTTGCCCGCGAGCGTCAGATTCGCTATGATCGGGACGAGGATGAGCATTACGATCATGCTTCGGCCATGATTAAGAGTATTCGCGGTTCCGATCCGGATGCGGCGCTCTATTGGACCTTTAAAATGCTGCAGGGCGGGGAAGATCCACGTTATATCGCGCGACGCCTGACGATTTTAGCCTCAGAGGACGTGGGGCTGGCAAATTCTCACGCACTGACGGTGGCCGTGGCGGCATTTGAGGCGGCAGAGAAAGTCGGTATGCCTGAGTGTGAGTATAATCTAGCGCATGCGGTGCTGTATTTGGCGACTTCGCCAAAAAGTAACTCGGTGACGCGTGCGATGCATGCAGTCAAAAAGTCGCTACGAGACAGTCCGATTCAAGCGGTTCCGCTCTGGTTGCGCGATGCACATACTAAGACAAACAAGGCGCTTGGGCATGGCGACGGCTATCGTTACAGTCACGATTATCCCTCGGGAGTCTCCGGTCAGGAGTTTATGTTACAGCCACAACAGTTTTATGTGCCCGGCCATTCGGGTGCGGAAGCTGCTACGGCTCAACGCCTAGAACAGTTAAAAAAACTTAAAGCGGAGATTCAGCGCCGAGATGGCACTGAGCAGGATTGATCTCTGTGCTATTATCACTATATTAAAGCCTATGAAATTAAGAAATATTACCTCCTGTTTTGTGTTTTCTGCCTATGCCCTGTGCCTTTCGTTAGTTGCGGACGAGACTAAACCTGAGGTTTCCGCCGTGGAAATAGTCATTCCCACCGAGATTTCTGAGCCACCCTATGAGGTGGGAGAATTACCGTCCACGCAGGGCTATTACATCGAGCGCGATGATCAGACTGCTATCAATTTTCGGATTGTTGGTAATAGAATGCGCGTTTACTGGATCGATGAAAATGGTCTCATTGCTGAGCCAGAGTCGACCGGAGGCTCAGTCCGCCTGAAAGGGCAGCCTAAGATTCGGGATTTCTTTGGGCTATCACCCGTAAGTGGCGACGCAGGCCTAGGAAGTGCTGGAATTGTAAAGCCACCGCACCTTTTTATGGTCTATCTTAGTTTGGAGCAGGCCGACAGCAAAGAACTGGTGACTCACAGCTTTCGTTATACAATAGCGATGGACACGCCGGAACCAAACGCAGATTCGGCGAACTAAGTAGGCATGGATTTTAAGCAAATGCTCAAAAGTTGGGTCGTCGTAGCATTCGGCGTCCTGATTGCATCAAATACGGCCTCAGGGATACACTATGACAGTCGTGAAGCGCTGATCATCGTCGTGATCCTGCTCAGCGCGTGTAATGTCTTTATTAAGCCATTGCTCATGCTCTTCTCGTTGCCGTTCATTATTTTGACTTTCGGGATCGGGATATGGGTGATTAACGCTTTGCTCTTCCTATTTGTCGCAGCGCTCGTTAGCGGGTTTCACGTCGACAGTTTCGGTAGTGCGCTTTGGGGCGCATTGGTCGTCAGCATCACTAGTGGTATGGCGACGTTGCTCTTTGGTAGTCCAAATCAACGCCGTCGCGTGAATATAAACGTGGGGCGCGTCGGGCCTACGCCTACGCAGAACGCTGGTGCGCAGCCTCGCGGTCGAGCCGAGCCACGTCGGGCTAAGCCAGTCATCGAGAATGATGACGATGTCATCGACATTTAGTGCACCCAAGAATTTCGGCGCGGCATTGACGACAGGTGACTCCTCTGTTTTCTTCTCGTGCGTTTCGAGGATCGCCGCTCTTGCGGCATTATTTCTAGTAACTTTCAAATTACCAATTTATGTCAACTAACTCAAAATACGATCTCGTAGTGATCGGCGGTGGCCCCGCTGGTTACGCGGCAGCCATTCGCGCGGGGCAACTCGGTAAAAAAGTCGCCTGTGTTGAGCAGGAGCGCCCAGGTGGCACTTGCTTGAATTGGGGATGCATCCCGTCCAAGGCATTGCTGAAAAGCGCCGAACTCTTTAATAAGATCAATCATTGTGAAGACTTCGGTATCACAGTGAAGGGTGCTTCGTATGACTTTACTAAGATCATTCAGCGCTCTCGTGGAGTCTCCTCTACGATGGCGAAAGGCATCGAGTTCCTCTTCAAGAAGAACAAGGTCGATTACATCAAGGGTGTCGGCACGATTACTGTCCCAGGAATGGTCGAAGTCACTGACGGGCCGGATAAGGGTAAGATCCTTGTCACTGATAAGACGCTCATCGCGACTGGCTGTAAGCCACGCCAACTGCCTGATCTCGAAGTCGATGGCGAACGCATCATGACCTCCCGCCAAGCGCTGGAGATGAAGACACAGCCGAAGTCCATCGTGATCGTTGGCGCAGGTGCGATCGGTGCTGAGTTTGCGTATTTCCTCAATGCGTTCGGCACGAAGGTTACATTGGTCGAGATGCTCGATCAAGTGCTTCCAGTCGAAGACCACGAAGTCGCTGCAGTGGTTGAAAAAGAGTTTAAGAAGTCGGGCATCGATTGCCGCACTTCCACCGCGGTGCAAAACATCAAGGTTGCGAAAAACAACGTAAAGATGGATCTCGTTAAGGGAGACAAGACTGAGTCCATCACTGTAGATGCGGTGTTGATCGCGATTGGTGTCGTGGCGAATACGGCTGGTCTGCTTTCTCCGCGCACTAAGCTCGCGCAAGATCGCGGCTACATTACAGTCGATGCCAACTACGAATCATCCGTCAAGGGCATCTACGCTGCGGGCGACATCATCGGGCCGCCTTGGCTCGCGCACGTTGCGACTTATGAAGCGATCCAAGCGGTGCAAGGTATGTTCGGTCATGGTCAAGCAAAGCAGGTCACTGATTTCCCAGGTTGCACGTATTGCATTCCTCAAGTCGCTTCGATTGGTAAGACTGAGAAAAAGCTTAAGGAAGAAGGCGTTAAATATAAGGTCGGAAAATTTCCATTCATGGCATCCGGTAAGGCTGTTGCTTCTGGTGCACCTGAAGGCTTCGTGAAATTGCTTGTCTGTGAAGAGTATGGCGAAATCCTCGGCGCACACATCGTCGGTGGCGATGCGACTGAGATGATCGGTGAAT
The DNA here is from genome assembly GCF_902728235.1 of Lentimonas sp. CC4. Classification (NCBI taxonomy): domain Bacteria; kingdom Pseudomonadati; phylum Verrucomicrobiota; genus Lentimonas; species Lentimonas sp. CC4. Next base: position 1,839,619 of record NZ_CACVBO010000001.1, read on the forward strand.
ACTGCCTCGGTAAGAAGCTTGAGGCGACTGCCGAAGAGATTCACAACACGATCCACGCACACCCGACGCTCAGTGAAGCGACGATGGAAGCCGCAGCAGCCGTCTTCGGCGAAGCGATCCACATTTAGTCGATTTCTTTAAATATTCTAAAGGCCGGACTTCGCATTGCGAGCTCCGGCCTTTTTTGTGGCAAGGACTACGAACGTAGGGGCTTTGCTTGCGAAGACCGCGCAAAGGCCACCCGCACGCGAAGTTTTGTAACGCCTACCACACTCGCGGGTGTCGCAAGCAACATCCCTACGACTCCGCCAGTGCAGCTTGCCAGACTGCGACTTCGTTGGAATGTCCGATGCATCCGAGTTCCGCTTTGATCGTGTGAAGATCCGGTTCTTCGATGCCTTGTGTCGGATCTCCAAGTAGAGATGGTCTGGCTTTGCAAATGAGTGCCCACACCGCCCATGCACGGGCACGGCGTAGTGCTTGGCGCTCACCGCGTAGACGTGTCGCTTGATGTTGAAAGCTGATGCGTGGATTGCCTGGGAAGTCATCGCTTTGGTGATTGGAGGCGATCCAATACAGCGCGGCGTAGGGGAGCGCCCAGTCCTTTAGGATGACAGCGCCTTCAGGGACGTCCGCATAGAGCGCCCGTGTGATTGCTAAAATGCTGCGCCCTGCGTGACCTTGCAGCCAGAGGGTGTGCCCATATTTGAGGGCCGTGTGGTAGAAGACCTCGCGATCGGCACCTTTCAGCTCGGTTAAGCAGCGATGCGTCATGTGTGCATCTGGCTGTGGCAAATGAGGACAGATTGACGGTGTATTCATTTCGTCACTACTTTGACTCTTTGGGGTCGAGCGCGTCGCGCAGCCCATCGCCGATGAAGTTGAGCGAGAAGATCGTGAGTGAGAAAAAGAGCGCTGGGAAGAAAAGCATCCACGGGTAGATGTCGATTTTTTCAGCACCATCACTGATGAGGATGCCCCATGAACTCATTGGAGGTTGCACGCCGAGCCCGAGGAAACTGAGGACTGACTCAAGGAGGATGACTGCGGGAATCGTCAACGTGGTATAGACGATTACGGGGCCGAGTAGGTTGGGCAGGATGTGTCGCAACAGAATATGGCTTTGCTTGGCGCCACTGACGATGGCTGCGTCGACAAAGGTTTGTTTGCGTAGTGCGCGTGTTTGACCACGCACGATACGAGCCATCGTTAACCATTCGACCGCACCAATGGCCATGAAAATGAGAAAGATGCTCTTTTTGTCGAAGGTGACGGTCAGGATAATGACCATCATCGTAAATGGGAGCGCATAGACGGCATCGACAAAGCGCATCATAGCGGCTTCAGTCGCACCGCCGCGGTAGCCCGCGAATGCTCCGTAGCTGACCCCGATGATGAGTGCGATGAGCGTCGCGGCGAAGCCGACACCGATGGAGATTTGACCGCCAGTGAAAATGCGCACCATCAGATCGCGGCCGAGGTCGTCTGTGCCGAACCAGTGCTCGGCCGACGGGCCTTGCGCGCCATAGGCGAGGTCTTGCTGGTCGAAACTATAGCTACTCAGTGACGGGCCGATTAAGCAGAGTAGTGTGATACAGATGAAGATCGTGCCACCAATCTGTGCCATGCGGTTATGCTTGAGCCGATCCCATGCGTCTTGGCCTAAGGATTTCGAGGCGACTGAGCTCGCCGCTGCTTCGCGTCGTTGCTTAATCATTACGTGTCCTTGGGTTGAGCCACATTTGGATGATGTCGACGAGCAAGTTGAAGCCGATGATCAAGGTCGCGTAGAAAAGCACCGTGCCCATGACCATGGTATAATCACGATTGAGCGCGGCATTGACGAAAAACGGCCCGAGGCCGGGAATGAAGAAAATCGTTTCGACCACAAAAGATCCGCTAATCAACCCGGCAGCCGCTGGCCCCATGTATGCAACAACCGGATACAACGCAGTGCGCAGTGCGTGCCGCATGACGACCGCTCCCTCTTTCAGTCCTTTGGCGCGCGCGGTGCGGATGTAGTCGTGCTTCATGACATCGAGCATGCCGCTGCGTGAGAGGCGTGCGATGTAGGCGGCATAGAATAGGCCGAGTGTAACTGCAGGCAGCACGCGGTCGCTGGCATAGCTCCAGCCCAGTGGATTGAACCAACCTAAGTGAAGGCTGAAGACCATCAGCAGGATCGGGCCGATGACAAAGGACGGCAGGCAAATGCCAATCATTGCGACGCCCATCAGTCCGGTTTCGGCGGGCTTGTTATGTTTGAGCGCTGCGATGGTGCCGATGGGGATGCCAAGTGCCAATGCGATGAGCAGCGCCCAGAGCCCGAGTTCCAATGAAACCGGGAAGGATTGTGCAATGATCTCTTGCACATCCCAACCTGGGTATTTGTAGGAGGGGCCGAGGTCGCCTTTGAATAGATTGACGAAGAAATGGTAGTATTGCTGGTAAAGCGGTTGGTTCAGTCCGTAGTGCGCTTCGATCTGTTCTTTAATCTCAGGCGGCAGTTTTTTCTCGTCGTCAAAGGGGCCACCTGGCGCGAAGCGCAAGAGCACAAACGTGACTGTGGCCACGACCCACAATGTGGGGATGGCTTGGAGTAAACGTCTGGCGATGAGGGTGAGCACGGGGAGAATTAGGAATTAGGAATTAGGAATGTGGAAAATGTGACTTAATTCTGAGGTTGAGCGTTCGACGTTGGATGTTCGACGTTCAACGAGATCGCTTGGTAGGGATGGTTGTCGAGTAGGCTAGGATACCAGCCTTGCACGGAGGGTGCGATCAAGCGGCTGGTGACGTAAAAGTAGAGCGGGATGACTGGCATTTCATCGAGCAGCAGTGCTTCGGCTTTTTGGAATATCGCTTTGCGCGCTTCGATATCTGGTGTGTGAGCGGCTAGAGTAATCAGGCGGTCATATTCGGCGCTACTCCAGTTCGTGTGGTTGTTGCCGTTCTCGGTTTCGCCTAGGCTGAGGAAGGTGTTGGGGTCGTCGTAATCGCCAAACCATGAGGCACGTAAAATGTCGAATTCGCCTGCCTCGCGAGTAGAGAGGTAGGCCTTCCATTCTTGGTTGTGTAGCTCGATCTCGATGCCCAACTCGCTTTTCCACATTTGTTGAATGGCGACGGCGAGTGCGCGGTGGGATTCGCTGGTGTTGTAGAGTAGTTCGAACTTCGGGAAACCTTTGCCTTCGGGAAAGCCTGCTTCGGCGAGCAGTTGTCGCGCGAGTTCGGGATCGTAGGGCAGTCGCGCTTCGGCATTGTAGCCACCGGTGTTGGGCGGGGTGAAGTGGTAGGCTGGTTGTTGGCCCGCGCGCAAAATGTGTTCGGTGATTTTCTCGCGATTGATGCTGTAGGCGAGGGCTTTGCGCACACGGACATCAGCGAGTGCGCCATGCGCGGTATTGAGCATGTAGTAGTAGACGCCAAGCGTGGTATCGAAGCGCAGGCTGTCTGGTTGATGCTCGCGATACCAATCGAGTCGATGAATCGGCACGGTGCTGGAAACGTGGAGATGTCCTTTGCGGAAGGAGCGTTCTTCGGCTTGGGGATTGATCGGTAGGAAATGAATACCATTGAGCTGCACACTCGCTGGATCGCGGTAGTGTGGGTTGCGGGTGGCGTAGATCTCGTTGTTGAGTTTCCAGCTGGTGAGCTGAAAGGGACCGTTGCCGACGAAGTTTCCTGCCTTGGTCCATTTGGAGATACGGTCGGTCATCGAGCCATGCTTCAGAATCGTTGGCGGATGCACGGGCCACCATGTGTTATGTGCGAGCAAGCTGAGGAAGTAGGGGGTCGGTGTTGATAGCTCGATCACGAGCGTATTGGCGTCTGGTGCGTGTGCGCCGACCTCTGAGAAGTCGGTGAGCTCGCCTGTATTAAACGCCTCGGCTCCGCGCATCGGGTAGAGCATATACGCATAGGGTGCGCCGAGCAGTGGGGTGAGGATACGCTCGAAAGAGAATAGGAAGTCTTGAGCAGTCACTGGCTCGCCGTTGGACCAGCGCCCATTCGGGTCGAGCTTAAAAGTATAGGTGAGGCCGTCTTCGGAAACTTTCCACGATTGTGCGGCGCCAGGTTCCGGAGCCATCGTCTTGGCATTCAATGTGGTGAGGCCTTCTAAGAAGGCGACCATCACCGAGTATTCCGTGAGCCCTGTGGTAATGTGTGGGTCGAGCGCCGAGGGTTCGGTGCCTAGGCCAATGAAGAGTTCTTGGTCTCGGTTCCCCGCCTCAATATTGGTCGTTTTGCGTGCGCAACCAGCGAACAGTCCGAGCAGGCTGATGCTGAGTAGTAGTGCGCAAATTCGCTGAATTTTCGAGAAGACCATGGTAGTCTTTTCGATACGTGGGCGACTGCGTGCGGGCAAGGCGAAACGACGTCGGGGTGCGAGATGGTCGTAATTGATTCCCAGCTCTGCGACGGCTTTTACAGCAGCGGGACGAGCAGGTGCACGAGGCTTTCGGTGAACTTCGCAGGCATCAGCTGTTTGTCGGCGGTGGCCTCTGCGTAGGTGATGCTGTCTTCGATGATCCCCTGCGCCCATTGCTCCAGCTTTTGAATGTCCTGTGGAGTGTAGTGTAGCAGCGCGATCTCGAAATTTACGAATAGCGAGCGCATGTCGATATTGGCGGAACCGACGAGGCCGACTCTGCCGTCGGCTAAGATGACTTTACCATGCAGCATGCGCGGCGTGTAGAAGAGGATCTCGACGCCCGCTTGGTTCAACTTGCGCAGGTAGTGGTGGCGTGCGATGTCGGCAATGGAATGGTTCGACTGCAGTGGTAGCACGAGGCGAATATAGCGTCCTGTGTGTGCTTTCACGATGAGCGATTGAAAGAGCACTTCATCGGGAATGAAGTAGGGCGTGATGATCGTCAGGTTCTGCTTGAACTCTTGGATGATACGGATGATTTGCTCCCAGAGTGGGTCGTTCGGGACGTCCGGGCCACTGGCGATGACTTCGATGGTGCTGTCGCCGGCTTCCTCGGGGACGTGACAGAGGATTTTTCTGTGTTTTGTAGGTGATTCTTTGGCGGCAAATGCCCAGTCCGCCAGAAAGGTGCGGGTGAGGTGGGCGACCGCTGGCCCCTGGGTCACTACGCTGAAATCGGTGAAGCGCTCGGGCGTCGGCGTTGCTCCCATAAAGCGCATGTCGAGGTTTTGGCCACCAGTGATGGCTCGGTAGTTGTCGAATATGGCGATCTTGCGATGATTACGGAGATTCGAGGAAATCTGCGTCTGGATCGGCAGCACAGGCATGAACATCGCTACGTGGCCGCCAGCCTTGCGTATTTTGTAACGTGCGGCGCGGGTCTGATTCCAGCTGCCGAGCGAGTCGAGCAGGAGGCGCACAGTGATGCCCTCGGCGGCGCGTTTTGCTAGGAGATCGACGATTGTATTCCCCGTGGCATCGCGGCTCAAGATGTAGGTGGCGATATGGATGGTGTGCTCGGCCTTCTCAATTTCCGCGCAGATTCGGTGAAAGGCAGTCTCGCCGTCGGGCAATAGTTTGAAATGGTTACCTGTGGTCACTGTGTTGCCGCCTTCGTAGGCGAGCATGTCATGTGGTCGTGGTCGCTGGGCGTGTAACTCGTCGGTTAGAGCCCGCGCGGCTTCGGCGATTTCGCGTTTAATACGCGATGATTTACGGCTTTTACGTCCGCCGAACATAAAATAGAGCGGCACGCCCACGAGCGGGAAAAACAGGACGAGAAAGAACCACGCGAAGAAGTTGCTGGGGTTACGTTTCTCCGTCAGCACGCGGCGGATGATGAGTAAGGCGAGGATGAAACCCACCACAGTTGTGGCATTTGCTACGAAAAACGCCAACGCTCCGCCCAACCAAGAGGTGAGGGGGATGATTAGCTGTTCATTGAGCCATGCCCACATAAGCGTTACTGTAATCAATAAAGCAGGGCAGACGAGCCTTTACGCGAGTTGCTTCCAATCATTTTTCGCATAAGTTGAATACGAGGTTGTCCCTGCTGCCAGAATTCGTTGAGTGAAGGGCTTTTCCCAAAGTTACATTATTAAAGAGAATTTTTATGACAGCTGAATCCAATCCCAACGGCGGGCAACCGCAGCAAGTTAATCTCCAGCAAATCGCCCAACAGTTCATGTCCGGGCTACAGCGCCATTTCGACATGTTGGCGTTTAATCTCGCTTCGCGAGAGGCGGTGCAGGAAGAGACTTACAATCAACATGTGAATGCGCCCCGCATCATGCCAGCGGCTCCACGCCACCAAAACTTTGAACAAATGCAGGCCTATGCACGCGATCTTCTCGTGCGTCAGGTGATTGGAGATTCCCTGAATTTGACCGTGACTGCGATGAACAACGCGCACTTCTTCCTCGCTCTGGTGAAAGCCACGAATGCGAATAAGGACGTGACGCCTGATGCGCAGAAGGCGGCACAAGAGTCGCAGCAAGCATTCATCCCAGCTCAACTCGACGAGAAATTTAACCGCCTGGAGAAGGATTACGGCATCATGTGCGAGCTAGAGGATAGCATTACCTCACTTGGTTTCGTGATGCAGATTCTGATGCAACAGAACGGTGTCGTTAAAGCCGAGCAAGTCGATGAGCAAGGCGAACTTGCTATCGAACTGAAGTCCGTCGAGATCCAAGAAGCCGCTGTCGAAGGGCAGCCTCAGGGCAAGCTGGTTGACCTGCGTAAGGTATTCCGCGCAGAGGATATCGTGTTCTTCAGTGATGTAGAGCTTCAGCTTGTGCTGGTTTCTGTCGCATCCTTTGCGGATTCACTATTTAAATCCGTAGCTGAATACGCGCGCTCCGTTCAAGAAGGCGCGTAGTCACCACCTCATTGCTTATGTCACCTCGTTCGCTCCGCATCCTTACGCTCAATATAGCGCATGGGCGTGGGCTTTCGACGTATCAGGGCTTTCATGGTGCACGGGGAATCGAGCGTAATCTCATGCGTATCGCTCGATTGCTCAAGCGCGAGGGGGCAGATATCGTGGCAATGCAGGAGGTCGATGAAGACTCGCATTGGAACAAGCGTATCCATCTGCTCGATTTCTTAAAAGCCGAGGTAGGCTATGAGCACAGTCATCTCGGCGTGCATAATCGTCGAGGTGGCCGTTTGCCGCTGGCTTATGGCAATGGTGTGTTATCGCGCTTCCCTATAGAGCATGCCGATCATCGAGCCTTTGGCACCGCAGAGCTCGGCGAGAAAGGCTTTCTCTACACTGAGCACACCCTGCCGCACGGGCATCTGCCAATCGTCAATCTGCATCTCGACTATAAATCACGACTGCGCCGGCTTGAGCAAATCGAGCGGCTCATCCTATTTTTAGAAGAGCGCCATGCCCAACGGGGCGGCGAGACGTATCTATCGCCGATCGTCTGCGGCGATTTCAATAGCCGGTCTGGCAAACCCAACGACGCCGTTGCGCATTTATTTAATTATTTGGAAGAGCGCTGCGCCTATCAGCTCTATCCGATCAAAGGCCGCACCTTTCCCTCGCTCATGCCCATTCACGGCTTGGACTTCATTCTCGTGCCACCCAGCTATAAGGTGCGGCATTGCGAGATCCTCCGCTCCTATGTGAGCGACCATTGCCCCGTCCTTGTTGATCTGGAGATTCCCGACTAAACAGAGTAGAAGCGGCATCCTGCCGCTTGAGCATTTGATTAAGTGGCAGAGATCTCGCCTCATTCTCATTCACTGTCAGTCTCCGCACTCTCACCTTCACTACCACTTTCACTCTCTCATGTATCGTTACACCATCATTGCCATCGGCCGAATGAAGAACAAGCCACTGCTAGCGCTCACCGATGACTTTTCAAAGCGTCTCAAGCGATCTGGCAATTTTGAGCTGATTGAGCTCAACGATGGCACAGTCGAGAGCGAGGGCGAACGCATTCTCGATGCCTTAGCCAAGCGCAAAGGTGCCCGCATCTACGCAATGGCTGAAGAGGGCAAGACCCGCACCTCCGCTGGCCTCGCTAAAGAGTTGCTCAACCTTCAGGGGCAACCCGCCGTTTTCATAATCGGCGGGGCATATGGGCTCAGTCCCGATGTCAAAGCAAAGGCAGATGTTCTCTTTGCCCTCTCACCGCTCACGTTTACGCACGAAATCGCCCGTATGCTACTCTGCGAGCAGCTCTACCGTGCCGTATCGATCAATGCCGGTTCTAAATACCACCACGTCTAGGAGGTCGCGGCGTGCGTCCCGCACGCCATCCGTCAGAGTCAGTCCTTCATCTTAATCCTACTCATCATCTTATTCTTAATCTAAGGGCGTATCCATTGAGGATTATGAGTAAGAGTCGGATTATGATTAATACGAGCGGCAGACCGCTCAATCTTGTCACTCAGGCAAAAGAAAACCCGCTCGTTAGAGCGGGTTTTAAAAGGTGGCGGAGAAGATGGGATTTGAACCCATGGAACCCTTTTGAGGCTCACTTCTTTAGCAAAGAAGCGCTTTCGGCCACTCAGCCACTTCTCCATACCAATGGAGACGAAGAAAGCGGCCTTTTCAGTAAGATCAACCCTTATTTACGAGGAATATTAAGAAATATAACGAATCCCTGAAAATCTGCCTAAAAGACCTTTTGCCACCACTTCTTTTCTGGGGCAATCCATGCCTCGATGATCTCGGGGTGATCCATCATCCACTTGCGGGTGACTTCTTTCGCGGTGCTCTGACTATCATGGACTTCCAGTAGGAGGGCGTTGAGCTGATCTTCCGTCAGTGCGAAGCGTTTAAGGAAGCGATTCGCGTCCGGTTGGTCTTCAGCAAAGCCAGGTCGCGCAAATTTTCGGATGCCGTCGGGCTGATAAACATTTCTCGTATCGACCAACATCTTGAGGTCGTAGCGAGCGAACATCCAGTGTGGTGTCCATGCTGTCACGACGATTGGTTCGTTTGCTGCAATCGCTTTATCCAACGCCGTGGTCATTGCGTCTGTGCCCGCGCTGACTTGTGTGAAGTCTAGCTCGTATTCGTTAATCGCGCGCTTAGTCATCTTGGTGAGTCCCGCGTCCACCTCGATGCCGATTATTTTGCCGCCAAACAACTCTCGGTTGTTATTGAGTTGGTTGATATTCGTAATATCGACGTAACTCGGCACCGCCAAGCCGATATGTGTCTGTTCAATAATGGTGCCTAGCCGTTCCAAGCTGAATGAGTGTTCTTTCCAGTAGGAGGCATGCGTGAAGGGAAGCCAGGCATCCAGATAGACATCCTGCTCGCCCGCTGCGACTGAATCGTAAATCACTGCGGGTTCTGCCAGTGTCAGTTCGACGGTATACCCCATTTTTTCTTCTAGCACGACTGCGGCCAAGTTCGTTAATACCACACCTTCAGGCCAGTCGGGATAAGTGATTTTTACAACATTCGCGAGTGTTGGAAGTGCTAAGAGTGAGCAGGAGAGTAGGGCAGCTAGGATTTTCATATGTAAATATTTTGTATAAAAATCGAGCAAACTCAAACGTAGAACGTTATTTTTTGGTTCATCGTCGTGTAGCGGGATGGCTGTTGAGGCTCCCCGCGCACTGGGGAATCTCTGATTCAAAATTGTGGTGTATACTTCTCCTGCTATGGCAGGCGAGCATGGATTCGATAGCGCAAACAGGCTTTCTCCGAGAAGCCCGTGCCACACCAGTGAACTGGAGAACCATCTCAGAACAAACAATGCCGAAGCGACCACTCACGCTAATCGGCGCGGAAGCTTTTTTAGGGGGTGAGCACCTTCTCTCCTTTATTTGGTAGTGACTGCGCTTGCGCAGGTCTGTGTGAAATCGCTTAGAAGTCAGCTTGATTGCGCATCCAGGGTGCGAGTCAATTCGCACACTGCGCCCATACATGTCACGGGAGTCTCGGACTGCGAGATATGTGGAATTATGAAACGGTATTTAGGCGAACCATCGCCCTTTATTAGGCTTCCGCTTTACGCTGTTGGCAACGCACCAAAATATCTCGCTTACGGGATTCGCTCAGCCGTGCCCAATCGATAATCTCGTCGATCGTCCGATAGCAACCTGTGCAGATGTTCTGACGGTCGGTCACGCACGCATCGGTGCATGGGCTTGCGACTGGTGTGCTGGTTGATGTAAGCGGGCGGTTCATTCTGAATTCAGGAGTTAGAAGTAAGGAGTCAGAAGTTAGTCTTTGGTAATGAAGTGCTTAGGGCGTCGTCTGCCGAGCGCAGCGACACTCAACCAATTGCGAGCGGCAGAGACTGCATAAATCACTGATGATCAGCTCCTAACTTCTGTCTTCTAACTTCTAACTACTCTTTTTAGGTTCGTAGCGCTAAATGCGCTGCTCTTCGATGTCATAGACGTCGAACCAGTTGTAAACGATTTTATTAGATGGAATGAACTCTGCAATGTAGCCTTCGAGGTATACCTGCAGTTCAATCGGCATTTCGCTAATTCGCTTGAAGCGTAGATCGTTGTTCCATTGGACCAAGGCCTCCTGTGTGTGATCGGCTGCGTTGGCTTGTATCCATTCGGCGACGGCGGCGTCATCGGCACCAGTTGCGACAAAGGCCTTAAAGTCCTCCGCTGAGATCTCTGCGAATTGGAGAAAAAGTTGGTCGAGCGGGCAATCGAAGTGATACTCGCCTGCGGTTCCTGCGATCACGGCGCGGCATTTATCCAGCGTGCGTCCTGCGATCACGTAGCCGCCAAGCGTTGCGCGCGGACTGCGTGGAAATGTGTTACTGAGGTCGAGTGCGTTTATTTCTGGTTTTGTCATATTGGATAGGAGAGTGCTCGTGGGAGTGATCTATTCCGTATTATTTGAGCCATTGGATCTATCGTAATACCGACAGGCTTAAGATACAGGTATCGCTGATGGCACTTTCGCGTCAATTAGTTCACTTGTAATCAAGTAGTTGACGTGTGACTCTAACGACTATTTGATCGGATTAATCTTAGACTTGGAGGAAACCATATGGCTACAATTACAATATGCGATGAGCGCGTCGGGAGTGAGAAGGAAGTAGTCCTGACTCTGAATAGTTTGACTGAAACACTGACGGTTCGAGAGTTGATTCGTCAGCGCGTATATCAGGAAGTGGAGGATTATAATCGTCAGCTGATTGAAGCTCCGAGCGAACCATTGAGAAAGCTATTAGTTACGCCGACGAAGGAAGAACAGCACTTGAATTCCAAGGCGAGTAAGATTGCGAAAGGGAGAGTGACATCTCGTAGGGCGATTGATTGGGAGCTACAATTCCAAGAGGCATGTAAGGCCTTTGAGAGAAATGGATTCTTTGTTTTAGTCGGAGATTGTCAGGTCGAAAGCTTGGATCAGGCCTTTAGCGTAAAGGTCGATACAGATGTAACATTTATAAAATTGGTGGCGCTAGTCGGCGGTTGAACAAAAAGGATAATTAGATGCTTAAGCGACTCTTTGGAACGAAACCTGTAGAGGTGAGTGAACTCACCGGTTTGTTGAACCTCTACCTATGCCCTATTGAAGCCGAGGATGGTTGGCTTTGCGAGGAACTGGTTCGCTTAGAGCCTAAGTTTAAGGAGTTGTTGGAACTGGATACTACGCGGCAGGCCGAGTTGCTCTTGTTGGTGGCGTGTGCGATTTCAAAAAAATCCATATCGAATCAAGCCCCCTATCAATTGCCGAATCGTGATCGTTCGACTAATCTTCGGGCTCGTTTCTTGGTTTCCGCTTTGCTTCGGCGTAAGCAATCATTGAATGAGTCGCAATTTACTAAATTGTGCGTGGCATTGATTGAGTTAGGTGGTTTTCCGTGGGTAGATCCACGGGCGTATTTTCCTGCGTTTGCAAACAGATACCTGAAAGCTCAAGGATCATTTACGGATGAACAGATCAAGCTGCTAAAGGAGTTGATTGAACATTTTGATGGTGAGAATGTCGATTCACGTAAATGGGCAAAGAAATTGAGAGAGCTTGTTTTAGAGGAAGGCGAAGCACCTCTTGTTCGGATTCTTAGAAATGGTGAGGTTTTCGCGAATCAGTTATTGGATGATCTCGAGGCGATGTCGGATGCCGCACGAGGGCAGTGGGCACATTTATTGGATCACGCGAGTAATTGTAGTGCGGGGAAGCCTACTAAGAAATGGGAGAAGCGGGCATGTGAATTGATCGGTGAAGTCGGAGAGGAGCGCTTTGCGCAGTTTTCCGAGCAATGGTTGCTGCTTGTTGATAAGCCAGCACTTGAAGTTCGTGAAATAAAATATGGTGGGAGCTATTCGGTTCAGTTCGATCCGATGTCATTCTCTGAGCCGAACCTGGATGCATTGAAGGGGCTGGCATGGATGTCTGGGCTCGTTAATGTCGATGAGCTCACTCGGGCGTTGGGATTTGTCGGAGTCAGCGCTTACAAGAAAATTCCAGGGATTGGGCCTCGGGCGACGCGTTTGGGTAATGCCTGCGTCTGGGCGTTGGGAAATGTCGGCTCCGAAGCTGCGTTGTCTCAATTGGCGATGATGAAGGTTCGCGTGAAATTTGGAACTGCGCAGAAGAGTATTGAGAAAGCGCTACAGCGTCTCGCAGATCAAGTGGGTGTCTCTACGGATGAACTGGAGGAAATGAGCGTGCCGAGTTATGGACTGACAGATGTCGGACGGATGGAGGAGTCGCTAGGCGATTATACGGCTGTTCTTGAGGTCGTCGGACAGAAGCCGGTTCTGAGCTTTCTCAAACCAGATGGTAATCCGCAGAAAACGCTTCCAGCTTCATTGAAGCAGAATTTCGCGGATGATATTAAGGAGATCAAGGGAAGCGCAAAAGATCTAGAGAAGATGTTGGTCGCTCAAAAGGAGCGTATTGATAATTTGTTTTTGCTCCAGAAATCGTGGCCTTTGCCGCTGTGGAGGGAACGCTATTTAGACCATCCCGTCGTAGGGGTCTTAGCGCGACGGTT